>JACPVA010000058.1 GCA_016191995.1 Burkholderiales bacterium | reverse complement strand
TCGCGCCCAGGCTCGCTTCGAAGTCGAGGGCTTTGCGGTCCGGCGCGGAAGGCCGCCGCACGACCGACCCGCCCGGTGCTCCGCGGCGGACCGGCGCGGCAGGACATATTTGCAGGGCGCCCGCCGCACGCCCCGCGCGCTGCACACCGGGCTTGTCCAACAAACGGATCAGATCGCGGCTTCGCGCGATCTATCCTTAATCGTTAGGCGTCACTCGCCCCTACAACCGCCCCATCTTGACAAGCTGCATTAGTGTATATACAGTAATGCTGTGCGCATTAGCTTCGACCCCGCCAAGCGTGAGTGGACACTTGTCAATCGCGGCCTGGACTTCGAGGACGCCGCGCTGGTCTTCGATGGCCTGACCGCTGAAGTCGAAGACACGAGGAAGGACTACGGCGAAGCCCGGATCATCTGCTACGGGGTGCTTCAGGGCCGCATGGTGGTCATTGGATTCACGCCGCGTGGCGCAGTGCGTCACGTCTTCAGCATGAGAAAGGCGAATGATCGTGAGAAAGCCCGCTTCGCGCCGTACTTTGGGCTCTGATCTCAAGCGCGTGGACGCGCATGTCATCAAGCCGGAGGAGTACGAGGAACTTCCCGAACTGACGGACGAGATGTTCGAACGGACGGTCTTTAAGAAGGCTGGCCGACCGAAGTCTGTCAATCCAAAGCAGATGATCAGTCTGCGTTTGCCGCCGGAAGTGGTGGCCCGATGGAAGGCAACTGGCCCAGGGTGGCAAACGCGAATGGCAAAGCGTCTAGAGAAGCTGCCACTTCCGCGTGCCACAAGTGACGCCTAACCCGGCTACAAGGACTTCCCTACGAGTCAAGAGCCTTCCTGATTAGCGACTTGGCTCAGCACAGGCTCACTATTTGAGCCAGTGAGGGTCGACGATGGGCTGACCACTACAGGAGGCAGTCCATGGCGATGAATCGAGTGCAGTTCCAGCGCGGACTTTCGATGGTCGAGTTCATGAACCAGTACGGAACGCGGGAGAAGTGCGAGGCGGCGCTGGTGGCCAGTCGTTGGCCTTCTGGCTTCGTGTGCCCGGCATGCGGCGGCGCCTCACGCAGCTCGTTCCGGCGCGAGGGACGCTTGTACTGGCAGTGCGCGCAATGCCCGCACCAGTGCAGCGCGACCAGCGACTCGATCTTCCACCGCTCCAAGCTACCGCTCACGAGTTGGTTCCTGGGCATGCACCTGCTGACGCAGGCCAAGAACAACGTTTCGGCCCTCGAGCTCAAGCGCCACTTGGGCGTCAGCTACGCGACGGCCTGGCTCGTCAAGCACAAGCTGTTGGAGGTCATGCGGCTGCGCGAGGAGGACCGACAGCTCACCGGACGCGTGGAGATCGACGACGCCTACCTCGGTGGCGAACTCTCCGGCGGCAAGAGCGGCCGCGGCTCGGAGAACAAGGTGCCTTTCGTGGCTGCTGTGCAGACCACCGAAACCGGAAAACCGCACCTGGCATGCTTCTCGGCGCGCCCGTTCACCAAGGAGTCGATCCGCGAGTTCATCGCCCACTCGACGGTGCTGCCGCTGACGCTGGTGTCCGATGGCCTGGGATGCTTCGCCGTCGCGGCTGAACTGGGAGCCGTGCACGACCGCACCGTCACCGGAGGCCGCAAGGCCAGCGTCGAGCTCGAGCAGTTTCGGGCCGTCAACACCATCCTCGGCAACCTGAAGACCGCTCTGACAGGAACCTACACGCCGTGAAGTTGGCGAAGTACGCCGCCCGCTACCTGGGGGAGGTTCAGTATCGATTCAACCGGCGCTACGACCTGCGTGCGATCCTGCCTCGCCTGATTCGTGCCGCCGCTGTCACGAAACCGCATCGCGAGGCGCTGCTGCGGGCTTGCTGAGCCAGGTCGCTAATCAGGAACGGCCTTGTGGCACCTGCCGGTGCGGACCCGGATGCGAACCGCTCAGCCGGGCTCCATTCGCTCCACGGGGTTGGGCACGATCGCCGCCCCGGCGGGTCAGTCGAGTTCGCCGGCTGCCGGTCTGACCTGTCAATGCATCTTCGAAAGCATGTCCGCGACGATCGAGGCTACGGGGGCGGGGCCAGCGCGGGATCGGTGCCGGTGGCCCTCAGGCCACGCAGGTCTGGCGCTGGCACGCGGTGGCCGGCTGGCCGCACCTGCCCGGCGGCTTGACGCTGACGTGCCGGGCGTCGAAGTCCTGCTCGCGCGTCATCACCGCCCACAGGATGCGGGCGTTCTTGTTGGCCATGGCCACGCAGGCCTTCTGCCAGCCCACGCGCGCCACGCGCTGCTGCAGCCAGCGCGAGGTCGGGTCGTCGCGCCTGGCGGCACTCGTCACGGCCGGCTTGGTCGTCACGCTGGAGAATGCGCCTTCGAGGGCGCTCTCCGGATCCATGTCGTTCCACCTCGAGGCGTGACGCTCTGATGGTCGACTTCAAGTGGTCCGAGTCGGAGAAGAAGATCGCGCGCCGGGTGTTCAGGGCCGCGCTCGAGACCGAGCTCGCTGAAGTGATGGCGGATTTCAAGGCGCGGGCCGCCGCCGCGAAGGTGCCGGACGACTTGTGGTCGATCCAGGAGCACCTGGACCGCGTGCGCCGCGAGATCGACATCAAATACGACTATCGCTATTCGCAGCTGCCGCTGGTCTTCGGCCGCTTGCTGCGCGAATCGCGGATCCAGGAGCTTGACCTGGCCGGCCTGGCCGACGACAAGATCGCCTGCATGCGGCGCGTGGCATCGCTGTGAACACGGGCGAGGGTCTGTCCGCGATGCCCCGCGCGCCCGGCCGCCCGCGTTCGCGTCGAGCGGGAAGCGGCACGCTGCCGCTGGCGAGGCTGCCGCCTCCGGCGGTGTCGCGTGACCAGCACGGCCGGCCTGCCGAACTGGCTTCGCGCGCCTGAGGCTGGTCGGTCCGGTCTTCACCGCGGCGGGCGATGTCGAGCGGATCCTGCGTTCGCTGCCCGAGTGGTTCGGCATCGAGGAGTCGCTGGAGCAGTTCCCGCTCCCGTGGGGCCCGGGCTGCCCGTGCTTCAGTGGGTCGAGGCGCTGCCGTGACGGCCAGGCTCAAAACCCGCTGCCCGGCTGCGCCAGGTAGTCGGCCTCCGCCGGTGTGCTCGCGCGCCCGAGCGCGGCATTGCGGTGCGGGAAGCGGCCGAAGCGTCGGATGACGTCGCGGTGGCGCTCGGCGTAGTCGAGCACGTCTGCAAAACCGGTGTGCTCGGCCGCCAGCGCGCTGAACAGGGCGACGCTGCGGTCCTGCAGCGCCAGGTCCTCGGCGTGCTCCAGCGGCAGGTAGGCGAAGAGGCGCTGCACCGGGTGCAGCCGGCGGTCGTCGCCGCGCGCGATCAGCGCCAGCGCGAGCGCCAGCGCGCGCGCGTCGCCGGCGAAGGCGCGCGCCTGGCCGCGGTAGAGGTTGCGCGGGAACTGGTCGAGGACGAGGATCTCGGCCAGCAGGTCGGCCGGCGCGTCGCCCCAGGCCGGTGGCGCGCCGGCCGGCAGTGTCAGCGCGCGCTCGACCAGCGGGCCGAAGCGCGCGCGGATCGATTCGTCGAACGCCGGATCCTTGCGGAACCACTCGGGGCGGAAGCCCGCTTCCGCGCCCGCGCCGGTATCCGGCCCGAACCAGAACGCGCGCACCTCGGCGGGCCGGGCGGGCTTGGGGTCAGTCACCACGTTCCACGATGTGACATGAGGGACCTGACCCCGCTCACTGGCTGGCGCCCGAGCGGTACGCGGTGAAGATGCGCGTCTGCAGCCGGCGGATATCCTGCGGCACGGTGTCCGGCGGCGTCATCTTCTTCAGGTCGTCCGGCGGCGGGAACACCGTCGGGTCGCTGGCGACCTTCTTGTCGACGAAGGGCAGCGAGGCCTTGTTCGGGTTGGCGAAGAAGACCGCGTTCGTCAGCGACGCGTGCACCTGCGGCCGCAGGATGTAGTCGATGAACAGGTGCGCGTTGTTCGGGTGCGGCGCATCCTTCGGGATCGCCATCGTGTCGAAGAACAGCGTCGCGCCCTTGGGCGGGATCAGCGCCTTGATGTCCTGCCCGGTCTTGCCGTCGATCGCGCGGTTGCGCGCGATGTTGATGTCGCCCGAGTAGCCCATCACGGCGCACAGCTGGCCGTTGGAGAGCTCGTCGATATAGCCCGACGACGACAGCCGGGTCAGGTAGGGCCGTGCCGACAGCAGCACCTTGCGCGCCTCGTCGTAGTCCTTAGCGTTGCGGCTGTAGGGCGGCTTGCCGGCGTAGATCATCGCCACCGGCAGCACCTCGGACGCCGAGTCCAGCACGCTGATGCCGCAAGCCTTGAGCTTGCTCGCGTACTCGGGCGCGAAGATCAGGTCCCAGGGGTTGGCCGGCATCGGCATGTCGCCGAGCGCCGCCTTGACCTTGCCGGTGTTGATGCCGACCGTGACATAGCCCCACATCCAGGTCACCAGGTGCTGGTTGCCGGGGTCGACGCTGGCGAGCTGCTCGAGCAGCGCCGGGTCCAGGTTGCCCCAGTTGCTCAGCTTGCTGCGGTCCAGCTTCTGGAACAGCCCGGCCTCGATCTGCATCTTGGCGAAGTGCGCGCTCGGCACGACGATGTCGTAGCCCGAGCGGCCGGCCGCCAGCTTGGCGTGCAGGATCTCGTTGGTGTCGAAGTTGTCGTAGCGGACCTTGATGCCGGTCTCCTTCTCGAAGTTGGCCAGCGTGTCCTCGGCGATGTACTCGGCCCAGTTGTAGACGTTGAGCACCTTGGGCTCGGCTTTCTGCGCCTGGGCCGTCGTGCCGCCGAAGGCCAGGGCGGCGGCGAGCAGGGTGGCGAGCAGGCGGAACGGGGAACGCATGGCGGTGGTCCTCGGTCGGGTTGGACGGAATGGCGATAACGGCCTTGCCGGGTGCATGGCCGACAAGGGCAGGCCGCGCCCCCCGGCTTCGCGGCGGGGCATCGCGGCATGCGGTTTCGAGATTGTGAAGCCGCGCGGGTTCCGCGGGCAGCGCGTGCGCTAGATCGCACTCTCGGATCCGGGCCCGCCCGCGCCGGACGCGGCATCGGCGTCGCGCCGGCGCATCATCCCCCAGCCCTGCATCGTCAGCACGGTGCGCCCGTCCTGGTTCAGCACCTCCCATTGCGACTGCATCAGGCCGACGCCGGGCTTGCTCGCCATCGGCCGCGCCGCGACCACCGTCATTCGCACATGCAGCGTGTCGCCGGGGTAGACCGGCGCCGTCCAGCGCAGGTTGTCGATGCCGGGCGAGCCCAGGCTGGCCGACTCGTTGAGGTAGGCGTCGCACATCATCCGCATCGCCAGCGCACAGGTCTGCCAGCCGCTGGCGCACAGGCCGCCGAACAGTGACTCGCGCGCCGCCGCGTCGTCGAGGTGGAAGGGCTGCGGGTCGTAGCGGCGCGCGAACTCGACGATCTCGTCGCGCGTCAGCGTGATGCCGCCGAACTCGCGCACCGAGCCGACGGGGAAGTCCTCCCAGTACCAGCGGATCTTAGGTGCTGCGCCGGGGCCGGCTGCCGGCGCGTTGGCGGGGGCAAGGGGCGCTGCAGGCGTCGGGGCCTCGGCAACGGCCGCGGTCGGGTCAGGGTCGGCGGTTCGGGTCTGCATGGCGCGAGCATAGCGGGGCGAGAATCGGCCCTCGCGCTCTTGCCAGCCGGGCGGCCGGCGCCCGGCTGTACGCGCCCCGGACCACCGTGCCGCAAGCGGCCGCCGAGGCGCGGAATCCACCATGAGGTCCTGGAAGTGAGCCTGCTGATCGTCGGACTGATCCTCTTCCTCGGCATGCACTCGGTGCGCATCGTCGCCGAGCCCTGGCGCCGGGCGATGATCGCGCGCCTCGGCGAGGGCGCCTGGAAGGGCGCCTATTCGCTGCTTTCGGCGGCTGGCCTGGCGCTGATCGTCTTCGGCTACGGCCAGGCGCGGCTGGAGCCGGTCGCGCTGTGGGATCCGCCGGTGGCGATGCGGCACCTGGCGTCGCTGCTGACGCTCGTCGCCTTCTTGCTGCTGGCCGCGGCCTACGTGCCGGGCAACCAGATCAAGAGCCGGCTGCACCACCCGATGGTGCTGGGCGTCAAGACCTGGGCGCTGGCGCACCTGCTGGCCAACGGGACGCTGGCCGACCTGCTGCTGTTCGGCGGCTTCCTGCTGTGGGCGGTGGCGGACTTCCGCGCCGCGCGCTTGCGCGATCGCGCCGACGGCACGGTCTACCTCGCGGGCCACGCCGGGCGAACGGCCGCGGCGGTGCTGATCGGCGGCGCGCTGTGGGCCCTGTTCGCATTCTGGGCGCACGCGGCGCTGTTCGGCGTGCGGCCGTTCGGCTGAGCGCCCTGCGGCGCGTCGGCCGCTTCAGGCCGTTGCCGCCGGCAGCGGCTCGACGAGTTGCACGCCCTCGGCGCTGGCGCGGTTGACGGCGCGCGACACCGGCCAGGCCTGCATCGTCGCCGGGTCCGCGCCTACGAGCATCGGCTCGATCGCCGCGCGCGGCTGATCGTCGCGCGCGAGCCAGCGTCCCCAGTGCTGCGGCGCGACCATGACCGGCATGCGGTCGTGGATCGGCGCCATCAGCGGATTCGCCGCAGTCGTCACGATGCAGCAGCTGAGCTCCCACTCGGCTTCCTCGGACGGCCGCCAGGCCTCGAACAGGCCGGCCATCGCGAACGGCAGCGCGCTGCGCGGCGAGACATACCAGGGCTGCTTGCCGTCGGGCGTGGCCTGCCACTCGTAGAAGCCGCTGGCCGGCAGCAGGCAGCGCCGGCGCCGGATCGCCTGCCGGAACGAGGGCTTGTCGAATACGCTCTCGGCGCGTGCGTTGACGAGCCGGCGCCCGATCGCCGGATCCTTGGCCCAGTGCGGAACCAGGCCCCAGCGCATCAGCGTGGCGATACGCTCGCCCTCGCGCGTCTCGTGCACGACCGGTACCTCGGACTGGGGGGCGACGTTCCAGCGCTTCGGGAACGGCGGCGCGCGCACGACGCTGAACCCGCTGACCAGCGTCTGCGGGTCGTAGGCGATGACATAGCGACCGCACATGCGCGGCGATCGTAAGGCCGCGCAGCGCCGCATGCATGGGCGCGGGGGCGACTCACCCGGGCGGGTGAGGGGCCACCCACCCCCCGGGGCACCCACCGCGGACGCCTCCACGCGGGCGATGGCCGCGCCGGCCGCGACGACGCACGATGCCGCGCATGGGTGGCGCCTGCTTTCGCAGCCGCCCGCGACACGGGAGACGACCATGCCCTGGCCTCGTTGGATGCAAGCGCCGATCGGGTGGCCCGCAAACCGGCGGCCGCCGCCTCGTCCGCGGCACGGATGGCCGCCGCGCGCCGCGCTGCCGGCGCCGGAGCCAGGCGGCGAGGCGGCGCAGGGTGGGCCTGCGACGGACGGCGAAGCGCCGGTCTGCGGCTGGTTCGACTCCAGCCACGAGCTCGCGCGGGGGTTGAGGATCACCGAGCACGAGCGCGCCGACGAGATCGCGCGCCTGGTCCCGCTGGCATGGTGGCTGGCCTGGGAGCTGGACGAGCCCGCGCCCAGGCCGCGCTGAGGGCCCGACCGGTCGGCGGTGCTGTCGCCTGGGAGCGTCGGCACCGGGACGGCTGCACGCGGTCTGGCGCCGGGCGCGGGGCGTGCCGCAGCGAGGCCTCGCGGACCGCCGACCGGCTTGCCGCGGCCAGCGGCGGCGCCCGCAAGGCCGGTGCCGAGTTGCATGCCGCCGCCGCCCGTCCGCCGCTGCGGCGGTTCGTCGACCGATGGCCGCGCTTCGTCGCAAACGGCTGGAGCGGGGCGTCGGGGCTGCCTACAGTGGCGCCATCGACGAAGACGTCGCCCCCGCCCCAGGAGACCGCCATGTCCAACACCATCGCTTCCCGCTTCGCCGCCCTCGCCCTGGCCTTCAGCGTGACGCTGGCGATGCTGGCCGGGATCGGCCTGCTCGCCGAGACCGGGCCGGCGCAGCAGCTCGCCGCGGCCGCGGTCGCGCCGCGCGCCTGACACGTCCGATCGCCGCGTGCCGCCGGCGTCGCCCCGGGCGGCGCCGGTGGGACGCCATCCGGGAGAGCCGGGCCGCCGCGGCCGTCCTCCCGGGTCAGCCCGTCCGCGAATCCCCCTCGACGCCCGTGGTCCGCCACGGGCGTCGTCGTTTCGGGGGCGATGTCGCGGTCGCGCATTGCTACAGTCCGGCTCCATGGACGATCCCAGCGAATCCGCCGCAGCGCGCGCGGTCGAGTCAGCCCCCGCCGGCGCGCGCCGCAGGTTGCTGCGCGTGCTCGCGCTGCCGCTGCTCGTGGCCGCGGTCGCGCTGCCCGGCTGCGGCGGGGCTGCCGACGCCACGCGCGCGAAGCTGCGGCTGGTCAACGCCAGCCTCGCCTACCCGGCGCTGGACCTGGTCGTCGACGACCAGACGGTTCAATCCGGCGTCGGCTACGGCGAGCGAGCGGACTATGAAGCCGCCGACGCCGAACAGGTCGACGTCCGCATCTCGCGCACTGGATCGCCGGCGGCGCTCGCCAGCCTCGAGGCTCGGCTCGCCGAAGGCAAGCGCTACGCCATCGTCGCGCATGGCGGCGAAGCGGCGCTGCGCGCGACGCTGCTCGACGAGGAGACCAGCGAGCCCGAGCGGGGCGAGGTCCGGCTGCGCGTGCTGCACGGCGCAGCCGACGCCGGCGCGCTCGACATCTACCTGACCGGGCCGGAGGTCGAGCTGGCCGACGCCGAGCCGCTGTTCGCGGCGGCCGCGGCGGACTCGACGACCGCATTCACCACCGTCGACGCCGCCGGCTGGCGGCTGCGCGTGACCGCCGCCGGCGACCGTGACGACCTGAGGCTGGACCTGCCCGCGGTCGCGCTGGCGAGCCGCCAGGTCGCCACCCTGATCGTCACCCCCGGCGGTGGCGGCGTGCTCGTCGGCGCGCTGCTGCTGACGCAAGGCGGTGCCGTCGAGCGGCTCGACGGCACGCATGCGCGCGTGCGCGCGGTCGCCGGCGTCAGCGCCAGCGGCACCGTGGCCGCGAGCGTCGGTGGCGTCGCGTTGGTCGACGGCGTCGGCTCGCCGGCGGTCGGGCCGTACCGGCTGGTGCCGGCGGGCTCCGCCGCCGCGACGCTGAGCGTCGACGGCGCCGCGGTCGAGGTGCCGCCGGCGACGCTGCGGCCGGGCGACGACTACACGCTGCTGGTGCGGGGCACGCCGCTGGCGCCGGCGGCGAGCTGGATCGCCGACGACAACCGGCCGCCGGCGCAGGCCGGGCGCGCGCGTCTGCGGCTGGTCAACGGCCTTGCGGACCTCGACGCCGCGCTGTCGATGACGCTGGACTTCACCCCGCTGGCCGCCGGCGTGCTGCCTGGCTCGGCGTCGACGCCCGCGACGGTCGACGCCAGCGCCGCGGCACGCATCGCCGTCACCGCCGCCGGGCTGGGCGAGCCTCTCTATGTCGTCGACGAGCAGGCGTTGCGGGCTGGAAGCGTCTACTCGGTCTTCGTCCTCGGCGCCACCGACGCGGCCGTCGGCGTTCCGTACCGCGATCGTTGACCTCTCCCAGGCGGGGTCAGGTCCCAAGTTTCACGATGTGGAACCTGGGACCTGGCCCCGCGTTTCGCATTCGGCTTGCCGCGACCGCGCGGATCAGGCCAGCACGCCGCGGCGGAAGTCGTGCAACGCCTGCGCGATCTGCTGCTGGCTGTTCATGACGAAGGGCCCGTACTGCACGATCGGCTCGTTCAGCGGCCGACCGGCTGCCAGCAGCACGCGTGCAGCGCCGGCACCGGCGGCGAGCACGACGCCGTCCGCCTCCGGCGGGTTCGCCAGGATCGCCATCCGGCCTGCCGCCACCGAGGCCCCGTCGATCACGACCGCGCCCGCCACGACCTGGACGAAGGCATTGTGAGAAGCCGGCAGCGCATGCGCGAAGCGCGCGCCGGGTTCGAGCTGCAGGTCGACCAGCAGCGCTTCGGTCGCGGCGCGCTGCACCGCCCCGTCGATGCCGAGGGCGCGGCCTGCGATCACGCGCGCGCGCACGCCGGCAGCGATGGCCTCGGGGATCTCGTCGGCGCGCAAATCGCGGTACCAGGGCTCGCGCATCTTGTCGGCCGCCGGCAGGTTGAGCCACAGCTGCAGGCCCTCCATCCGGCCTTCGGCCGGCTCGGGCATCTCGCTGTGGACGACGCCGCGGCCGGCCGTCATCCACTGCACGCCGCCGGGCTCGAGAAGCCCTTCGTGCCCGGCCGAGTCGCGATGCCGCATGCGGCCGGCGAGCATCACGGTGACGGTCTCGAAGCCGCGGTGCGGGTGGTCGGGAAAACCGGCGAGGTAGTCGCGCGGCTCGTCGCTGCCGAAGGCGTCGAGCATCAGGAAGGGGTCGAGCCGGCGCTGCAGCGGTTGCGCGAGCATGCGCACGAGGCGCACGCCGGCGCCGTCGCTCGTCGGCTGGCCGGCGACGATGCGTTCGACCGGGCGGGGATGGGTGATCGCGTCCATGGGCGAAAAGCATAGGTCGCGCCGCCCGCGTGCGCGTTGCGGCGGTTTGCATGCGGCATTCGACGCGTTCGACGGCGCTCCGCCCGGCGGCTGCGCGCCTTGCCCCGGCGCCTCGTCCGCGGGCGGCGATGACGCGGCCGGCCGCGGCGCGCACAATCGATGTCCCCGCGTCCACGGATAAACCCATGCCCGCGCTTCGAACCGCATCCTCCCGCTGCCGTCCGGCGTCGGCGCGCGGGCTCGCCTGCGCCGTCGCGCTCGCCGCGGCACTCGCCGCGCCCGGCGCCCTGGCCGCAGGGGCCGTGCCGGCCGCCCAGGGGGCAGCGGCTGCCACCTCGCGCGCGCCGTCGACGAATGTCGACTGGCTCGTCGCCGCCGGCGACGCCGACATCGACCGCGCCTTCGCGCAGGCGCGCGCGCAGTCCAGGCCGCTGCTGCTGTACTGGGGCGCGACCTGGTGCCCGCCGTGCAACCAGCTCAAGGCGACCTTCTTCAACCGCCAGGACTTCGCCGCCGCGTCGCGCAGCTTCGTCGCCGTCCACGTCGACGGCGACCAGCGCGGCGCGCAGAGGATCGGCGCGCGCTTCAAGGTCAGCGGCTATCCGACGGTGCTGCTGCTGCGCGCCGATGGCAGCGAGATCACGCGCCTGCCCGGCGAGGCCGACCCCGAGCGCCTGATGGGGATGCTGCAGCTCGGGATGGCCGGCGGGCGTCCTGCCGCGGCGGTGCTCGCCGACTTCGAGGCCGGGCGCAGGCTCGCCGCCGGCGAGTGGCGCATGCTGGCCTTCTACAGCTGGGCGACCGACGAACAGCAGCTCGTTGCGGCCGCCGGCAAGCCCGAGCTGCTGGCGCGGCTCGCGGTCGCGGCGTCGGCATCGGGCTCCTCCGCCGACGCCGACACGCAAACCCGGCTCTGGATGGCCGCCGCGGCGGCGAGCGACGACGGCCGCGGCATCAAGGCCGACACCGCGCTGCGCGCGCGGCTGCTGGCGGTGCTCGCCGATCCGTTGCAGGCCCGGCGCCATGCCGACATCGTCGCCGGCAGCGCGGCCGAGATCGTCCGCGCGCTGAGCGCCGAGGAGACCGCCGAGCGGCGCCAGCTGCTGGGCGTCTACACCGCCGCGCTGCGCAGGATGGAAGGCGATGCGACGCTGTCGCGCGGCGATCGCCTCGGCGCGCTGCTCGCGCGGATCGACCTCGCGCGCCTGGACCAGCCCGCCGATGCGGTCAAGGTGGAGCTGCCGCAGTCGCTTCTGGCCGAAGTGCGCGCCCACGTCGCGCGCGACGACCGCGAGATCACCGACGGCTACGAGCGTGAGGCGCTGATCCCCGGCGGGGCCTACGCGCTCGGGCGCGCCGGGCTCTGGGCCGAGAGCGACGCGCTGCTGAAGTCCAACCTCGCGCGCAGCCAGTCGCCCTACGCGCTGATGATCCAGCTCGCCGGCAATGCGCGGCGCAGCGGGCGCGACGCCGACGCGCTGGCCTGGCATGCGCGCGCCTTCGACGAGAGCCGGGGGCCGGCGACGCGGCTGCAATGGGGCGCGTCGTACCTGGGCGCGCTGGTCGAGCTGGCGCCGCAGGACGGCGCGCGGATCGAGCGCGTCGCCGCGCAGCTCTTCGACGAGGCCGCGGCCGACCCCGGCAGCTTCGCCGGCCGCAGCGCCCGATCGCTCAAGCGTGTCGGTGACCGCCTCGCCAGCTGGGCCGCCGGCGGCGGCCGCGATGCGGTGCTCGACCGCCTGCGCCGGCAGCTCGACGGCATCTGCCCCAAGGTCGATGCGGCCGACGGCCAGCGTGACGCCTGCCGCAAGCTGCTCGCGCGCGAGGCCGCCGCCGGTGCCGCGGCTGGCACGGCAGCGCGTAGCTGAGGCCTGGCGCGGCCATCCGGCCGACGCGGCCCGAGAGGGCGGGTAGGCGCCATCGCGCGCCGGCCTGCGGGCTGGGCCGTCCGGCGGGACGACAGGGCGACGGCCGCCGGGCATTTCCGCGCGACGCGCCGCCACCGCGGCCCCGACAATCGCCGCCCATGTGCAAGCTCCTGACCCTGGCCGCGACGCTGGCCGCATTGGCCGCGCCGGCCGCAACAGCCGCGTCAGCCGCGCCGGCCGCGCCGGCGGGACCGGTGGCGCGATCGGCGGCCGGAGGGCTTGGGGTGCTGCAGCCCTGCCGTCTGCGCGGCGTCGAGCACGAGGCGCGCTGCGGGGTCGTCGTGCGGCCGCTCGACCCGACGCGCGCCGACGGGCCGACGATCGAGGTCCACTTCGCGGTCCTGCCTGCGCTGGCACGGCGCAAGCTGCCCGACCCGGTCTTCTTCTTCGCCGGCGGCCCGGGCCAGAGCGCGATCGAGCTCGCCGGCCCGATCGGGCGGCTGCTGGCGCGGCTGGGCAACCGGCGCGACCTGGTGCTGATCGACCAGCGCGGCACCGGCCGCAGCGCGCCCCTGCTGTGCGACGCGCCGGCGCCGACGGCACCGCTGGCGGAGCTCGCCGACCCGGCGCGCCAGCGTGCGGCGCTGCAGCGCTGCCGCGAGCGGCTGCAGACGCTGCCGCACGGGGACCTGCGCCAGTACACGACGACGATCGCGATCGACGACGCCGAGGCGGTGCGGCAGGCGCTGGGCGCGCCGCAGGTCGACCTCGTCGGCGCCAGCTACGGCACGCGCGCGGCGCTGGAGTACCTGCGGCGCTACCCGCAAGCGCTGCGGCGCATCGTGCTGGACGGTGTCGCCCCGCCCGACATGGCGCTGCCGGCGGCCTTCGCCATCGACGCCCAGGCCGCATTCGACGCGCTCGCCGCGGCCTGTGCCGCCGAGGCCGCCTGCGCCGCGCGCCACCCCGACCTGCGAGCGCGCTGGCGCGAGGTGGTCGCCGGCCTGCCGCGCGAGGTCGCGCTGGCACACCCCGTCACCGGGGTCGAGGAGCGGCTCGTCCTGACACGCGACGTCGCGGTCTCGCTGCTGCGGCTGCCACTGTATGCGCCGGTGCTGGCGTCGGCGCTGCCGCTGGCGATCGACGAGGCGGCGGCCGGCCGCTTCGCTGCGCTCGCGGGGCTGGCGACGGCGATGACCGGGCGGCGCGGCACGCTCGACCTCGCCGAGGGCATGCACTTCTCGGTCGTCTGCGCCGAGGACCTGCCGCGCATGCGCGCTGCGGCCGGTGGCGATGCGGCGCCCGAGGCTGCCGCGCCGCCCGCCGCGCCGCCCGCCGCGCCGGACTTCGGCGATACGCTGGCGCGCCTCTACCTCGACACCTGCGCGAACTGGCCACGCGCGGCGGTGCCGGCGGACTTCTATGCGCTGCGATCCAGCCCCGTGCCGGCGCTGCTGCTGTCGGGCGGAATCGACCCGGTGACCCCGCCGCGCCACGGCGCGCGCGTGGCGCAGGCGCTGGGCGCGAACGCGCGCCACGTCGTCGTGCCGAATGCCGGCCACGGCGTGCTGGCGATCGGCTGCACGCGCGACATCGTGTACCGATTCGTGGATGCCGTCACCGATGCGGAGGCCTTGGCAGTCGATGCCGGCTGCGTCGAGCGCATCCCGCGCCCGCCGGCGTTCCAGCCGGTGCGGGCGCCGGCTGCGGAAGGCGCACGATGATCGAGGTGCGCGATCTGCACAAGCGCTTCGTCCAGGGCCGCGGGCGCGCGGCGCGCACGGTCGACGCGCTCGTCGGCGTCGACTGGGTCGCGCGCGATGGCGCGATCACCGGCCTGCTCGGCCCCAACGGCGCCGGCAAGACGACCTCGCTGCGCATCGTCGCCGGGCTGATCGAGCCCGACGCCGGGGTCGCGCGCGTGGACGGGATCGAGGTCGCGCGCGACGCGCGCAAGGCGTTGGCGCGCATGGGCGTGCTCAGCGATGCGCGCGGGCTGTACCCGCGGCTGACCGCGCGCGAGAATATCGTCTACTTCGGCCGCCTGCACGGCATGGACGCCGACGCGGCCGGCGCGCGCGCCGAGGCGCTGGCGTCGATGCTGGAGATGACGCCGCTGCTCGACCGCCGCAGCGAAGGCTTCAGCCAGGGCGAGCGCATGAAGACGGCGCTGGCGCGCGCGCTCGTGCACGACCCCTCGCACCTGATCCTCGACGAACCGACCAACGGCCTGGACGTGCTGGCCACGCGCGCGCTGCGCGCGACGCTGCGCCGGCTGCGCGACGAACAGGGCAAGTGCATCGTCTTCTCGACCCACATCATGCAGGAGGTCGAGCGCCTGTGCGACGAGGTCGTCGTCGTCGCGCACGGGCGCACGGTGGCCCGCGGGACGGTGGACGAGCTCAACGCGCGCAGCGGGCAGGCGGACTTCGAGGAGACCTTCGTGCGACTGGCGTTCGGCGACGGCGGGCGGGCCAGGCCCGAGGATGCGGCGCGCGGCGGGGATGCGGCGTGATCGCCGAGGCCTGGATCGTCCTGCGCAAGGAGCTGGTCGACGCGCTGCGCGACCGGCGCACGCTGCTGACCGTGCTGCTGAGCTCGGTGGCGATCGGGCCGGTCGTGCTGGCGCTGATCTCGGCGCTGGTGTCGGGCATCGAGCAGCGTGCCGAGGCGCGCGAGCTGCTCGCGGTCGGCGCGGCGCACGCGCCGACGCTGGTCAACCACCTGCAGCGCCAGAGCTACACGATCCGCGATGCGCCGGCGGACTGGGAGCGGCTGCTGCAGGCGGGCCGGCTCGCCGACCCGGTGGTCGTGATCCCGGCCGACTTCGAGCCGCTGCTCGCGCGCGGCGAGGCCCCGCGGGTCGAGGTCGTCGGCAGCAGCGCGAACCCGCGTGTCGGTGCCGGCATGCGGCGCGTGGTGGCATTGCTGCAGGGGTTCGACCGCGAGCGCGCGACGCTGCAGCTGGCGCTGCGCGGCATCTCGCCGGCGACGCTGCAGGCGCTGCAGGTCGACGAGCGCGACCTGGCGAGCGCGGGGTCGCGCGCGGCGCAGATCACCGGCATCGTGCCGTTCTTCGTCCTCATGGCGGTGCTGTACGGCGCGCTCGGTGCGGCGCTGGACTCGACCGCCGGCGAGCGCGAGCGCGGGTCGCTCGAGCCGCTGCTGATGAACCCGGCCGCGCGCGGCGCGCTGGTGTGGGGCAAGTGGGGCGCGGTGGCGATCGTGGCGATGCTGATCGCGGTGCTGGGCTGCCTGAGCTTCCTGCCCGCGCAGTGGCTGCTGCGCAGCGAGACGCTGGCGGCGCAGTTCCACTTCGGCGCGCGCGAGGTGGCCGGATTCCTGGCCGTGCTGCTGCCGCTGGCCGGCGCGCTGGCGGCGCTGCTGATGGCGGTGGCGATCCGCAGCAAGACCTTCAAGGAGGCGCAGGCCAGCGCCGCCGTCGTGCTGCTGGCGGTCTCGATGCTGCCGCTGGTGGCGATGTTCGGGCAGGACGGCGAGCGGCCCTGGCACCTGTGGGTGCCGGCGCTGGCGCAGGTCGCGCTGATGCGGCGCGTGCTGCAGGGCGAGCCGATCGGTGCACTCGACATGGCGCTGCCGCTGGCGGTCAGCGTCGTGCTGACCGTGCTCGGTGTGGCCTATGTCGCGCGCCAGCTTCGCGTCGCCGCGCTGCGTTGACGGCCGCAGCAAAAAAAGACGCCACCGGGTCCCCCCGGTGGCGTGGCGGCCCTTCGTCGCACCAGGGGCTGGTGCGGTATTGGCCTCAAGAGACCGGCCCCATCACCAAAGGACCCGGTCCGTGCGGGGGCGCGCGTGGCGGTCGGCCGCGCGCGCCGGTCGGGAGGTGCGCTCGATCGTGCGCCTTGCGTCTGCCAGAGGTTCAGGCGGCCAGCAGTGCAGGCGTCGGCTCGTTCGCGCGCAGCACGCGCGACTGCCAGGCCAGCGCGTGAACGATATTGTTGAGCTCGACGATGCGGCGCGACTCGCCGACCGGGCTGCCGTCGTCGTCGAGCAGCTCGAGGTTGGAGACGATCTTCATCGGGTCGGCCATCGCCAGCACGCCTTCGCGCAGCGCGAACCAGTCCCACGACAGGCCTACCGGGCCCTTCGGGGTGTCGCAGGCCCACATGACCTGCCCCTGCGCGCCCTCGCGCAGCGCGGCGGCCGGCGCGCCGCTGCTGGCCCGGTGCTCGAGCCGCCGTATCATCCACTGACGCTGCGCGAGCGCCAGGCTTACCGGGCGCCACGAGGCGACATGCCAGGGTCTGGGATCATTCATCACGACCTCACTGAGCAATTCGACATGCATGCAGTGTCGGCGCGAGGCCTCGGCGGCACAACCCGCCAAGGCTTGTAGGGTACGCTCGCGGCCATGCGCTTGAGCGACTACTACGAGATCAGCCAGGCTCCGGACCGCGAGTCCTTCGAGCGCCGGCTGGTCGAGTTCGCGAACGAGATGGACTTCGAGCTCGTCTCGGCGGCGCTCGTCGTCGACAGCCCGGGGCGGGATTCGGTATTCGTGATGCTCGGCAACACGCCGCAGGCGTTCGCCGACGCCGCGCGCGATGCCAGCGCTTCACGCCGCGACCCCGTGCTGAGGCGCATGAAGCGCATGGGCGCACCGTTCGTCTACGACCAGTCGACCTATGTCGACGACGGGGCCGCCGACCTCTGGGAAGAGCAGGCGGTCTACGGGTATCGCACGGGTGTCTCGATGGCGCTGCACCTGCCCGGAGGGCGGCACTTCCTGATGGGCGTGGATCGGGCGGCTGATCTTCCGAGCGACGACGAGCGGGTCACGCGCATGATGGCCGACCTGCAGCTGCTGGCGGTGCACGCGCAGGATGCCGCCGTGCGGCTGCTGCTCGACGAGGCGCAGCGCCGGCTCGATCTGCCGCGGCTGACCGTGCGCGAGCGCGAGGTGCTGCACTGGACGAGCGAGGGCAAGTCGGCGTGGGAGGTCGGCGTGATCCTCGGCATGAGCGAGCACACCGTCAACTTCCACCTGCGCAACCTGATGACCAAGCTGGACGTCACGTCCAAGCACCAGGCGGTGCTCAAGGCGCTGTCGCTGGGGTTGATCTCGTCCTGATCGCGCCGGCGGCCGCGGGTCGGCCGCCCGACAGGGCCCGCTCCGGCATCGGCTGGAACCCGGACCGTACCCCTGGGGCAACGGCCTACAAGGATTTGTAGGTGCGATCCAGGCCGAAGTCTGATGCAATAGCTCCTGTGTGAACGAATTCACGGTTCACGTCGACAGGAGAGCATCATGTGGGACGCAATTCTCGAAGCGCTCGGTTTTCCCCGCGGCGGCGGCTGGTCCTGAGACTTCCCGGGCCCGGCGCAACGGCCGCGGCCCGACCGGATCTTCAGTTCGAAAGCGCGGAGGACGATCCCGTCCTCCGCGCTTCGTCGTCTGGGCACGCTGCGCGCGCGTCGCCCCGCGGCTGGACCGACCGCTCGCCGGTACTCGCCGGGCGAGCGGACGCGGCGGGCTCGGCAGCGGTCGGGCGGCGTGGCCACGGTCGGGGCCGACCGGGCGCAGGCATCGGGATGGCGACCGCGGGGACGCCGCGTCGCCCGGCGCCTACTTCAGCCGCTCGCCGTGCGAATCCCAGACCCGCACCTCGACCGGGATGCCCTGGCCGACGCTTTGCGTCACGGTGCAGAAGGCCTCGAAGCTGTCGAGCGCGCGCTTCAGGTGGTCGAGCTGATCGGCCGGCACGCCCAGGTGCAGCGAGGCCGTGATCTTCAGCACCCGCAGCCGGCCCTGCTCGTTGCGGCCGACTTCGGCCTCGACCTCGGTGTGGATCGGCTCGGGCGACTGCTTGTACTTGCGCAGCGCGAACAGCAGCGATGCGCTCAGGCAGTTGCCGACTGCGGCGGCGAGCAGCTGCACCGGCGACGGGCCGGCACCCTGGCCGAGCGGCGGTGGCTCGTCGCTGCGCAGCGGCCCGATGCCGGGGCCGAACCCGACATCGAACTGGTAGTCGCGCACCTGGTCCAGGCGCACGGTCTCGGTCGTGCGGTCGCTCGTGTCCGCGCTCATGTCCAAGCTCCGGTCAACGCACCTTGCCGAGCAAGGTCTGCACCTCGTCGAGCATCTCGCTCAGGTGCGCGCGCCCGGCGGCCTCGTCGCCCAGGCGCGCGCCGAGCTCCTGCTCCATGAAACACACCGTCATGCGCACATAGGTGCTGTCCAGCGCCTTGCGCACGGCGGCCATCTGGCTCGCGATGTCGAGGCAGGGCTGGCCTTCCTCGATCATGCGCTGGATGCCGCGCAGCTGGCCCTCGGCGCGCTTCAGGCGGTTGAGCAGGTCGGTGCGGTATTTCTCGTCGGTGAGCACGGCCATGGCGTGATCCTCTCCCGGCATGGGGGCGATGACGGGCGCCATTGTCGCTGCTCTGGCGATCAGCGCGAGCAGACGTCGCCGCCCTCGGGCACGCCCAGCCGCTTGAGCAGGAAGCTCGGCGGGCAGAAGCCCGTAAAACCGGACTGGAACAGGTTGAGGCCGACGAAGGCGGTCAGCGCCAGGAACCAGGGGCTGACGAAGATCGGGCTGCCCTCGATGCCCAGCGCCAGCGACAGCAGCACGAAGGCGCCGGCCATGATGCGGATATAGCGTTCGACGGTCATGGATTCACTCCTTGATTTCACGGGGTTGCGGGGGACGGGGAAGCGAAGCGGCGCCGGTTCACCGCGTAGTACAGGACCGGGATCACGACCAGCGTCAGCAGCGTCGAGACGAAGATGCCGAAGATGAGCGAGATCGCCAGCCCGTTGAAGATCGGGTCGTCGAGGATGAAGAAGGCGCCGATCATCGCCGCCAGACCGGTCAGCGCGATCGGCTGCGCGCGCACCGCGGCCGACTGCACGACGGCGTCCTTGAACGCCATGCCGCGCGGCGACGCCGGGCCGTCCCAAGTCGACGCGGCCCCCTCGGGGGGTGGCGCAGGCGGAGCCGAAGCCCGGGGGTCGACTCTCATCTGAAGGTCGATGAAGTCCACCAGCAGGATCGAGTTGCGAACGATGATCCCGGCCAGCGCGATCATCCCGATCATCGAGGTCGCGGTGAACGGCGCGCCGAGCAGCGCGTGGCCCGGCATCACCCCGATGATCGTCAGCGGGATCGGCGCCATGATCACCAGCGGGGTCAGGTAGCTGCGAAACTGCGCCACCACCAGCAGGTAGATCAGGATCAGCCCGACGCCGTAGGCCGCGCCCATGTCGCGGAAGGTCTCGTAGGTGATCTGCCACTCGCCGTCCCACTTGATCGCATACTCGCGAAACGGGTCCGCGGGCTGGCGGATCCAGTATTCGCCGAGCGATCCGAACTCGGGCTGCGCGGCGACGGAGGCGATCTGCGGCCGGACGCCGAACAGGCCGTAAAGCGGCGAGTCCGCCGTCCGGCCGCCGGCAGCGACATCGCCGAAGACGTAGCTGACCGGCATCAGGTCCTTGGTATGGAGCGGCTTGTCGATCACGCCGCGCTCGACGCGAACCAGCTCCGACAACGGCACCAGCGCACCGCTGGCCGCGCGCAGCGGCAGCGCGAGCAGCGCATCCAGCCCGACCTGCGCCTCGCGCGGCAGCTGCAGCCGCACCGGCACCGGATACTTGCTGTGGCCGTCGTGCAGCCAGGCCGCATCCAGCCCCGACAGCGCGCCGTGCACCGTCTGCGCCACCACCGCCACCGGGATGCCGAGCTGCGACGCGCGCTGGCGATTGACACGCAGGAAAACGCGCGGCGCGTCGTCCTGCAGCGTCGTGTCGATGCCGGCGATGTCGGGCGTCGCGCCGAAGGCCTCGGCGACGCGCGCGGCGAGCTGCTGGCGCCCGGCCTCGTCCGGCCCGTAGACCTCGGCCACGATCGGGCTCATCACCGGCGGGCCGGGCGGCACCTCGACCACCTTCAGCCGCGCGCCATGGCGCACGGCGATCTCGACGAGCGCGGGCTGCAGCCGCTGCGCGATCTCGTGGCTCTGCTGGTCGCGCTCGCTCTTGTCGACCAGGTTGACCTGCAGCTCGCCCTGCTCGGCGTCGGCGCGCAGGTAGTACTGACGCACCAGGCCGTTGAAGGTGATCGGACTGGCGGTGCCGGCGTAGCCCTGCAGGTGCACGACCTCGGGCTGCTGCGCCAGGTGCGCCGCCATCTCGTGCAGCGCGGCGGCGGTGTCCTCCAGCGGCGTGCCGGCCGGCATGTCGACGACGAGCGCGAACTCGCTCTTGTTGTCGAACGGCAGCATCTTCAGCACCACCCACTGCACCAGCGCCAACCCCATCGACAGCGCGAGCGCGGCGACGATGCCGGCCAGCAGCAGCCAGCGCTTGCGCGCGCTTTCGAGCAACGGGGTCAGCAGCGCCGTGAAGAAGCGCTGCAGCCGGCCCGCGAGCCCGGCCGGCGAAGCGTGGGCGTCGTCGCCGTGCGCGCCGTGCTGCGACTTCATCAGCTTGAGCGCCAGCCACGGCGTGACCGTGAACGCGATCGCCAGCGACAGCGCCATGCCCATGCTGGCGTTGATCGGGATCGGCGCCATGTACGGCCCCATCAGCCCGGTGACGAAGGCCATCGGCAGCAGCGCCGCGATCACCGTCAAGGTCGCCAGGATGGTCGGCCCGCCGACTTCGTCCACCGCGCCCGGGATGATCTGCGCCAGCGGCCGCCCCGGGAACAGCTGCTGGTGGCGGTGGATGTTCTCCACCACCACGATGGCGTCGTCGACCAGGATGCCGATCGAGAAGATCAGCGCGAACAGGCTGACGCGGTTGAGCGTGAAGCCCCAGGCCCAGGAGGCGAACAGCGTCACCGTCAGCGTCAGGATCACCGCCGCGCCGACGATCACCGCCTCGCGCCGGCCGAGCGCCAGCCCGACGAGCAGGATCACCGAGCCGGTCGCGAACGCCAGCTTCATGATCAGCTGGTTCGCCTTCTCGGCCGCGGTCGCGCCGTAGTCGCGCGTGACCTCGGCCTCGATACCCTCGGGGACGACGGTGTTGCGGAGCTGCCCGATGCGCTCGACCGCGCCGCGCGCGACGTCGACCGCGTTCTCGCCCGGCTTCTTGGTCACCGTGATCGTGACCGCAGGATGGCTGCTGCCGGCCGGCGACTCGTCGTCGGCGCCGGCCGCCGCCGGCATGTGCCAGACATAGCGCGCCGGCTGCCGTGCGCCGGCCTCGACCCGGGCCACCTCGCGCAGGTAGACCGGCTTGCCCTGGTGCACGCCGACGACCAGCGCCCCGACATCCTCGGCGCTGCGCAGAAACTCCCCGGTCTCGACCGAGACCATGCGCGGCGCGTCGGACGAGGGGTCGACCACGCTGCCCGACGGCATCCCGAGGTTGGCCCCCTGCAGCACCTGCTGCAGCTGCATCAGGTCGACGCCGCGCGCGCGCAGCCGCGCCGGCTCCAGCGTCACGTTGACCGCGCGGCCGGGGCCGCCGATCGTCTGCACCTCGCGCGTGCCGGGGACACGCTTGAGCTCGGCCTCGACGCTGGCGGCGATGCGCTCGAGCTCGAGCGCGCTCGTCGCGTCGCGGCTCCACAACGTGACCGCCAGCACCGGCACATCGTCGATGCCCTTGGGCTTGACGATCGGCGGCAGCGTCCCGAGGTCGCGCGGCAGCCAGTCCTGGTTCGCGTCGAGCACGTCGTACAGCCGCACCAGGGCCTCGGTGCGCGGCACGCCGACCTGGAACTGCACCGTCAGCAGCGCCATCCCCGGGCGCGAGACCGAGTAGGTGTGCTCGATGCCGTGGATCTGCCCGAGCACCTGCTCGGCCGGGCGCGCGACCAGGTTCTGCACCTCGGCGCTGCCCGCCCCCGGGAACGGGATCAGCACGTTGGCCATCGTGACGTTGATCTGTGGCTCCTCCTCGCGCGGTGTCACCAGCACCGCGAACAGGCCGAGCAGCAGCGCCACCAGCGCCAGCAGCGGCGTGATGGCATTCGCCTGGAAGGCCGCGGCCAGGCGCCCGGATACGCCCATCGGCGCCGGCATCGCGCCGCCGTCGAAAGCGGCAGGGTCGGCCGGGGCCATATCCGACATCGCGGGCCTCACTGCGCCGCCGGGGTCGCCCCGGCCAGGCCGGCGCGCACCGGGTCCAGCGCGATGCGCTCGCCGGGCCTGACGCCGGCCAGCAGCTCGATACCGTCGCGGCCCTGCGGCGCGCCCAGGCGCACCGCGCGCAGCACGAAGCGCTCGCCCTGCGCGACGTAGACCGCGCTCAGCTCGCCGCGGCGCAGCACGGAGGATGCCGGCACCACCGGCCGCGCCGCGGCCGCGACCGCGGGCGCGCCGGCGAAGCGCACCGTGACCGCCTGCCCCGGCGCCAGCCCGGCGGTCTGCGCCGGGTCGAGGTCCAGCCGCCACTCGACCGTCTGCGAGACCGGGTCGGCAGCCGGCAGCTCGGTGCGGGCCGCCGGAGCGACCCAGCGCGCATCGGCGCCGGGCGCGGCGCCGGGGGCCGCAGGAAGCTGCACCTCGACGCGCGTGGCGCCGCGCGCCAGCGCCGAGGCCGAGGCCGGAACGTCGACGACCGCGCGCAACCGTCCCGGCACGTACAGCGTGGCCAGCGGCCGCCCGGGCGCGGCGAGGTCGCCGGCCTCGACATGCGTGGCCAGCACGACGGCGTCGAAGGGTGCCGTGACGGTCGCGAAGCCGCGCGCCAGCGCCGCCTGCGCGCGCGCGGCGCGCGCCTGCGCCAAGCCGGCGGCTGCGGTGTCGGACTGGCTTTGTGCGAGGTCCAGCGCGGCCTGGCTGACGAAGCCCTGAGCGCGCAGGTCGCGCGTGCGATCCAGGGTCAGCGAGGCCGACTTGGCGGCGGCCTGCGCCTGGGCGACCCCGGCGTCGGCGGCGGCCAGCGCGGCCGCGGTGTCGCGCTCGTCGATGCGTGCGATCCGCTGCCCGGCGCGAACGCGCTCGCCGGCCGCGACCGCCAGCTCGACGACGTTGCCGCCGACCTGCGCCGCCAATGTGCTCTGGCGCAAGGCCTGCAGCCGGCCGTCGAAGCTGATCGAGGCCGCGTCGGCGGCGCTGGCAAGCGTCACCGTCGGCACCGGCTGCGCGCGCACCGGCAGCGAGAAGGCCGTGACCAGCATGGCGGCAGCCAGCAGCGCCGTGGCCGCCTGCCGGGATGCGGCGCTCGGGGTCGGGTCGATCGCTTGCATGGTGGGCTTGGTTCGCATGGTTCGGACGCCATCCTAACATATACCCCATAGGGTATCAACTCGCCGGCTGAGACGACCGGCGTTCAGTCCGCGGCGGCCGCGGCCGACGGCGGCTTGTTCCCAGGCTCGCGCGCCGGCATCACGTGCACGCCGTCGAGGTCGAGCAGCATGTCGACGCGGTCACCGGCCGCGATCCGGCGCCGCCGCGCGCCGGCCAGGGTCAGCCGCAGCAGCGTGCCGGCCAGCGCCGGCAGCGCGAGCGTGGCGAGTGTGATCTCGCCCAGGTGACGCGCCTCGTCGACTCGGGCCACGAGGCGCCACTCGGTTCCCGCGGCAGATGCAGCGGACTGCGCGGGCGCAGCGGGCGGCGCCGTCGCGCCGAAGGCCGGACCTCCGAATGCCGGCATGACGTCGGCGGGCGCCGGGTCGACCAGCCGCACGGCATCGCCCGGCAGCACCCAGGTCACCGGCTCGCCGCTGACGAGGCGGCCCTTGTCGCGCACCGCGAGCCTGGGCCAGGCCGAACCGTCGTCCTCGGACGCTGCGCTGGCATCGGCGGGAAGCCAGCGCAGCCAGCCGCGCCCGGGCGCAGCCTCGACCGGCCCCTCCCAGCGACCGCGAAACCGGTTCTGCAGCCCGACCAGGTCGGCCACGCGCGCGTTGCGCGGCGCGCGGTGGATCGCTGCCGGCGTGCCCTGCTGCAACACGCGGCCGGCGTCGATCACCGCCATCCGGTCGGCCAGCAGCCGCGCCTCGGCCAGGTCGTGCGTGACCAGCACGATCGGCACCGCGAGATCGCGCCGCAGGTCGGCGAGCAGCCGGTACAAACCCTGCCGGCTCATCTGGTCGACGGCCGAGAAGGGCTCGTCGAGCAGCAGCAGCGCCGGCTCGCGCGCCAGCGCGCGCGCCACCGCGACGCGCTGCTGCTGCCCGCCCGACAGCGCCGAGGGGCGCCGCGCGTGCAGCGCGGGCGCGAGCTGCACATGCTCGAGCCAGTGGCGCGCGCGCTCGCTGCGCTCGCCGCGTGGCAAGTCGAGCAGCGCGAGCGCGACATTGTCCAGCGCCGACAGGTGCGGCATCAGCGCATAGTGCTGGAAGACGAGGCCGACATGCCTTGCCTGCGGCGGCAGCCACACCCCGCGCCCGGTGTCGACCCAGACCTGGCCGCCGACGACGACGCGCCCGGCGTGCGGGCGGTTCAACCCGGCGACGATGCGCAGCATCGAGGTCTTGCCCGCCCCCGACGGCCCGACCAGCGCGAGCAGCTCGCCCGGCGCGCACGCGAAGCTGCCCGACAGCGGCATCGGCAGCCGCTGCTCGACCGTCACCGCGAGCCCGGCGCCGCCGTCGCCCGCCGCGCTGGCGCGTGCCGCCGGGTCGGAGGTCGCGCTCACGGGAGTCCCCTGCGCGCTGCGCGCTGGGGGATGCGCGCTTGGGACCGGCCCGGCGCGCTTGCTGGGGCACCTTCGGGCTGCGCCCTCCGGTATTCGCCCTTGGGGCGGCCCGGCGGGCTGACTGGGGCACCTTCGGGCTGCGCCCTCCGGTATTCGCCCTTGGGGCGGCCCGGCGGGCTCATGGCCTGCGCACGAGCCGCGCCGAGACGAGGAAGGACGCCGCCACCGCCGTCAGCGACAGCAGCAGCAGCAGCGCCGCCATGCGGTCGGCGGCTGCGAAGTCGAAGGACTGCACGCGGTCGTAGACGGCGATCGAGATCGTCCGCGTCTGCCCCGGGATGTTGCCGCCGACCATCAGCACGACGCCGAACTCGCCCAGCGTGTGGACGAAGGTCAGCACCAGCGCCGAGACGATCCCGGGCCAGGCCAGCGGCAGCTCGACGCGCCACAGCGCCTGCCAGCGCGACAGCCCGCTGACCGCGGCCGCCTCGCCGAGCGTGCTCGGGATCGCCTCGAAGGCGCGCTGCACCGGCTGCACCATGAACGGCAGGTTGAAGACGATCGATGCCAGCAGCAGCCCGGCGAAGCTGAAGCCGAGCTGCAGTCCGAGCGTCTCGGCCAGCCATCGCCCGGGCGCCGACGCCCCGCCGAGCAGCACCAGCAGGTAGTAGCCGAGGACCGTCGGCGGCAGTACCAGCGGCAGCAGGACCAGGGCCTCGATCCAGGGCTTGACGCGGCCGCGCGTCTGCGCGAGCCAGCGCCCGAGCGCGAGCGCGACCGGCAGCAGCACGAGCAGCGTCGCGCCGGCGAGCTCGACCGAAAGCGCAAGGGCCTGCCAATCCATGGCGCGATTATTCGCGCCGCGGCGCCCGCGCTACGGCGCCGGCGTCTCGAAACCGTGCTGCCGCAGCACGGCCTGCGCGGCGCCGGTCGCCAGATGGTCGTAAAAGGCGCGCGCGGCCGGCGGCGCGCCGGCGACGAGCACCATGCGCTGGCGCAGCGGTTTGTGCCAGCCGGCGTCGACGAGCGCGAAGCGGCTGCGCGCCGCGACTTCCGGCGCGAGCGCGATCGCGTGCGCGACGAGCCCGCCGTCGGCCGCCCCCGAGAGCGCGAACTGCGCCGCCTGCGCGACGTTCTCGCCATGAACCAGATGCGGCTGGATCGCGTCCCACAGCCCGACATGGTGCAGCACCTCGCGCGCGCGCAAGCCGTAGGGCGCGTGCGCCGGGTTGGCGATCGCGAAGCGGCGCAGCCGGCGCGCGGCCAGCGCCGCGCGCAGGTCGGCCAGCGTGCCGTCGGGGCGCAGCGGCGAGCCGTTCGGCACGAGCAGGCCGAGGCGGCCGACCGCATACGCGCGCCCGCGGTCCGGCGTGCGGCCGGCGTCGGCGAGACGGAACACGAAATCCTCGTCGGCCGACATGAAGAGGTGGAACGGCGCGCCCTGCAG
>JACPVA010000071.1 GCA_016191995.1 Burkholderiales bacterium | reverse complement strand
GCGGGGCTTGGCCTCGGCGCGGCGGCTGCGCCCGGGCGCGCCGGCCCGCGACGGGCGGCGGGCTGCTCGCGGGCCATGGCCGAGGGGGTGTTCACGCCCGCATCCTCGCATGGCGCGCGGGCCGGCCCGGCACGCTTGGGCGCCGCCGTCTGCGCGGCCGTGCGCGCGCGCTCACGGCACCGGCGTGGCCTCGACCATCGCGCGCACCTGCTCGATCGCGCCGCGGCCGGCGCCGGGCACGGGGGCGAGGCGGTGCGCGATGGCCTGCGGCAGGATGGCCTGGATATCGTCCGGCGCGACGTAGGCGCGCTGCGCGAGCAGCGCACGCGCGCGCGCGACGCGCAGCACCGCGATGCCGGCGCGCGGCGACAGCCCGTCGACGAACCAGCGGCCATCGCGCGTGGCGGCGATCAGCGACTGCAGGTAGTCAAGCAGCGCGTCCGAGGCGCTGATCTTCAGCACCGCCTGCTGCGCCGTGACCAGCTCGGCCGGCTTCATCACCGGCTCGAGCCGCGTCGTCATGCGCCGCCGGTCCTCGCCAGCGAGCAGCGCGCGCTCGCTCGCGCGGTCGGGATAGCCGAGCGTGATGCGCAGCAGGAAGCGGTCGAGCTGGCTCTCCGGCAGCGGGTAGGTGCCGAGCTGGTCGCTCGGGTTCTGTGTGGCGATGACGAAGAAGGGCTGGGGAAGCTTGCGCGTCTCGTTGTCGACCGTGACCTGCTGCTCCTCCATCGCCTCGAGCAGCGCGCTTTGCGTCTTCGGGCCGGCGCGGTTGATCTCGTCGGCCAGCAGCACCTGCGCGAACACCGGGCCGGGGTGGAAGACGAAGGCCTCCTTGCTGCGCTCGAAGACGCTGACGCCGACCAGGTCGCTGGGCATCAGGTCGGCGGTGAACTGGACGCGCCGGAAGTCCAGCCCGAGCGATCCGGCCAGCGCATGCGCCAGCGTCGTCTTGCCGACGCCGGGGACGTCCTCGATCAGCAGGTGGCCGCCGGCCAGCAGGCAGGCGACCGCGTCGACGATCTGGGCCCGCTTGCCGACGATAATCGTGCCCACCTGTTCCACCAGCCGGGCGAGCTGGCGCGCGAGGTGGCCCTCGTTGGAGGCATTCATGCGCCGGACGATACCGAAAAGAGGCCGCAGCCGCGCATGACGACCGCCTTCTACACCCACCCCCAGTGCCGTTTGCACGATATGGGATCGGAGCACCCCGAGTGCCCGCAGCGGCTGGACGCGATCAACGACCACCTGCGTGCCACCGGGCTGGACATGGCGCTGGTCTTCCACGATGCGCCCGAGGCGACGCTGGAGCAGATCGAGCGCGCGCACACCGCGGGCTACGTGCTGCAGCTCGGCGACCTGCTGCGCCAGGTCGAGGCCGAGGGCAAGCCGCGTGCGCTCGACCCGGACACGATCGCCTGCCCCGGCACCTGGCGCGCCGCGCTGCGTGCTGCCGGCGCCGCGGTCGCGGCCACCGACGCCGTGATCGCCGGCGAGGCGGTCAACGCCTTCTGCGCCGTGCGCCCGCCGGGGCACCATGCGACGCGCGACGAGACGATGGGCTTTTGCTTCTTCAACAACGTCGCGGTGGCGGCGCGCCACGCGCTGGACGTGCACGGGTTGCAGCGGGTCGCGATCGTCGACTTCGACGTCCACCACGGCAACGGCACCGAGGATATCGTCGCCGGCGACGAGCGCATCCTGATGTGCAGCTTCTTCCAGCACCCGCTGTACCCGTACAGCGGCGCGGTGCCGAAAGGCACCAACATGGTCAACGTGCCGATCCCGCCCTACACCCGCGGCCCGGAGGTGCGCGACGCCATCGAGGCGATGTGGATGCCACGGATGGAGGCCTTCCGGCCGCAGATGATCTTCGTCTCCGCCGGCTTCGACGCCCACCGCGAGGACGACCTCGGCCAGCTCGGCCTCGTCGAGGCCGACTACGAGTGGATCACGCAGCGGCTGGTGGCGGTGGCCGAGCGCCATGCCAAGGGCCGCATCGTCTCCTGCCTGGAGGGCGGCTACAGCCTGAGCGCGCTGGCGCGCAGCGTCGCCGCGCACGTGCGGGTGCTGGCGGGGGTCTGAGCGCGGCGGCGGCGAACGCCGCGCACGCGGTGGCCCGCGCGGCGGCCGCGGCGAACGCGGTCGAGACGCCCGCGATCAGGCTGCACGCGCGGCGCCCGGGCCGCGCGCGGTTCAGGCGACGACGACCGGGATCTTGCCGATCCGCGCCTGCCACTCGCGCGGGCCGGTCTGGTGCACGCTGGTGCCGCCGGCGTCGACCGCGACCGTCACCGGCATGTCGCGGACGTCGAACTCGTAGATCGCCTCCATCCCGAGGTCGGCGAAGCCGACGACGCGCGCCGACTTGATCGCCTTGGCGACGAGATACGCCGCGCCGCCGACCGCCATCAGGTAGGCGCTCCTGTGGCGCTTGATCGCCTCGATCGCCACCGGCCCGCGCTCGGCCTTGCCGATCATCGCGATCAGCCCGGTCTGCGCCAGCATCATCTCGGTGAACTTGTCCATCCGGGTGGCGGTGGTCGGGCCGGCCGGCCCGACGACCTCGTCGCGCACCGGGTCGACCGGGCCGACGTAGTAGATGACGCGATTCGTGAAGTCCACCGGCAGCTTCTCGCCCTTGGCGAGCATGTCGGCGATGCGCTTGTGCGCGGCATCCCGGCCGGTCAGCATCTTGCCCGACAGCAGCAGCGTCTGCCCCGGCTTCCACGACGCGACCTGCGCGGGCGTCAACGCATCGAGGTCGACGCGCGTGCTCTTGTTGTAGTCGGGCGCCCAGTGCACGTCGGGCCACAGGTCAAGGCTCGGCGGCTCCAGGTAGGCCGGCCCGCTGCCGTCCATCACGACATGCGCGTGGCGGGTGGCGGCGCAGTTCGGGATCATCGCCACCGGCTTGCTCGCGGCGTGGGTCGGGAAGGTCGCGATCTTGATGTCGAGCACGGTCGTCAGCCCGCCCAGGCCCTGCGCGCCGATGCCCAGCGCGTTGACCTTCTCGTACAGCTCGATGCGCAGCTCCTCGAGCTTGCTGGCGGGCCCGCGCTGCAGCAGCTCATGCATGTCGATCGGGTCCATCAGCGACTGCTTGGCCAGCAGCATGGCCTTCTCCGCCGTGCCGCCGACGCCGATGCCGAGCATCCCCGGCGGGCACCAGCCGGCGCCCATCGTCGGCACCGTCTCCAGCACCCAGGCGACGAGGTCGTCGCTCGGGTTCATCATCTTGAACTTGCTCTTGTTCTCGCTGCCGCCGCCCTTGGCCGCGACCGTGACGCCGAGCTTGTCGCCCGGCACCAGCGTCGTGTGCAGCACCGCCGGCGTGTTGTCGCGCGTATTCCTGCGCGCGAAGATCGGGTCGTCGAGGACCGACGCGCGCAGCACGTTGTCGGGGTTCAGGTAGCCGCGCCGCACGCCTTCGTCGACGCTGTCCTGCAGCGTGCCGGGCAGGTCCCAGCGCAGGTCCATGCCGACCTCGAGGAAGACGTTGACGATGCCGGTGTCCTGGCAGATCGGGCGCCGGCCCTCGGCGCTCATGCGCGAGTTGGTCAGGATCTGCGCGATCGCGTCCTTGGCCGCCGGGCTCTGCTCGAGCTCGTAGGCGCGCGCGAGGTGGGCGATGTAGTCGGCCGGGTGGTAGTAGCTGATGTACTGCAGCGCGGCAGCGACGGTCTCGACGAGATCGGCGTGGCGGATCGTGGTGCTCATGGTGCGGCGGGGCGGGGCGGCAATGCGTCGAGTTTATCGACCGACGATGGCGCCGGGCTGACGGCGCCGCGCTTCGCCGGGCGTGCGCGGTGGCCGCCACGCCGTATGCTCGCGCCAGCGCGCCAGCGCGGCCAGCGCGGCCAGCGGCGCGTGGCGAGCCGACGGCGCGCCCCGCAGCAGCCCGAGCCCGGCCGGCGCGCCGACGGAGATTGCTGCCATGGCCCGATCTGCTGCCTTCGAGAGCCACGTCGACCGCTACGAGGAATGGTTCGCCGACAACGAGGCGGCCTATGTGTCCGAGCTGCTGGCGCTGCGGCCCTTCGTGCCGATGACCGGGCAGGGGCTCGAGATCGGCGTCGGCAGCGGCCGCTTCGCGGCACCGCTGGGCGTCGGCGCTGGGGTCGACCCGTCGCCGGCGATGCTCGCGATCGCGCGCCGGCGCGGCATCGAGGTCGTCCAGGCCGTGGCCGAGGCGCTGCCCTACGCGGACGACCGCTTCGACCACGCGCTGGTCGTGACCACGCTGTGCTTCGTCGACGACCCGGCGGCGATGCTGGCCGAGGCGCGCCGCGTGCTGCGCCCCGGCGGAAGGCTGGTGATCGGTTTCATCGACCGCGACAGCGCGCTCGGCCGCCACTACCAGGCGCGGCAGGGCGAAAGTGTCTTCTATCGGGACGCCAGCTTCCACGCCGCCGACGAGGTCGAGCGGCTGCTCGCGGTCAGCGGCTTCGCGATCGACGCCTGGGCGCAGACTCTGACGCGGCCGCTCGGCCATGCACCCGAAATCGAGCCGGTGCGCCCGGGTCGCGGCGCGGGCGGATTCGTCGTCGTCACCGCGCGCAGCATGAGATGAAACCCCCACGCTCACTGCGTTCGCTGCCCCCCGAGGGGGCGCTTGCTGCGGACCGGCGAAGCCGGATCCGCGCAAGGGCTTGGCTGGGCCGGCTTCCTGCGTCGCAGGTGGCGTGGTCGCGCCATGGATAACTGAAACGATGCGCCGCTGAACGGGGCGCGGCGGCTGCCGCCGAGGTGATGCGGCCGGGCAGGCGTGGCGCGCGGAAGCGCGCCGGACCACGTGCGGTCGGCCAGAATGCGAGCCCATGCCGCAAACGCTCCCTGTGCCCGACACCCGCGCGACGCCGAAGGACCTGCCTGCCATCGACCGGCTGCTGCGCCAGCCTGCGGTGGCCGCACTCATCGCCGAGCACGGCCACACGCTGGTCGCAGGCGAGGCGCGCGCGCTGCTCGAAGCGCTGCGCGCGCGCGCGCGCGTCGGCGAGCTGCCGGCGGCCGAGGTCGGCGGCGACGCGCTCGCGCGCGCGCTGGCGGCGCGCGTCGACGCCCGGCTCGCGCCGCGCATGCGCGCGGTGATCAACCTGACCGGCACCGTGCTGCACACCAACCTCGGCCGCGCGGTGCTGGCCGAGGCGGCGCTCGGGCATCTGCTGGCGACGATGGCCGGCCCGAACAACCTGGAATACGACCTCGCCGGCGGCGGCCGCGGCGACCGCGACAGCCTGGTCGAGGGTCTGCTGTGCGAGCTGACCGGCGCCGAGGCCGCCACCGTCGTCAACAACAATGCCGCCGCGGTGCTGCTGACGATCGCGGCGCTCGCGGCGGGACGGGAGGTCATCGTCTCGCGCGGCGAGCTGGTCGAGATCGGCGGCAGCTTCCGCATGCCCGACGTGATGGCCAGCGCCGGCGCGACGCTGGTCGAGGTCGGCACGACCAACCGCACCCATGCGCACGACTACGAGCGCGCGATCGGCCCGCGCAGCGCGCTGCTGATGAAGGTGCACACGAGCAACTACGCGGTGCAGGGCTTCACCGCCGCGGTCGACGAGGCCGAGCTGGCGCGCATCGCCCACGCGCACGCGTTGCCGGTGGCGACCGACCTGGGCAGCGGGGCGCTGGTCGACATGACGGCCTGGGGCCTGCCGCGCGAGCCGACGCCGCAGGACAAGATCGCCGCCGGCTGCGACGTCGTCACCTTCAGCGGCGACAAGCTGCTCGGCGGGCCGCAGGCCGGGCTGATCGTCGGCCGGCGCGACGCGATCGAGCGCATCCGGCGCTTCCCGCTCAAGCGCGCGCTGCGCGTGGGCAAGCTGCCGCTGGCGGCGCTGGAAGCCACGCTGCGGCTGTACCTGCGCCCCGAGCGGCTGGCGCAGGAGCTGCCGACGCTGCGGCTGCTGACGCGGCCGCTGGACGCCATCCGCGCGCAGGCGCAGGCGCTGCAGCCGGCGTTGCAGGCGGCGCTGGCGCCGCGCTTCACGGTCGAGGGGGTCGAGCTGCTGGGGCAGATCGGGTCCGGGTCGCTGCCGGTCGAGCGGCTGCCGTCGGCCGGGCTGGCGATCGCGCCGGCCGCGAAGAAGGGCGCCGGGCGCGCGCTGGAGGCGCTCGCCGCGGCGCTGCGCGCGCTGCCGCGGCCGGTGATCGGCCGCATCGCCGACGACCGGCTGCTGCTCGACCTGCGTGCGCTGGAGGACGCGGACTGCGCGGTGTTCTCGATGCAGCTCGGGCAGCTCGGGCAGCGGATCGACTGATCGTCTCGGCGCGCGCTGCGGGGGCCGCGGTCGATTCCGTCGTCACAGCGGAGGCATTGCCCGACGTTCGCCGCGTCGAGCGTGAGTGGCCGGCGCCCGCATGCCGATGCCGGCTGCGTGCTCAGACGTAGTACAGCACCAGATAGCCCAGCAGCAGCACGAGCACCCACAGCGCCATGCTGCGCGTGTGCCAGGTGCGCGCCAGGCGCGCATTCTCGCCGTGCACGCGCTCGACGGCGGCCAGCAGCTGCGCGCTGCCGACGGTGGCGGCGCGGGCGAGCCTCGTGCGCAAACCGGCAAGTCCCCTCGAAAGGCCGCGCGCGATGCCGGCCAGCAGCCGGCGCCAGATCCAGTCGACGTCGAGCGTGATCGTCGGCGTGCGCTTCAGCCACGGCAGCATGACGAAGAACGCAAGCCCCGAGAACAGCAGCAGCTGCAGCTGCGACAGCACATGCGCCCCGGTGTAGGGCTCGTAGTCGACCGGGTAGGGCAGCAGCGCGTACAGCGGCTCGGCCCAGACGCCGATCGCGACGCACAGGAAGGCGAACAGCAGCATCGCCCAGCGCATCGGCGCCGGCGGCTCGGGCGGGCGCAGCCCCGAGTCCTTCTGGAAGAAGACGAACCACGGAAACTTGATGCCCGCGTGCAGGAAGACACCGGCCGACGCCGCCGTCAGCAGCAGCCAGACCGCGAGCATGTGCCCGTCGGCCGCAGCCTGCGTGACCATCGACTTGGAGACGAAGCCCGAGGTCAGCGGGAACGACGAGATCGCCAGCGCGCCGATGCTGCCGCAGACCGTCGTCAGCGGCATGCTGTGGAACAGGCCGCCGAGCTCGGAGCACTTGCGCCGGCCGGTCATCATCAGCACCGAGCCAGCCGACATCAGCAGCAGCGCCTTGTAGATGATGTGCGTGAAGGCGTGCGCGGCGGCGCCGTTGAGCGCCATCTCGGTGCCGATGCCGATCCCGGCGACCATGAAGCCGACCTGGTTGACGATCGAGTAGGCGAGGATGCGCCGCATGTCGTTCTCGAGCAGCGCATAGACGATGCCGTAGAAGACCATGAACAGCCCGATCCAGACCAGCCACTCGGTGCCGGGGAAGCCGCGGATCAGGACGTAGACCGCGGTCTTGGTCGTGAATGCCGACAGGAAGACAGTCCCGCTCCACGAGGCCTCGGGGTAGGCGTCGGGCAGCCAGGCCGACAGTGGCGGCGCGCCGGCGTTGACGAGAAAGCCCGCGAGGATCAGCGCGCGCGCGATCGAGTCGGGCGCCATGCGGTCGAAGGCGACGCTGCCGGTCTCGGCGACATGGCCGGTGATGCCGGCCAGCAGCACGACGCCGCCGAGCAGGTGGATCATCAGGTAGCGCCGCGCCGCGCGGTACGAGGGCTCGCCGCCCGCGGCCCACAGCACCAGCGTCGAGCCGATCGCCATCAGCTCCCAGAAGACGAAGACGGTCAGCAGGTCGCCGGCCAGCGCGACGCCGATCGCCGATCCGGCGTAGACGAAGGCCGCCGGGACTTCGAGGCGGCTCTTCTGCGGCAGCGCGAACAGCCCGCCGCCGGCGGCCATCAGCGCGAAGATGGTCGCGAACAGGCGCGACAGCCGGTCGCCGCGCAGCGGTGCGAGCTCGTGGCCGAGGAACGATCCATGCCAGACGACGCCGTCCGGGATCTGCCAGACCGCCGCCAGCGCCGCCAGCGGCAGGGCGACGACGGCGACGCTGCGCGCTGTTCCGCGCAGCAGCGCCAGCGCCAGCGCGCCGACGATCAGCAACAGCCCCGGGTGGACGACGATCTCAGTCATCGTGCCGCCCGTAGTAGCTGTCGGGGCGCTTGAGCAGCAGCGCCAGCGCCTTGGCGCCGACGATCATCGCCGCGCAGGCGGCAAAGCCGAACCAGGCGCCGAAGCCGAAGATCGCGTCGATCTCGAAGTGCGGGTGCAGGTGCACGACGAGCTCGGCCGCCACCGTCAGCGCCAGCACGGCGAGGAAGCCGCGCCACAGCAGCCTGACATGCGCCGGGTCGTCGAGCCAGTGCGGCTTGTCGTCCATCCTCATCTCCCCGTGGCGACGAGCTGTTGCGCGAGCGCCAGCGGCAGCTCCGGCGCGAAGAACATCGCCACCGTGCCGCTGGCGGTCAGCACGAGCGCGACGACGATCGGCCACGGCGCCTCGCCGTGCGCGTGGCCGTGGCCGTCGTCGGGCGCGGCGACGAAGAAGGCACGGTAGACGATCGGCAGGAAGTAGCCGGCGTTCAGCAGCGTGCTGACGACGATCACGCCGACGGCCAGCCAGTGCTGCGCCGCCATCGCGCCCGACAGCATGAACCACTTGGAGACGAAGCCGGCGGCCGGCGGCAGCCCGATCATCGACAGCGAGCCGATCGCGAACGCGGTCATCGTCCACGGCATGCGCCGGCCGATGCCGTCGAGCTGGCTGACCTCGGTCTTGTGCGCGGCGGTGTAGATCGACCCGGCGGCGAAGAACAGCGTGATCTTGCCCAGCGCGTGCGCGGCGACGTGCAGCGCGGCGCCGACCACCGACAGCGGCGCCAGCAGCGCGGCGGCCATCACGACATAAGCGAGCTGGCTGACGGTCGAGTAGGCGAGCCGGCGCTTGAGGTTGTCGGCGTTCAGCGCGACGACCGACGCGGCGACGATCGTGAAGCCGGCGACCGCGACCAGCCAGTCGGTCGCACCCTGCGCGGCGAGCGTGTCGAGGCCGAAGATGTAGACGATGACCTTGACGACGCTGAACACACCCGCCTTGACGACCGCGACCGCGTGCAGCAGCGCCGAGACCGGCGTCGGCGCGACCATCGCCGCCGGCAGCCAGCGGTGCACCGGCATCAGCGCCGCCTTGCCGATGCCGAACATGCACATCGCCAGCAGCGCCGCCAGCGCGCCGCCGCCGAGGCGGTCGCCGACGATGCCGCCGGCGGTGAAGTCGGTCGTCCCGGTCAGGTGCCAGAGGTAGATCAGCGCCGGCAGCAGCAGCAGGATCGAGGTCCCCATCAGCAGCCCGAGGTAGACGCGCCCACCCTGGCGCGCCTTGTCGCTGCCGTGGTGCGTGACCAGCGGGTAGGTCACCAGCGTCAGCAGCTCGTAGAACAGGAACAGCGTGAACAGGTTGCCGGCGAAGGCGATGCCGATCGCCGCCGACAGCGACAGCGCGAAGCAGACGTAGAAGCGCGTCTGGTTGGCCTCGCCGTTGCCGCGCATGTAGCCGATCGAGTACAGCGAGTTGACGATCCACAGCCCCGAGGCGACGAGCGCGAACAGCATGCCCAGCGGCTCGAGCCGCAGCGCCAGCTCCAGCCCCGGCAGGACCTGCAGCAGCACGAGGCCCGGGCGCGCGCCCGCGGCCACCGCGGGCCACAGTGCCAGCACGCAGGCCAGCAGCGCCGCGGCCGTCGCCATCGTCACCGCCTCGCGCAGGTTCGGCCAGCGTCGCGCGGCGACGATCAGCGGCGTCGCGGCCAGCGGAAGCGCGAGCGCGCCGAGCATCAGCGCCCCGGGCGCCGGCATCACTGGCCCCCCCCGAGCATCAGCGCCGCCGCCTGCGAGGCGCTGCCGACGGTGAAGCGGGTGTCGAGCCCGAAGTAGACCGTCGCCGCCACCAGCAGCGCCGCCGGCAACAGCATCGACCAGGGTGTCTCGCTTGCGTCGGCGGTGTCCTTGCGCGGGGCGCGCAGGTACGCCGCCTCGACGAAGCGCCAGACGTAGACCAGCGCGAGCAGCGACGACGCGAGCACGAGGAAGACGAGCCACCACTGGCCCTTCTCCAGCGCCGCGAGCACCAGGTACCACTTGCTGACGAAACCCGCCGTGCCGGGCACGCCGACGAGCGACAGCCCGCAGACGACGATGCCGGCACTGGTCAGCGGCATCACCCGGCCCAGGCCCTGGATGCGCGCCAGCGAGGTGCCGCCCATGCGGAGCGCGACGCCGCCCAGCAGCATGAAGATCGCGCCCTTGGTCACGCCGTGGTTGAACAGGTGCACGACGGTGGCGGTCAGCCCGTGCATCGAGTCGAACGAGATCCCGAGCACGATGTAGCCGATCTGGCCGACGCTCGAGTAGGCGAACAGCCGCTTCAGGTCGGTCTGGAAGATCGCGATCGTCGACGCCGCGAACATGCCCGCCAGCGCCAGCAGCAGCATCGCCTCCTCCATCGGCAGCCGGGCGAACACCTGCGACTCGCCGAAGACCGAGAAGTAGAAGCGCAGCAGCGCGTAGACCGCGACCTTGGTCGCGGTCGCGGCGAGGAAGGCCGACACCGCCGACGGCGCGTAGGTGTAGGCGTTCGGCAGCCACTGGTGCAGCGGGAACATCGCCAGCTTCAGCGAGATGCCCACGGTCAGGAAGGCCAGCGCCGCCAGCACCGGGCGCGTACCCTGCACGGCGGCGAGCCGCTGGCCCATGTCGGCCAGGTTGAGCGTGCCCGTCATCAGGTACAGCAGCCCGATGCCGATGACGATGAAGGTGGCGCCGATCGTGCCGAGCACGAGGTACTGGTAGGACGCGAACAGCGCGCGCCGGTCGCGTCCGAGCGCGATCAGCACATAGGTCGACAGCGACGAGATCTCGAGAAAGACGAAGATGTTGAAGGCGTCGCCGGTGATCGCGATGCCCAGCAGCCCGGCCAGCGTCAGCAGGAACATCGTGTAGAAGAGGTACTGCTGCGCGGCCGGGATCTCGTCGGCGATCGCGCGCCGCGCATACGGCAGCACGATCGCGGCGATGCCGGACACCAGCACGAGCACGAACGACGACAGGCGGTCGACGCGGTATTCGATCCCCCACGGCGGCGGCCAGCGGCCGATCGCGTACGACAGCGTGCCTTGCTGGTCGACCTGCATCCACAGCGCGACCGCGGCATAGGCGGCGAACCAGCTCGCCGCCAGCGCGACCGCGAACGCGGCGTCGCGCCGGCGCAGCAGCACCGTCAGCGGCGCGGCCAGCAGCGGGACGACGACCTGCAGCGCGGGCAGGTGTTCGGCAAGCGTCATTCGTCGACCTTGCCGTTCACGCGTGCATCGAGGGCGACGATCTCGTCCTCCTCGATCGTGCCGTAGGCCTCGCGCAGCCGCACGACGAGCGCCAGCCCGAGCGCCAGCGTCGCCACGCCGACGACGATCGCGGTCAGGATCAGCACGTGCGGCAGCGGGTTCGAGTAGACCTCGTAGGCCTCGCTGACGATCGGCGCGGTGCCGCCGAGGACCTTGCCGGGCGCGATGTAGAGGATGTAGACCGAGGTCTGGAAGATGCCCAGGCCGACCAGCTTCTTGACCAGGTTGCCGCGTGCGATGACGATGAACAGCCCCGCCATCATCAGGAAGATGGTCAGGATGTAGCTGAAGTGGCTGAACAGCCCGGGCGAGGACGCGGTGCTCATTCGTCGTCGATCCGCCCGCGGTCGGCGAACATGTAGAAGATCTTCAGCATCACCCCCGAGACCGTGATCGCGACGCCGACCTCGACCCAGAAGATGCCGCGGTGCTGGCCGTGCACCGGGTCGTGGTCGAGGACGAAGTAGTCCAGGAACGACCCGCCGAGCAGCAGCCCGGCGACGCCGACGCCGCCGTAGACGATCACGCCCAGCGCCATCATCGACTCGACCAGCGGCTCCGGGACCACCGCGCGCGCGTCGGCCAGGCCGAAGATCAGCGCGTAGAAGATCACCGCCGCGGCGGCGATGACGCCGGCCTGGAAGCCGCCGCCGGGCCCGAAGTCGCCGTGGAACTGGACGTACAGCGCGAACAGCAGGATGAACGGGATCAGCAGCTTGGCGACGACGCGCAGGATCAGGTCGCCCCTCATGCGCCGTCCCCCTTGCGCCCGTTGCCGCGCCGGCGGCGTAGCAGCGCGACGACGCCCGCGCCGGCGGTGAAGACCACCGTCGTCTCGCCGAAGGTGTCGTAGCCGCGGTAGCTCGCGAGCACCGCGGTGACGATATTCGGCACCCCGGTCTCCGCCAGCGCCTCGTCGAGGTAGCGCGGCGCGACGTGCACGTGGATCGGGGCCGACGGGTCGGAGAACTCGGGCAGGCCGAGCGCGCCGTAGATCAGCGTCGCGCCGACCGCCAGCGCCAGCGCCAGCGGCACCCAGGGCGCGTGCAGCGGCTTGGCTTCCTCGCTGCGGCACAGGTACAGCGCGCCGAGGAACAGCACGGTCGAGATGCCGGCGCCGACCGAGGCCTCGGTCATCGCGACGTCGACCGCGTCCAGCGCGACCAGCACGGTGGCGACGAGGAAGCTGTAGACGCCGCCGAGGACGACGACGCCGAACAGGTTGCGGCTGCGCGTCAGCACGACGACGACGACCGCCATCAGCGCCAGCAGGACGTCGATGATCAGGGTTTCGATGGCTCGGACTCCTCGTCGTGCAGGCGCGGCTTCACGCCGCGCAGCAGCGCGGCGCGCACCAGCGCATGCGTGGCCGTCGGGCTGGCGAAGAACAGCAGCAGCGCGATCATGACGAGCTTGGCGCCGACGAGCGTGGCGCCGGCCTGCAGCAGCAGGCCGAGCAGGATCAGCCCGGCGCCCAGCGTGTCGACGACGCTGGCGGCGTGGACCCGGGTGTAGAAGTCCGGCATGCGCAGCAGCCCGACGGCGCCGACGATGCAGAACGCGCCGCCGGCGACGATGCAGGCCCAGCTCGCGAGGTCGACGATCGCGCTCACCGCGCGGCTCCACGCGGCGGCCACCCGCAGCACGAATGGCACTGCGTGCTCATCGCTGCTGGGGCGGCGGGGCGAACCCCGGGTCGCCGAGGTCGCCGCTGCGGAAGAACTTCAGCACCGCGATCGTGCCGATCACGTTCAGCAGGCCGTAGACGATCGCGAGGTCGAGGAACTCCGGCCTGCCATTGAGGAAGCCGATCACCGCCAGCAGCAGCATCGCCACCGTGCCGATCGTATTCGCCGCCTGGGCGCGGTCGAAGACGGTCGGCCCGAGCGCGGCGCGGACGACCGCGAGCACCAGCGTGACGAGCAGGGCGAGGGCGGCGACGGCGAACATCACGGCCGGGTCTCGCAGGCGCTGACGCGGCGGTCCATCGCGCTGTCGACGACGCCATCGGCGCCGTCGCGCGTCAGCGCGTGGACGAGGAAGCTGTCGGGGCCGGCCTCGACCGTGATCGTGCCCGGCGTCAGCGTGATCGAGTTCGCGTGGATGACCAAGCCGACGCTGGTGCGCTGCGTCGGCCGGAAGCGCCGCATCGTCGGGCTGATCGGCAGCCGTGGGTCGACGATGATGCGGCTGACGGTCCAGCCCGAGACGACGATCTCCTTGACCAGCCAGGCCCAGTACAACAGCACGCGCGGCCCGAGCTGGACCGGGTGGCCCTCGGCGTCGACGACATCCATGCGCCGTGCGAAGGCGACGACGGCGATCGCCGAGCCCGCGCCGGCGGCGAGCAGGAACGGCGTGAAGTAGCCCGACAGCAGGACCCAGAAGGCAACCAGCGCGAGCAGCAGGCTGAGGGCGTGGAGCACGGGCGTCGGGTCCGGGTCGGCGGGCAGGGCGCGGACCATTGTACGGACCACGGCCAGTGCGTCGATGGCCGGCGCGGGCGCGAGCCAGGGATCGCGCTGCGCCTGCGCATGAGGTCCGAGGTGATGGGGCGCCAGGGCGCCGCATCCCTGGAGACTCTCAGCGCCGATCCCGTTGCGCAAGCCAGGCGTTGAGCGTGGCCTCCAGGTCGTCGAGTTCCATCGACGCCGTGCGGTACAGCGTCTCGGGATCAACCTGGTCGTAGCCATGCGCGAGGATGTTGCGCAGGCCGATGATCTGTCGCCACGGCAAGGCACCGATCGCTTCGCGATCCGGCAAGGGGATCCGGCTCGCGGCCGCGCCGAGGTTGATGGAGAGCTTCTCGAAGGCGAGGACGAGCACGCGATCGACGAGGTAGGCATCGCGCGCCGTTCGGCCAGCCAACGCGCGCAACTCGGCCGCGAACCGGGCCATGTCGGCCACGTGGGCCGGCGTGCGCGCGTCGTCCGTCATCCCCAGAGCCTTCGCAACTGCGGCTCGATCGTGCGTCGCCGGTAAGGGTTGCGCAGGATGGCCGGGAAGGCGAGATCGACCGGTCGGCCGCCGAAGGCCGCCGAGAGCTCGTCCTGCAGATCGACGAGCGCGAACGCCCCGGGCGCGCGGCCGGGCTCGAACTCGACGAGCAGATCGACGTCGCTGTCGGCGTGCAGCGCGCCTGTCGCCGCCGACCCGAACATCGACAGCACGCGGACCCGATAACGGCGGCAGATCGACTCCAGCGCAGCGGGGTCTGGCAGTGGCAGCGTCGACATGTCCATGGAGACGGATGAGCCTCCAGCCGGGGTCGGTCATGGCCGGGCACGGTCCGACGCGCTGCGCGGCGAGTCCGGTTCTTCGCGCGCCGACTCCGCGGGCGGCGCCGGCGGCGCGAATCGCCGAACCAATCCGGGCAGTCGGCGCGATGCGGCGCAAGGCCGCTGCATGATACGGCGCAGCACCTCGGGTCGCGGTCGTCTCGCTTCAGCGTCGCGCGGCCGGATCGTCGCCGACGCGCGGCGCGTCGCGGATCGCATCCTCGAGCCCGGCCTCGCGCACGGCGGCGCGTGCCAGCAGGTGCGAGGCCACCGGCAGCGTCGCGGCCAGGAAGCCGAGGATCAGCGCCAGCCGCCACAGCCACTCGCCCTCGGGCACGCGCAGCGCCGCGCCGACGCCGACCAGCGCAAGCGCCAGCGTGCCCGCCTTGGTCGCCGCATGCTGGCGCGCCAGGGCGTCCGGCAGCGTGATCACGCCCCAGGCGGCGACCACCAGCAGCAGCGCGCCGGCCACGAGCAGCAGGTCGCCGGCGAGCGTCATCGCGTTCCTTCGCGGCCGCCGCGCCGCGTCGTGGCCGCGCCGGCCGTGGCGCCGCGGCGGACGGCGTCGCGCCGCGGCGCACGCTCGATCAGCCGTGCCCAGCCGATCGTGGCGACGAAGCCGACCAGCGCCAGCCCGATCGCGACATCGAGGAAGACCGTGCGCGCAGTGGCCAGCGACGCCGCGATCGCCAGCGCGATTCCGGCGGCCAGGAAGATGTCGAGCGCGACGATGCGGTCGGCGTGCGTCGGCCCGCCGACGATGCGCCAGACCGCCAGCCCCGCGGCCAGCAGCGCGCCGACGACGAGCAGCGTGATCGCGACGCCGTTCATGCGGCGAGCCTCCGCGCGTCGACGTCGCCAGGCGGGCAGCGCCTCATCCCGGCCTCCCGAACAGCGCCACCAGCCCGGGCTCGAAGTCGCGCCGGATCCCGGCCACCAGCGCGTCGGTGTCGGACGCGTCGAGCACGTGCAGCAGCAGATCGCGCTCGTCCATGTCGATGTCGATCGTCGTCGTGCCCGGGGTCAGCGACACCATCGCCCCGAGCAGCGCCGCGCCCTGCTCGCTCATCGGCGCGAAGCGCACGCGCAGCAGCGCCAGCGGCGGCGGCGTGCCGCCCGGGCGCCCGGCGCGCAGGATCACCGCCACCGTCTGCAGCCCGGAGACGACGATCGCGCGCACGAAGCGCAGCAGCAGCGTGGCGGCGGCCAGCAGCTTCATCGCCTCAGCCTCCCCCCAGCGTGCGCGCCGCGGCCTGCGCGTAGGCCGCCAGCGGCTGCGGGGCGAGGCCGATCGCCAGCGTCACCGCCGCCAGGGCGCCGGTCGCGAGCCAGGCCGGCGCGAGCCGGGTGTCGCGCGGCGGGGCCCAGTGTTCGTCGGGATGCTTCTTCCAGAACGCTTCCATCCAGATCTTCATCATCGAGTACAGCGTCAGCACGCTGACCGCCAGCGCCACCGCCGTCCAGACCCAGCGGCCCTGCGCCAGCGCCTCCTGCAGCACCAGCAGCTTCGCCCAGAACCCCGACAGCGGCGGGATGCCGACCAGCGACAGCGCCGGCACCAGGAACAGCACGCCCAGCAGCGGCCGCGTCGCGTACAGCCCGCCGATGCGGCGCAGGTCGTAGCTGCCCGTCAGACGCCAGACGATGGCCGCGATCAGGAACAGGTTGGCCTTCACGACGATGTGGTGCACCGTATAGAAGAGGGTGGCGGCGTTGCCGGCCTCGCCGCCGAGCGCGATCGCGAGCAGGATGTAGCCGATCTGGCTCACGATGTGGAAGGCCAGGATGCGCCGCATGTCCCAGTGATAGGCCGCGCCGAGCACGCCCAGCAGCATGGTCGCGGCCGCGACCCAGCCCAGCGCCTCCATCAGCAGCGCCGGCGCCGGCGCGAAGACGTCGCCCACGGTGCGCAGCACCGCGTAGACGCCGACCTTGGTCAGCAGCCCGGCGAACAGCGCCAGCACCGGCGCCGGCAGCGTGTGGTAGCTCGCCGGCAGCCAGCCGTAGAGCGGGAAGGCGCCGGCCTTGACGAGAAAGGCCAGCAGCAGCGCGGCCAGCACCACCGTGGCCAGCCCCGGCGGCAGCGCCGGCGCGGCCTGTGCCAGCGCGCCGTAGTTCAGGTGGCCGGTGACGGCGTACACGGCGCCGACGGCGATCAGCAGCAGCAGCGTGCCGAGCAGGTTGAGCACCAGGTACTTGAAGCTGGCGTCGAGCTGGTCGACGCGGCCGCCGATGGCGAACAGGCCGATCGCGCAGATCAGCATGACCTCGAACCAGACGTAGAGGTTGAACAGGTCCGCGGTGGCGAAGGCGCCGCCGACGCCGGCCAGCACCCCGTGCACCAGCGGCAGCAGCATCGGGTGGCGCGGGCCGGCGTCGGCGTCGCTGGCCAGGAACAGCAGCGACGCGGCGCCCATCAGCGCCGTGATCAGCACCAGCGCGCTGCCGGTGCGGTCGAGCCTGAACTCGATGCCGTAGGGTGCGGCCCAGCCGCCGAAGGCCGCCTGCGCCGGCTGGTCGGCGGCGGCCAGCGCGACCAGCGCCAGCGCGCAGGCCAGGAAGGTGAGGCTGCCCGCGGCGCTGACGAGCGTCTGCAGCGCCGGCCTGCGGCTGGCCAGCGTGGCCAGCGCCGCGGTGGCCAGCGGCACCAGCACCGGGGCGACGACCAGCGCGGTCATCGCCCGCCCTCCTGCGGCGGCCAGGCCGGGTCGCAGCCGGCGCGCGGCAGCGGCGGCTTGACCGGGTCGTCGACCACAGGCTCGGCGTGGCGCAGGGCCAGCGCATCGTCGGTACCGGCATCGCGGATCAGCCGCAGCATCAGCACGAGCGAGATGCACACCAGCGCGAAGCCGATCACGATGGCGGTCAGCACCAGGGCCTGCGGCAGCGGGTTGGCCGCCTCGCCGAGCAGCGTCTGCCCCGGCGGCACCACCGCCGGCAGCGCCGAGCCGATGCGGCCGGTGCCGAGCAGCAGCAGGTTGGCCGCCGCGCCGAGCATCGCCAGCCCGATGACGATGCGGAAGACGTCGCGCGACAGCGTGAGATAGACGCCGGCGGCCACCGTGACCCAGACCGTGGCGGCGAGGACCCAGATCATCGCCGGCCCTCCGTCGACAACGGCTCGTGCTCGGGCGCCTCGGCGGCGCCGTCGCCCTCGTCGACCGACAGCAGTGCCAGCGCATAGCCGGCCAGCGCGCCCCACACGCACAGGTAGACGCCGAGGTCGAACACGAGCACGGTCGAGACCTTGACCGACGTGAATCCCAGCGGCAGCGCGCCCCACCAGTGGGTCAGGTAGGCCTCGCCGACGAAAAGCGCCGGAATGCCGGCGGCGGCGCCGACCAGCACGCCGGCGGCGGCCAGCAGGACGGGGTCGCCGAGCGGCAGGCGGCGTGCCGCCGCCGCGCTGCCGTGGGCGACCGCCCACAGCACGCTGGCGGTCACCGCCAGCAGCCCGCCGATGAATCCGCCGCCGGGCTCGTTGTGCCCGCGCAGCAGCACCCAGACCGAGGCGGCGAGGATCAGCCAGTACAGCGGCCGCGCCACGACCTCGAGGATGACGATGCGGCCCTTCATCGCACGCCCTCGGCCCCGCCGCGGGACGACACCGGGCCCGATCGCGACGACGCGGCAGGCCCCAGCTTCAGCGCCTGCAGCAGCGGCAGCGCCGCCAGCAGCGACAGCATCACGACCGTGATCTCGCCCAGGGTGTCGAGCGCCCGGTAGTCGACCAGGATCACGTTGACGACGTTGCGGCCGTAGGCCTCGGTCACGCTCCTCTCGCCGAAGAAGGCCGACAGCGCGGGGTCGAAGGTGCCCGCCGTGGCCACCAGCAGCAGCAGCGCGATCACGCTGGCCAGCAGCGCCGCCAGCGCGGCCGCCAGAGGCCGCAGCGCCGGTTCGGGCAGGCTGGCCGCCAGCCCGAGGCGCCTGAGCTCGAGCAGCACCGCCGCGACGACGATGACGAATACCGTCTCGACCGTGAACTGGGTGTAGGCGACGTCCGGCGCGCCGGTGAAGAGGAACAGCAGCGCGCTGCCGTAGCCCACGAGGCCGGCGGCCAGCAGCAGCACCAGCCGGTCGCGCAGCACGCAGGCCGCCAGCGCGCCGGCCGCGATCAGCACCGCCGCGCCGACGAACCCGGCCGACGGCGCCTCCCAGGCTGGCCAGGCCAGGTCGGCGGCGCCGGCACCGAAGGCCGCCGCCATCGCCGCGCCCAGCGTGCCGACGGCGAGCGCGACGTAGGCCGGCAGGCGGCCGGTCTGCAACGCGCGGGTCGACGCCGCGGCCAGGCGCGGGATCGCGGCGAGCGAACGCTCGTACTGCGACGCCATGCCGATGCGGCCGATCCGCTGCGCCGCGGCCTCGAGCAGACGGTGCAGCGGGTCCCACGCCGCGTACACCGCGGCCCCGATCGCCAGCGTGACCGCGAGCGATCCGAGGGTCGGGCCGAATGCGAGCGTGAGGCTGACCGCGACCGTCGCCGTGGCCGGCGTCATCGCGTCCGACGCCGACGCGATCAGGTCCTGCGCGAAGAAGGGGAACAGGCCGAGCGCGACCCCGGTCAGCGCCAGCGCCAGCGGCGGCGCGACCAGCGCCGGCCCGCCCTCGTGCGCCTCCGGCGTCTCGTTGGCCCCCGGGTGGCGCCAGAAGACGCGGATCGCCGCCACGCCGGCGACGGCGACCGCGATCGCGCCGAACACGGTGTTGGCCGCGCGCGCGAAGGCGAATACGTCGTCGGCGCTCTTGACCTCGGCGATGACGTCCTTGACGACATAGCCGAAGGACAGCGGCATGCCGGCCATCGACGCCCCGGCGAGCAGCGCCGCGGCGGCGGTCCACGGCATCGCGTGGCGCAGGTTGCCGAGCTTGTCGATCACGCGCGTGCCGGCGCCGTGGTCGATATTGCCGGCGACGAAGAACAGCGGCGCCTTGTACAGCGCGTGCGCCAGCAGCAGCGCGCCGACCGCCACCGACGCGCCGTCGCCCTTCAGGCCGACCAGCGTCACCAGCGTGCCCAGCGTGGCCACCGTCGACCAGGCCAGGATGCGCTTGAGGTCGCGCTCGCGCAGCGCCAGCACCATGCCCCAGGCGGCGGTGACCGAGCCCACGCCCTTGAGCGTCCACTCCCACGCGTCCCAGTCGCCGAAGCCCGGGTCCAGCCGCGCGAGCAGGTAGACGCCGAGCTTGACCATGGTCGCCGAGTGCAGGTAGGCCGACACCGGCGTCGGCGCCGCCATCGCGCCCGGCAGCCAGAAGTGGAACGGGAACTGCGCGCTCTTGGTGAACGCGCCGACCAGGATCAGCGCCATCGCCGCCAGCAGCGTCGGCGACGCCTCGGTCGTCGGCAGCGCGGCGACGATGGCGCTGATCGACCCGGTGCCCATCGCCTGCGCCAGCAGGATGAACCCGGCCAGCAGCGCCAGCCCGCCGGTGCCGGTGACCATCAGCGCCTGCTGCGCCGACCTGCGGCTCTCGGGTCGCTCGTGGTCGAAGCCCACGAGCAGGAAGGACAGCAGGCTGGTCGCCTCCCAGAACAGGAACAGCACCATCAGGTGGTCGGCGGTGACGCAGCCGACCATCGCGATCATGAACAGGGACAGCAGCACGTACAGCCGCCGCTGCGCCGGGTGGCCGTGCAGGTAGCCGCCGGCATAGACGAAGACCGCGGTGCCGACGCCGGTGATCATCAGCAGCATCAGCGCCGACAGGCCGTCGATGCGGAAGGCCAGCTCGACGCCCAGCGCGGGCGCCCAGGCCCAGCTCCGAGCGACCGGCAGCTCCTGCGTCAGCAGCACCCAGGCCACGATCGCCAGCCCAGCCGCCGGCAGCAGCGTGAACAGGGCGCGCTCGCCCCGCCCCATGGCCGGTCCGTGCGCCTGCGAGCTGGCGTGCGCGGCCACGGCTCAGCAGCCCGGCCGCATGCGCGGCAGCGGGCGGTCGGGCGAGGTCGGGCAGGGCGGCATCGGCAGGCCGGCAGAGGTTCGAATTCTTGGAATCTACCGCGGGCCGTCCCGAGGCGCTGTCGGCGGGCCAGCATGGCCGCGCGCGTCGCTCCGATCCGGAACCGGCGCCCGGGTTCCGTCCGCCGGCGCGAGGCGGCCCCTTACGATGCGTGCCATGGTCTGGCTCTGGCTGCAGTTCCTGCTGTGTGCGGCGCTGATCGCACGCGCGGGTTTCGTCCTCAGTGCGACCGCCGACCGGCTCGCGCAGGACCATGGCTGGGGCCGCGGCTGGATCGGGCTGGCGCTGCTGGCGACCGTGACCTCGCTACCCGAGCTCGCCTCGGGCGTCAGCGCGGTGACGCTGGTCGACGCGCCCAACCTCGCGGTCGGTCATGCGCTCGGGGCCTGCGTCGTCAACCTGCTGTTCCTGGGTGTCGTCGATGCGCTGCAGCGGCGCCAGCCGCTATACCGGCATGCCTCGGCGACGCACCTGCTGTCGGCTGCCTTCGGGGTCGTCATGCTCGGGCTGGTCGCGCTCGGACTGGTCGCCGGCACGCGCGTGCCGGCGGTGCTCAACCAGGGGCCGGCCACACCGCTGCTGCTCGGCGTATACCTGCTGGCCTTGCGCAGCGTGCAGGGGCACGAGCGCGCCGCCGCGGCCGCCGCGGCCGCGCCGGCGCAGCCGGTCGCCGCTGCCGAGCGGCGCCGCCTGTGGCAGCGCTTCGCGCTCGCCGCGCTGGTGGTGCTGGCCGCCGGCAGCTGGCTGCCCGAGGCGGGCGACCGACTCGCCGTGGCGATGGGCTGGTCGCGCAGCTTCGTCGGCACCGTCTTCATGTCGGTCGTCACGACGCTGCCCGAGATGGCGGTGACGCTCGGCGCGCTGCGCATCGGTGCGCTCGACATGGCGATCGGCAACCTGCTGGGCAGCAACCTGTTCAACGTCACGATCCTCGCGATCGACGACGTGTTCTACGTGCGCGGCCCGCTGCTGGCGATCGCCGCGCCGGTGCACGCCGGCACCGCGTTGACGGCGATGGTGATGACGGGGCTGGTGATGATCGGGCTCGTGATGCGGCCGCAGGGGCGGGTGCTGCGGCTGGTGAGCTGGATCAGCGTCGGGCTGCTGGCGGCCTGGCTCGTCAACGTCGTCCTGATCGCGCTGGGCGCGGGATGAGATGGAACCCCCACGCTCACTGCGTTCGCTGCCCCCCGCGGGGGCGCTTGCTGCGGACCGGCGAAGCCGGATCCGCGCAAGGGCTTGGCTGGGCCGGTTTCATGCGTCGCGGGTGGCGTGGTTGCGCCATGGATAACTGAGAAGGCCCGCCGGCGGGGCGGGGTCGCCGGCGTCGAGGCGGGCTTGGCTACCATCGGCTCGATGAGCGACATTCCGCCCCGCCCGAAGAACGGGCCCGCGGCGGCGCCGCCCTGGCACGCGCGCCCGGCCGACGAGGCCTTGCAGAGGCTGGACAGCAGCCGCCACGGCCTCGCGGCCGACGAGGCCGCGCGCCGCCTGGCCGCGCACGGGCCGAACCGGCTCGCCGAGGTGAAGCCGCCGGGTATGCTGGAGCGGCTGCTGCGGCAGTTCGACAACCTGCTGCTCTACGTGCTGATGGCCGCGGCAGTGGTCACGGCGCTGATGGGGCACTGGGTCGACACCGCGGTGATCGCCGCCGTCGTCGTTCTCAACGCGTTGATCGGCTTCATCCAGGAAGGCAAGGCCGAAAAGGCGCTGCAGGCGATCCGCCACCTGCTGGCGCCGCACGCGGTGGTGCTGCGCGACGGCCACCCGCACGAGGTCGACGCGGCCGACCTGGTGCCGGGCGATATCGTGCTGCTTGCCTCGGGCGACAGCCTGCCGGCCGACGTGCGGCTGCTGCAGTCGCGCAACCTGCGCGTCGACGAGGCGGCGCTGACCGGCGAGTCGGTGCCGGTGGAAAAGCGCGTCGACCCGGTGGCCGAGGACGCCGCGATCGGCGACCGCCGCAGCATGGGCTACGCCGGCACCCTGGTGACGCAGGGGCAGGCGCGCGCGCTGGTGGTCGCCACCGGGTCGGCGACCGAGATCGGCCGCATCGGCCGCATGCTGGAGTCGGTCGAGGCCGGCACGACGCCGCTGCTGCGCAAGATGGAGGGTTTCGGCCGCACGCTGACCTTCGTCATCCTCGGCCTGGCGGGGCTGCTGTTCGTCTTCGGCGTGTTCGTGCGCGGCATGGGCGCGGGCGAGGTCTTCATGGCCGCGGTCGGCCTCGCGGTGGCGGCGATCCCCGAGGGGCTGCCGGCGATCATGACGATCGCGCTGGCGATCGGCGTGCAGCGCATGGCGCAGCGCCACGCGGTGATCCGCCGCCTGCCGGCGGTCGAGACATTGGGCTCGGTGACGGTGATCTGCTCGGACAAGACCGGCACCCTCACGCGCAACGAGATGACGGTGCAGCAGATCGTCTGCGCCGGCGCGCTCCTCGAGGTCGAGGGCGCCGGCTACGCGCCCGAAGGCCCGCTGCGGGTCGGCGACGAGGTGCTCGACGCCGCGGCGCTGCGCGAGCGCGTGCCGGCTGCGCACGCGCTGGCCGAGGTCGCCGCGCTGTGCAACGACGCCGCGCTGCACGAGCGCGACGGCCAGTGGCAGCTCGCCGGCGACCCGACCGAGGGCGCGCTGCTGACGCTGGCGTGCAAGGCCGGGCTGGAGCCGGCCGAGCTGAGGATCGAGCGGCCGCGGCTGGACCTGATCCCGTTCGAGTCCGAGCACCGCTACATGGCCAGCCTGCACCGCGGCGACGACGACGGCGAGCAGGCGCCGGTCGCGCTGGTCAAGGGCGCGCCCGAGCGCGTGCTGGCGATGTGCGCCGACCAGCTCGGGGCCGACGCCAGCCGCGAGCCGCTGGACGCGGCGCATTGGCACGCCGCCGTCGAGGCGCAGGCGCGCGCCGGCCGGCGCGTGCTGGCGCTGGCGCGGCGCGCGCTTCCCGCCGGCACCGAGGACCTGGACCACGCCGACGTCGAGCAGGGGCTGACGCTGCTCGGGCTGGTCGGCATCATCGACCCGCCGCGCACCGAGGCCATCGAGGCGGTGGCGCAGTGCAGCGCGGCCGGCATCCGCGTCGTCATGATCACCGGCGACCACGGCGTGACCGCCAGCGCGATCGCCGGCCAGCTCGGCATGGGCGAATCGCTGCGCGCCGTCACCGGCCCCGAGGTCGAGGCGATGGACGATGCCGCGCTGCGCGATGCGGTGCGCGAGGTTCGCGTCTTCGCGCGTGCCAGCCCCGAGCACAAGCTGCGCCTGGTGCGGGCGCTGAGGGACAACGGCGAGATCGTCGCGATGACCGGCGACGGCGTCAACGACGCGCCGGCGCTCAAGCAGGCCGACGTCGGCGTCGCGATGGGGCGCAAGGGGACCGAAGCGGCCAAGCAGGCCGGCTCCATCGTGCTGGCGGACGACAACTTCGCCTCCATCGCGCATGCGGTGGAGGAGGGGCGCACCGTCTACGACAACCTGAAGAAGACGGTGACCTTCCTGCTGCCGATCAACGGCGGCGAGTCGCTGTCGCTGCTGCTGGCGGTGATCCTCGGCGTGGCGCTGCCGATCGCGCCGGTGCAGATCCTGTGGGTCAACATGGTCAGCTCGATCGCGCTGGCGCTGGTGCTGGCCTTCGAGCCGACCGAGGCCGACGTCATGAAGCGCCCGCCGCGCCGGCCCGACGAGCCGATGCTGTCGCGCTTCGTGCTGTGGCGCATCGGCTTCGTGTCGGCGCTGTTCATGGCCGGCATCTTCGGCATGTTCGAGTGGGCGCTGTGGCACGGCGCGTCGGTCGACACCGCGCGCACGGTGGCCGTCAACACGCTGGTGGCGATGGAGGTCTTCTATCTCTTCAGCGTGCGCTACCTGAAGGCGCCGTCGTTCACGCTCGAGGGCGTCAAGGGCACGCCGCTGGTGCTGCTGGCGGTGGCGGCGGTGTTCGTGCTGCAGCTGGTCTTCACCTACATGCCCTTCATGCAGACCTTGTTTGCCACCACGGCGCTGCCGCTGAGCACCGGGGCGGCGACCGTCGCTGTCGGTGTGGCGGTGCTGGTGGTGCTGGAGCTGGAGAAGCTCGTGCTGCGGCGCATGGGCGTGGGGGTGTCGTGAGCATGGCGCCGCGGGCGGCACGGCGATGAACGGCGCGGGGCCTCGATGATCGGCCACGAACCCTTTGCCGAGTTCGCGTTGCTGCTGCTGATCTGCGCGCTGGCCGGCGCGTTGTTCGTGCGGCTGCGCCAGCCGGTGCTGATCGCGTATATCGTGGTCGGCATCGTCGTCGGCCCGGCGGTGCTGGGCCTGGTGCAGGCGCACGAGCAGATCGACCTGCTGGCGCAGGTCGGCGTGGCGGTGCTGCTGTTCGTCGTCGGCCTCAAGCTCGACCTGCACCACGTGCGCCACATCGGCCCGGTGGCGCTGGCCACCGGGCTGGGGCAGCTCGCGTTCACGATCGCCTTCGGCTTGCTGATCATCCTGGCGCTCGGCAAGGGGCCGATGGAGGCCTTGTACGTCGCGGTGGCGCTGACCTTCTCCAGCACCATCATCATCGTCAAGCTGCTGTCCGACAAGCGCGAGCTCGACAGCCTGCACGGGCGCATCGCTGTCGGCTTCCTGATCGTGCAGGACCTGGCGGTGGTCGTCGCGATGATGACGTTGAGCGCCTTGCGCGGCTCCGGTGGCGAAGCGACAGGGTGGGCCGAGGTCTTGTTCTCGCTGGGCTGGCGGCTGGCGGCGGCGGCGTTGCTGCTGTTCGTGCTGATGCGCTGGGTGCTGCCGGCGGTCGTCGCGGCGATGGCGCGTTCGCAGGAGCTGCTGCTGGTGTTCGCCATCGCCTGGGGCGTGGCGCTGGCGGCCCTGGGCGAATGGGCCGGCTTCAGCAAGGAGGCGGGCGCCTTCCTGGCCGGCTTCTCGCTCGCGTCCACACCCTACCGCGAGGCGATGAACGCGCGGCTGACGAGCATCCGCGACTTCCTGCTGCTGTTCTTCTTCATCGACCTGGGCGCCAAGCTCGAGCTGTCGACGCTGGGCGCCGAGGTCGGGCCGGCGATCGTCCTGTCGTTGTTCGTGCTGATCGGCAACCCGCTGATCGTGATGGCGATCATGGGCTGGATGGGCTACCGCAAGCGCACCGGCTTCCTGGCCGGGCTGACGGTGGCGCAGATCAGCGAGTTCTCGATCGTCTTCGTCGCCATGGGGATCACGCTCGGCCATGTCGGCGTCGGGGCGCTCGGGCTGACGACGCTCGTCGGGCTGGTGACGATCACGGTGTCGACCTACATGATCCTGTACTCGCAGCCGCTGTACGAGCGGCTGGCGCCCTGGCTGGGCCGCTTCGAGCGGCGCCAGCCCTTTCGCGAGCTGGCGATCGAGCAGCAGGCGCATGGCGGCGATGCGGTGCAGGCGGTGGTCTTCGGCCTCGGCCGCTATGGCAGCCGGCTGCTGGAGCAGCTGCGCGCCGACGGCGTGACGGCGATCGGCGTCGACTTCGACCCCGAGCAGGTCCGGGCGCTGCAATCGCGCGGGCTGCCGGTGCACTTCGGCGACGGCGAGGACCCGGACTTCCTCGAGTCGCTGCCGCTGGCACGCGCGCGCTGGGTGGTGACGACCTTCCCGCAGCTCGACAGCAACCGCGCGCTGCTGCACGCGCTGAAGGCGGTGCACTATCGCGGCGGGTTGGCCGCCGCGGTGCGCGACCCGGCGCACGGCCGCGCGCTGGCGAGCGCCGGCGTGCCGCTGATCCTCAACCCCTTCGAGGACGCCGCCGACCATGCCGCGCGGCGACTCGCCGACGCATTGCGCGCGCCCGACAGCGCCAAGGAGGAAGGCCGATGAATGCCCCGGACCCCAGCCCGACCGCGAAACCCGCGCAGATCCTGGCCGCGACCGACCTGTCGGCACCGGCGCGCCACGCGGCCGACCGCGCCGCGCGCCTGGCGCGCGAGACCGGCGCCGCGCTGACCCTGGTGCACGCGCTGCCGCAGCGCGCGCTGGACGACCTTCGGCAGTGGCTGGGGGCGGAGACCCAGGCCCGGCTCGAGGCCGCGGCCGAGCGCGAGCTGGCCGCACTCGCCGCCGAGCTTCACGCCGCCCACCGCGTGCCGGTGCAACCGCTGCTGCGCGAGGGGCCGGTGCTGGACGCGCTCGGCGATGCGGCCGACGAGGTCGACGCCGCGGTTGTCGTCGTCGGCGCGCGCGGCGCGAGCTTCCTGCGCCGGCTCGTGGTCGGCACCACGGCCGAGCGGCTGATGCGGCGCACCCAGCTTCCGCTGCTGGTGGTGCGCCAGGCGCCGCACGAGCGCTACCGGCGCGCGCTGCTGGCACTGGACTTCTCACCCTGGTCGGCCGCGGTGCTGGAGGCGGCAAGGCGCGTCGCGCCGCATGCGCGGCCGGTGCTGTTCACCGCATTCCAGGTGCCGTTCGAGGAGAAGCTGCGCTTTGCCGGCGTCGATGCGGCGACGGTCGAGCATTACCGCCAGCAGGCGCGCGCCGCCGCCACCCAGCAGCTCTACGCGATCGCCGAGCGCGCCGGGCTCGCTCCCTGGCACTGGGACCCGTGCATCGTCGAGGGCGAGGCCTCGATGCGACTCGTCGAGCAGGAGCAGGTGCTCGACTGCGACCTCGTCGTGATCGGCAAGCACGGCCAGAGCGCGGCCGAGGACCTGCTGCTGGGCAGCGTCACCAAGCATGTGCTGGCCGAGGGCCAGTCCGACGTGCTGGTGGCGACGCTGCCGCGCGCCGCGGCGCCTACTTGACGATCATCACCGGCACCTCGGCCAGCACCAGAACCTTCTGCGCCACGCTGCCGAGAAGCAGCCGCGCCACGCCGCTGCGGCCGTGCGAGGCCATCACGATCAGGTCGGCGCCGCAGCGGCGCGCGGCCTCGACGATGCCCTCGGCCGGGTGGCTGCCCTCGATGCGCTCGGTGACGATCGGCACGCCCGGCACGCGCGCCAGCGCCTCGGCGCGCGCGAAGGCCTCGCCGGCCTGCTGCTGCGCCTCGGCCTCGTAGGCCATGCGGCCGGCGCTGCTGGCCGCGCCGATGCCGCTGTAGGGGTAGGGCTCCTGGACGTAGACCACGTGCAGCGTCGCGCCGCACAGCTTGGCCAGTGCGGCCGCGCGCTCGGCGGCGGCCAGCGAGACATCCGAGCCGTCGGTCGGCAGCAGGATCTTGTCGAACATGATGGGCTCCGTGCGGGGTACCGGGTTCGGGGTGCGGGGAGGTGACAATATAGACGCGATGCCGCGCGGCGCAGCGGGCTGCCGCGTCGGAACCCCGGCCGCGGTGCGCGGTCGCACCCCGTCAAGGGCGGCCGCCGCCGCCGATCGAGGACACCCGATGCAGATCCAGTTCCACACCGACAACCACGTTCACGGCGAGGCCTCGCTGGCCGACTGGGCCGAGCGCGAGCTGCGCGATCGGCTGCGCCGCTTCGCCGACCATGTCACGCGCATCGAGGTGCATGTCAGCGACATCAACGGCACGCGAGCCGGCGAGCAGGACAAGCGCTGCAAGCTCGAGGCGCGCCTCGCCGGGCGCCAGCCGCTGGCGGTCAGCCACGATGCCGACAAGGTCGCCGACGCGCTGCACGGTGCGGCCGAGAAGCTGGCGCGCGCGATCGACTCGGCGCTCGGCAAGGTGCGCGACGCGCACGGCCGCGAGACCATCCGCGGCGCTTGAGCGCGCCCCGCGGGCGCCGCCTGCACGGGCCGGCCTCGGCCCCATGCGATCGCCCGCTGCCCGCTTTCAGGCCACGCCGACGGGACGCTTGCGTCGGCGGCGCCTGCGCCGCCGCTCGAGCCACACCGCCGCGGTCCAGATCAGGTGAACCAGCGCCCAGGCCGCGAGGCCACCGACCACCGCGAAGATCGCCAGGCCCAGGAACAGCGGCTTGCCGATCGACGCCGCGCGGTCGATCCAGCCCGGCGCGTCGGCCACCGCGGCCTGCGCGACACGGGCCGCGGCCTTGGCCTGACCGGGCTCGAGCTGCCGGCCCAGCACCGCCGAACCGGTCTTGTAGGCGAGGACGAAGACCGGGCCGAAGGTGACCGGGTTGGTGACCAGCGTCGACACCGCCGCCACCGGCAGGTTGGCGCGCAACAGCAGCGCGAACAGCGCGGCGCCGAAGATCTGCGCCACCGGGATCAGGAAGCCGAAGAACACGCCGATGCCGGCGCCCAGTGCAACGCGGCGCCGGCTGAGCTGCCACAGCCAGGGGCGGCGCAGCAGCGGGCCCAGCCATCGCAGCGAGGGGTGCGCACGCAGCGTCTCCTCGGTGGGCGTGATGCGCCGGAACCATTGCCGCATGGCGCGATGATGCCAGCACGGGGGCGCCGGCGATCGACATCGTGGAGCCACGGATGATCGGCATTTCCGCGCGTGCGTTCGCCCTGCCCGGCTGCGTTGCGGGGGCGCTGGCGGTGCACGCGCTGGCGCCGGCGCCGTACGCGGCGGCGCTGGCGCTGTTCGCGCTGATCGGCGGGCTGTGGCTGACGCAGGCGCTGCCGCTGGCGGTGACCGCGCTGCTGGTGCCGGTGGGGGCGGTGGCGCTTGGGCTGGTGGCGCCGGCGGCGGCGCTGGCGCCGTTCGCCAACCCGGTCATCTTCCTGTTTCTCGGCGGCTTCGCGCTTGCCGCGGCGCTGCAGCGGCACGGGCTGGACCGCGCGCTGGCCGGCGGCGTGATGCGGCTGGCCGGCGGGCGGCGGCTGGGCGCGGTGCTGCTGCTGGCGGCGATGGCGGCGCTGCTGTCGATGTGGATCAGCAATACCGCGACCGCGGCGATGATGCTGCCGCTGGCGCTGGGGCTGCTGCGCGACGACGACGAGCCGGCCGACGGCGTTGCGGTGGCGCCTGGCGCACCGCGTGCGGCCGGCGTGAGGGACGCGGGCGACGCGATCGGCGCGCGCGAGCGCATCTTCGTGCTGCTGGCGCTGGCTTACAGCTGCAGCATCGGCGGCATCGCCACGCCGGTGGGCAGCCCGCCGAATGCGATCGCGGCGGCACAGGCCGGCATCGGCTTTGCGCAATGGCTGGGCTTCGGGCTGCCGGCGGTGGTGCTGCTGTGGCCGCTGATGCTCGCGCTGCTGTGGCTGCTGCTGCGGCCCCGGCTCGGCGGCCGCGTCGAGCTCGCACGCGTGCGGCTCGAGTGGACGCGCCCGCGCGTGCTGACGGTGGCGATCTTCGGCGCCACGGTGGCGGCGTGGATCGGCGGTGCGCCGCTGGCGCGCGCGCTCGGGATCGCGGGCGAGTCCGACGGCATCGTCGCGCTGGTGGCGATCGCGCTGCTGGTGGGCAGCGGCGCGCTCGGCTGGCCCGAACTGGAGCGGCGCGCGCAATGGGGTGTGCTGCTGCTGTTCGGCGGCGGGCTGGCGCTGTCGGCGCTGATGCAGGCCAGTGGCGCGAGCCGCTTCCTGGCCGAGGGCGTGCTGGGCCTGGTGCAGGGCGCGCCGGCCTGGCTGGTGCTGGCCGGGGTCGTCACCTTCGTCGTCTTCCTGACCGAGCTCGTCAGCAACACGGCCAGCGCCGCGCTGCTGCTGCCGATCTTCCTGCCGATGGCCGAGCTGCTGGGGCTGCCGGCGCCGGCTGCGGCCGCGGCGATCGCGATCGCGGCCTCCTGCGCCTTCATGCTGCCGGTGGCGACACCGCCGAACGCGATCGTGTTCGCCACCGACGAGGTGCCGCAGGGCGCGATGATGCGCTGCGGACTGTGGCTGAACCTGGCCTGCATCGGGGCGATCACCGTCCTGGCAGGCTGGCTGTGGGCATGAACCCGATTCGCTGCTGCCCGATGCCCACCCCAAGGCACGCAGCGCCCAGGGCATGCCGGTGAACGTCTGGACCATGGCCGCGACGCTGGCCGGCGGGCTGGGGCTGTTCCTGCTCGGCATGACGATGATGACCGATGGCCTGAAGCTGGCCGCCGGGCCGGCGCTGGAGCGCATCCTGGCGTCGGCCACTCGCACACGCTGGCACGCGCTCGGCTCGGGCGTGCTGGTGACGACGCTGGTCCAGTCGTCGACCGCCGTCACGGTGGCGGCGATCGGCTTCGTCAACGCCGGGCTGATGACGCTGGCGCCGGCGCTGTGGGTGCTGTTCGGCGCCAACGTCGGCACGACGATGACGGGATGGATCGTCGCCCTCGTCGGGCTGAAGTTCGACATCGAGGCGCTGGCGCTGCCGCTGATCGGCGTCGGCGTGGCGCTTCGCCTGAGCGGCGGCAACGGCCGGCGCGCGGCGATCGGCGACGCGCTGGCCGGCTTCGGCATGCTGTTCCTCGGCATCGCGCTGCTGCAGCAGGCCTTCGGCGGGCTGTCCGAGCAGGTGGCGCTGCCGACCGGCACCGGGCCGTGGGCGGTGCTGGCCCAGGTGCTCGGCGGAGTCGTGCTGACGCTGCTGACGCAGTCGTCGAGCGCGTCGATGGCCATCGCGCTGACCGCGGCTCAGGGCGGACTGCTGACAGCGCAGTCCGCGGCGGCGGTGGTGATCGGCGCCAATATCGGCACCACTGCCACCGCCATCCTGGTGGCTGTCGGCGCCACGCCCAACGCGCGCCGCGCGGCCGCGGCGCACGTCGCCTTCAACGTGCTGACCGGCGCGGTCGCGCTCGTGCTGCTGCCGTGGCTGGTGCAGGGCATCGCCGACATGCGCCAGGCCATGGGGCTTGCGCCCGACCCGGCGATCCGGCTGGCGCTGTTCCACACCTGCTTCAACGTCCTGGGCGTGCTGCTGATGTGGCCGCTGGCCGGCGCGCTGACGCGCTGGCTGCAGCAGCGCTTCCGCGCCGCCGAGGAGGACGAGGCGCAGCCGCAGCACCTGGACGACACCGTGCTCGCGGTGCCGACGCTGGCGCTCGATGCGCTGGAGCGCGAGATCGAGCGCGCCGGCCATGTCGCGGTGCGCGCGGCGCGCGCCGCGCTGGCCGGCGCCGACGCCGCCGCAGTCGGGCGCGAGGAGCGCATCGTCGCGCAGCTCGACACCGCGGTCGACGCCTTCGTCGAGCGCGTCAGCCGCGCGCAGATGCCCAGGCGCAGCGCCGAGCGCCTGGCGCGCGCGCTGCGGGTGCAGCGCTACCAGCAGACGGTCGCCGAGGAGGCGGCGGAGGCGGCGCGGCTGCGCCCGCTGCCCGACTCGCGGGCGCCGCAGCTGCCATCCGAGCAGGCCTTCGTGCAGGCCGCGGCGGCGGTGCTGGCGCTGGCCGACCCGCTGCCCGAGGCCGGCGCGGCGGCCGACCAGGCGGCGCTCGACGCGGCTGTGGCGCAGGCGCTGGACGCCTACCAGGCGCTGAAGGCGGCGCTGCTCGACGCCGGGGCCACCGGCATGTTGCACATGGCGCCGATGGAGCTGGCGCTGCGCCGCCACAGCGCGCTGCGCCGCGCCATCGAGCAGGCGGCCAAGGCGGCCCGGCTGCGGCATGCGCCGCGGCGGCAGGATCCCGAACCGGCGGCGGCGCGCGGCGATATCGCCTGATGCGGCTGTCGACGTCGAAGTCCTCCAGGATCCGGGACAGCCCCCGGATCATGGAGGTCAGCCGCTGCGCCCGCGCGGGATCAGCATGACGACCAGCGTGACCAGCGTCAGCGGGCCGACGAAACCCATCATCAGGCCCGAGAACGCCGGCAGCGCCTCGTGCTGCTGCGCGCGCAGGATCAGGTAGGCGGTGTAGGCGGCGTAGTAGGCGACGAAGACCGCCCCCTCCCAGCGCGCGACCTCGCGCCCGGTGACGAAGATCGGCAGGCAGGCGACGGCGGCCGCGAGCATCACCCACAGGTCCAGGCGCAGCACGGAGTCGGGGATCGGCAGCCCCGCGCTGCCGGCGGCCAGCCCGGCCAGGCCGAGCACGCCGAGCAGGTTGAAGACGCAGCTGCCGACGACGTTGCCGACCGCGATGTCGCGCTCGCCCTTGAACGCCGCCATCACCGAGGCCGCGACCTCGGGCAGCGAGGTGCCGACGGCGACGATCGTCAGCCCGATCACCGTCTCGCTGATGCCCAGCGCACGCGCGAACGACACCGCCGCGCCGACCATCGTGTCCGACCCGACCACCAGCAACGCCAGGCCCGCGACGACGAGCAGCAGCTGCACCGCCCAGTGGCTGTCCCAGCGGCCGGTGGCCGGAGGCGGCAACTCGGCGGCGAACTCCGCGGGCGCCGACGCCGACTGCGCGCGCGATTGCACGACCAGGAAGACGGTATAGGCGACGAGCAGCAGGGCGAGCATCGCGGCGTCGACGAGCCCGATGCGCCCGTCCAGCCCGAGCAGCATCACCAGCAGCGAGGCGCCGATCATGATCGGAACCTCCTGGCGGATGACCTGGACATGCACGAGCAGCGGCGCGATCAGCGCCGCCAGCCCGAGGATGCCCAGCACGTTGAAGACATTGCTGCCGACGACGTTGCCGATCGCCAGCCCGGTCTGGCCGTCGAGCACCGCGGCCACCGAGACCGTCATCTCCGGGGCGCTGGTTCCGAAGGCGACCACGGTCAGCCCGACGACCAGCGGCGAGATGCCGAAGGACAGCGCGAGCCGCGACGCCCCGCGCACCAGCAGCTCGGCGCCGGCGACCAGCCCCACGAGGCCGGCGGCGAACAGCAGCAGTTGCGTCGTCACGACGTGCCGCGCTGCGCCATCTGCGCGCGCAGCGCCGCGATCTCGCCGCGCAGCGCGCGCAGCTCGGCGTGCAGGTCGGCCTCGATGTGGTCGCGCGCGTCGCCGACGGCGGCGATCGTCTCGTCCCTTTCCGCCTCGGTGAAGCTCTGCATCGCCGAGACGATGACGCCGATGAACAGGTTGAGCATCGTGAACGTCGCCATCAGGATGAAGGGCACGAAGAAGGCCCACGCGTAAGCATAGACCTCCATCACCGGGCGCACGATGCCCATCGACCAGCTCTCCAGCGTCATGACCTGGAACAGCGTGTACAGCGAGCGGCCGAGGGTGCCGAACCAGTCCGGGAAGTCGGCGCCGAACAGCTTGGTCGCGATGACGGCGAAGACGTAGAAGAGCAGCCCCAGCACCGCGGCGATCGACGACAGCCCCGGGATCGCCGCGAGCAGCCCGCCGACGACGCGCCGCATCGACGGCACGATGGTCAGGATGCGAAGCACCCGCAGCACGCGCAACGCGCGCAGCACGGAGAACGGGCCGCTGGCGGGCACGAGCGCGATCGCCACCACCGCGAGGTCGAACAGGCTCCAGGGGTCGCGGAAGAAGGCACCGCGCCAGGCGACGATGCGCAGCGCGATCTCGGCGACGAAGACCGCGAGGATCGCCTGATCGAGCGCGCGCAGTGCCGGCCCCCAGGCCTGCATCGCCGTGGACGAGGTCTCCAGCCCCAACACCGCGGCATTGACGAGGATCAACGCCAGGATTGTATGCTGCACTGCAGCGCGGCCGAGGAAGGCCTGGAGCCGCGAGCGGGCCGACCCGGCCGAAGCTGAGGACGAGGCGGTGGCGGAGGGCGGGGTCGTCGACAAGAGGGCTCCGTGGGCTCGGCCGCGAGGCGCGCGGCGGGTGCGGGTGCGGGTGCGGGTGCGGCCGGCATTCTGCCAAGCCGGCGGCCGCCTCGCGACGGCATGGCAAATCGGCGCCGCCGGTACCCGCGGCGCGTGCGATGCCGCAGCCTGCTGCGCCGAGTAAGGGCTTCGTCAGCGCCCGGGGCGACATTCCCGGCGCTTGTCCACTGCCGTGATCCGGGTGTCTGCAGCGCGTATCCTAGGATTCGGTGGTGGCCGCTGGCGCGACCGCGCCGGGACCGGAACTCTCGAGGAGACACGATGACCGACAACGCCGAGACCAAGCTCTACGAACCGCCGGCGGCGCTGCTGAAGTCCGCCTATGTGTCCGGGATGGACGCCTACCGCAAGCTGGTGGCCGAGACCGAGGCCGACTACGAGGGCTTCTGGGCCCGCCACGCGCGCGAGCTGCTGAGCTGGAAGACGCCGTTCACGCAGGTGCTCGACACGAGCGACGCGCCGTTCTTCAAGTGGTTCGCCGACGGCACGCTCAACGTCTCGTACAACTGCCTGGACCGCAACGTCGAGCGCGGCCTGGGCGACAAGACGGCGATCATCTTCGAGGCCGACGACGGCGCCGTGACCAGGATCAGCTACCGCGAGCTGCTCGCGCGCACCTGCAAGCTCGCCAACGCGCTGAAGGCGCGCGGCGTCAAGAAGGGCGACCGTGTCGTCGTCTACATGCCGATGAGCATCGAGGGTGTGGTCGCGATGCAGGCCTGCGCGCGCATCGGCGCGACGCACTCGGTGGTCTTCGGCGGCTTCTCGGCGCAGAGCCTGCGCGACCGCATCGAGGATGCCGGCGCGGTGATGGTGATCACCGCCGACGAGCAGGCGCGCGGCGGCAAGCACCTGCCGCTGAAGGCGATCGTCGACGAGGCGCTGGCGATGCCCGGCACCGGTGGCATCAAGGACGTCATCGTCTACCAGCGCACCGGCGGCAGCGTGGCATGGAAGGACGGGCGCGACCAGTGGCTGCACGATGTCGTGGCGAGCCAGAGCGATCGCTGCGAGCCGGAGTGGGTCGGTGCCGAGCATCCGCTGTTCCTGCTCTACACCAGCGGGTCGACCGGCAAGCCCAAGGGGGTGCAGCACTCCACCGGCGGCTACCTGCTGCACGCGGCGCTGACGACGAAGTGGACCTTCGACATCAAGCCCGACGATGTCTTCTGGTGCACGGCCGACATCGGCTGGGTCACCGGCCACACCTATATCAGCTACGGGCCGCTGGCGCTGGGTGGCACCGAGATCGTCTTCGAGGGCGTGCCGACCTACCCGGACGCCGGGCGCTTCTGGAAGATGATCGAGCGCCACAAGGTGACGGTGTTCTACACCGCGCCGACCGCGATCCGCAGCCTGATCAAGGCCGCCGAGAGCACCGAGGCGGTGCACCCGAGGCGGTACGACCTGGCCAGCCTGCGCATCCTCGGCACGGTCGGCGAGCCGATCAACCCGGCCGCCTGGGAGTGGTACCACGCCAACGTCGGCGGCGGGCGCTGCCCGATCGTCGACACCTGGTGGCAGACCGAGACCGGCGGCCACATGATCACGCCGCTGCCGGGCGCGACACCGCTGGTGCCGGGGTCGTGCACGCTGCCGTTCCCGGGCATCGACGCCGCGGTGGTCGACGAGACCGGCAAGGAGGTGCCGAACGGGCAGGGCGGGATCCTGGTCATCCGCAAGCCCTGGCCGGGCATGATCCGCACGATCTGGGGCGATGCGGACCGCTACCGCAAGAGCTACTGGCCGGAGGATTTCAAGGGCCGCTTCTACCTCGCCGGCGACGGCGCGACGCGCGACGCGAAGACCGGCTACTTCACGATCACCGGCCGCATCGACGACGTGCTGAACGTCTCCGGCCACCGCATGGGGACGATGGAGATCGAGTCGGCGCTGGTCAGCTGCACCGAGCTCGTGGCCGAGGCCGCGGTCGTCGGCCGCCCGGACGAGACCACGGGCGAGGCGATCTGCGCCTTCGTCGTGCTCAAGCGCCCGCGCCCGACCGGCGACGAGGCGAAGGCGATCGCCAAGCAGCTGCGCGACTGGGTCGGCAAGGAGATCGGCCCGATCGCCAAGCCGAAGGACATCCGCTTCGGCGAGAACCTGCCGAAGACCCGCTCGGGCAAGATCATGCGCCGCCTGCTGCGCTCGATCGCCAAGGGCGAAGCCATCACCCAGGACACCAGCACGTTGGAGAACCCGGCCATCCTGGATCAGTTGGCGGAGGCCAACTGAGCCAGGCCGCGCGCCAGCGCGGTCCGGCGCCGAAGGCGCCGGAATGGCCGTGTTCGGGGCTCGCTCATATCGCGCCAGCGATGTGAGCGAGCACCAGAATCCTGCGATCCTCGATCAGTTGGCCGAGGCCGACTGATCGAGCCGCGCGCCAGCGCGGGCGGCGCGCGAGCGCCGCTCGCTCGGAGCACAATCGCCAGGTCGCAGGCATAGCCGAGGGCGTGCCGGCGGCGCGAGCGATCGCCCCAACGAGCCAGGAGCCCGTGCATGCAGCGCCCACCGATGGCTGACCGCGCAGACCGGCCCGCCGCGCCGCCGGCGAACCCGCGCGTCGCGCTCTTCGTCACCTGCCTGGTCGACGCGATGCGGCCCAGCGTCGGTTTCGCCGCGCTGCAGCTGCTGCGCGAGGCCGGCTGCCGGGTCGAGGTGCCGGCGGCGCAGACCTGCTGCGGCCAGCCGGCCTTCAACAGCGGCGATACGCGCGACGCCGCGCATCTGGCGCGCCGCTTCATCGAGATCTTCGAGCCCTACGACTTCGTCGTCGCGCCGTCCGGGTCCTGCATCGGCATGACGCGCGTGCACTATGCCGAGGCGCTGGCCGACGACCCGCCGTGGGCCGAGCGGGCGCGCCGCCTGGGCGAGCGCAGCTTCGAGCTGATGAGCTTCCTGGTCGACGTGATGCACTTCGTGCCGCAGGGCCGCAGGCTGGATGCCAGCGCCACCTACCACGACAGCTGCTCCGGGCTGCGCGAGCTCGGCATCCTCGCCCAGCCGCGCGCGCTGCTCGCGGCGGTCGAGGGGCTGACGATGAAGCCGCTCGAGGGCCACGACGTCTGCTGCGGGTTCGGCGGCACCTTCTGCGTCAAGTACCCCGCGATCTCGAATGCGGTCGTCGCCGACAAGGCCGCCGCGATCGAGCGCAGCGGCGCGCAGCTGCTGCTCGGCGGCGACATGGGCTGCCTGATCAACATGGCCGGCAAGCTGCAGCGCAACGGTTCGGCGGTGCGCGCCTACCACGCGGCCGAGGTGCTGGCTGGCCGCGCCGATGCGCCGCCGATCGGCGGTGAGCGATGAGCACCCCGATGCAGACCACCGAGCTCCCGTTCGGCCAGCGCGTCGACGCCGCGCTGGCCAACGCGACGCTGAAGCTGGCGATCGACCGCACGACCGGCACCGCCGAGCGCAAGCGCGCCGCCGCGGTCGCGGCCTTCCCGCGATTCGAGGCCGCGCGCGACCGCGGCCAGCGCATCAAGGACCATGTCATCGCCCACCTCGAGCATTACCTGCTCGAGTTCGAGCGCAACGCGATCGCCTCCGGCGCGCAGCTGCACTGGGCGGCGACCGCCGACGAGGCCTCGCGCATCGTCGTCGACCTGTGCCGCAAGGCCGGCGCGCGGCGCGTCACGCGGGTCAAGTCGATGCTCGGCGAGGAGATCGGGCTGCCGCATGCGCTCGACGAGGCCGGCTTCGAGCGCTTCGAGACCGACCTGGCCGAGCATATCGTCCAGCTCGCCGGCGACCGGCCGTCGCACATCGTCTGGCCGTCGATGCACCGCACGCGCGAGGAGGTCTCGGCGCTGTTCAAGCGCTCGCACCGCGCGCCGCACCGCGACGAGACGATCGAGGCGATGGTCGACAGCGCACGGCGCGAGCTGCGCGACAAGTTTCTCGGCGCCGATGTCGCGATCTCGGGTGCGAATTTCCTGATCGCCGACACCGGCGCGACCTGCACCGTGACCAACGAGGGCAATGCCGAGCTGACGACCTCGCCGCCGCGCGTGCACATCGTCACCGCCGGGATCGAGAAGCTCGTGCCGAGCCTGCCGCATGCCTTCGCGCTGCTGCGGCTGCTGGTGCGATCGGCCACCGGCGCCGACCTGACCCAGTACACGACCTTCCACTGCGGGCCGAGGCGGCCGGGCGACCGCGACGGGCCGGAAGAATTCCACATCGTGCTGGTCGACAACGGCCGCACGAAGATGCTCGCCGACACCGCCCTGCGCGAGATGCTGCGCTGCATCCGCTGCGGGGCCTGCATGAACCACTGCGTCGTCTTCCGCCAGCTCGGCGGCCATGCCTACGGCGGCACCTACCCGGGGCCGATGGGCGCGGTGCTGACGCCGGTGCTGGACGGCCTGCAGCGCTCGCGCGACCTGCCGCACGCCTGCACGCTGAACGGCAAGTGCGAGGAGGTCTGCCCGGTTCGCATCCCGATCCCGACGCTGCTGCGCGGCTGGCGCGATCGCTCCTGGCGCGACGGGCTGGAACCGGCGTCGATGCGCGTTGGGCTGGGGTTGTTCACCTTCGCCGCGTCGAATCCGTGGCTGTACCGGCTCGGCACCGCACTGGGCTTGCGGGCGATGAGGCTGTTCGCGCGTGGCGGCTGGATCCGCCGCATGCCGGGGCTCGGCGCCTGGACCGCGCACCGCGACTTCCCGGCGCCCGAGGGGCGCAGCTTCATGGCGCGCTATGCGAGCGGGGAAGGGCGGCAGCCGTGACTTCGCGCGACGAGATCCTGCAGCGCGTGCGCGCCGCCCTCGGGCCGCAGCGCGCCGACGCGCACGCCATCGCCGACGCCGCCGCTGCGCTGCTGGCCGACCCGGCGTCGACGCGCCCGGAGCTACCCGCGGCGTCGCGCATCGACAGCTTCATCGAGCGCGTGACCTCGCCGAAGGTCGCCGCGACCGCGCAGCGCATCGGGTCGCTGGCCGAGCTTCCGGCCGCGGTCGGCGCCTACCTGCAGACGCACGGGCTCGGCCGGGGGATCGCGTTGCAACCGCACCCGGTCCTGCAGGCGCTGGACTGGTCGGGGTTCGAGCTGCACGAAGGCGTCGCGCCAGACGAGATCGCGGCCGTCGGCATCGCCCGGTGGGGCATCGCCGAGTCGGGGTCGCTGGTCTTCCACTCGGGGGCGGATTCGCCGGTGCTGGCGAACTTCCTGCCGCTGCACCACATCGTGCTGCTGCGCGCGGCCGACATCGTCGACTACCTGGAGGACTATGCCGCGCTCGTCGCCGGGCAGCCGATGCCGCGCAACGTCAACCTGATCACCGGCGCCAGCGGGACGACCGATATCGAAGGCAGCCTGGTGCTGGGCGCGCACGGGCCGCGGGCGCTGCATATCGTCGTGCTCGACGACGCAGCGTAGGCGCGCCGTCGCTCGCGCTCCCGCCATCGCAGCCGGCCGCAGGCAGCCGGCGCAGCGGCAGCCGGCGATGGGGAATTGACGCCTGTCGGGCCGTCACTTCGGCCCGATCGCCGTCTGCCTGGCTGCGCTACATTGCGCGCATGGCATTCCTGATCCTGGGTCTTGCGCTGCTGGCGATGAAGGTCGCGGCCTTCGGCCCGGTGGCCGTTTGGTCGTGGTGGGCGGTGCTGGCGCCGTTCGGGCTCGCCGCCGCGTGGTGGGCCTTTGCCGATGCGACCGGGCTGACCAAGAGGCGCGCCGCCGACAAGTTCGAGCAGCGCAAGGCCGAGCGGCGAAAGCGCGACATGGAAGCACTCGGCCTGGGGGTCAAGCCGGGCCGGCGCGACGGCGGCGCGCCGGCGCGCGACTCGCGCCACGACCTGCGCGCCTCGGCCGACGAGCAGCGCTGACGGCGCGGCGGCGCCAGGCCGGCGCGCGACCGGCCGGCGCAGGTGGGGTGGCCGCGCCGGATCGGTCAGTCCGCCGCGTAGCGGTCCAGCACCGCCCCGTGGCTCGCGCTCGCGGCGTTGCGCCAGAACTTGCCGAGCACTCCGCGCGAGTAGCGCGGCGGCGGCGCCGTCCAGGCGGCGCGGCGGCGCGCGATCTCGGCCTCGTCGACGTCCAGCTGCAGCAGCCGCCGGTGGGCGTCGATCGTGATGCGGTCGCCCTCCTGCACGAGCGCGATCGTGCCGCCGGCGTAGGCCTCGGGCGCGACGTGGCCGACGACCATGCCCCAGGTGCCGCCCGAGAAGCGGCCATCGGTGATCAGCCCGACGCTCTCGCCCAGCCCCTGGCCGATCAGCGCGCCGGTGGGGGCGAGCATCTCCGGCATGCCGGGGCCGCCGCGCGGGCCGAGGTAGCGCAGCACCATGACGTCGCCGGCGGCGATGCGGCCGTGCAGGATCGCCGCCAGCGCGCTCTGCTCGTCGTCGAAGACGCGTGCCGGCCCGCTGATGACGGGGTTCTTCAGCCCGGTGATCTTGGCCACGCTGCCCTCGGGGGCGAGGTTGCCCTTCAGGATCGCCAGGTGGCCCTGCGCGTACATCGGGCGGTCGAAGCGGCGGATCACCTCCTGGTCGGCGCGCGGCGGCGCCACGTCCTTCAGGTTCTCGGCCACCGTGCGGCCGTTGATCGTCATGCACTGGCCGTGCAGCAGCCCGGCGTCGAGCAGCATCTTCATCACCACCGGGATGCCACCGGCGCGGTGCAGGTCGACCGCCAGGAAGCGGCCGCTGGGCTTGAGGTCGCACAGCACGGGGACGCGCTGGCGCACGCGCTCGAAATCGTCGATCGTCCAGTCGACGCCGGCGGCATGCGCGATCGCGAGGAAGTGCAGGACCGCGTTGGTCGACCCGCCGATCGCCATGATGACCGCGACCGCATTCTCGATCGACTCGCGGGTCACGATGTCGCGCGGCTTCAGGTCCGCCTTGACCGCCTCGACGAGCGCGCGCGCGGCCTGCCGCGTGTACTCGACGATCGGCTCCTCGACGTTGGCCAGGGTGGAGGAGGCCGACAGGCTCATGCCGAGCGCCTCGAACGCCGAGCTCATCGTGTTGGCGGTGTACATGCCGCCGCAGGATCCGCTGCCGGGGATCGCGTGGCGCTCGATCTCGCGGAAGTCCTCGTCGCTCATCTTGCCGGCGCTGTACTGGCCGACGGCCTCGAAGACGCTGACGATATTGAGGTCCTGCCCCTTGTAGCGGCCTGGCAGGATGGTGCCGCCGTAGACGAAGATTCCCGGCACGTTCGCGCGCAGCATGCCCATCATCGCGCCGGGCATATTCTTGTCGCAGCCGCCGATCGCGACCACGCCGTCCATCCACTGGCCGCCGACGCAGGTCTCGATGCAGTCGGCGATGACCTCGCGCGACACCAGGCTGTACTTCATCCCCTCGGTGCCCATCGCCATGCCGTCGCTGATCGTCGGCGTGCCGAAGGTCTGCGGGTTGGCGCCGCACTCCTTCAGCGCCTCGACCGCGGCGTCGGCGAGCTTCTGCAGCCCCGAGTTGCACGGCGTGATCGTCGAGTGCGCGTTGGCGACACCGATCATCGGCTTGCCGAAGTCGGCCTCGGTATAGCCCATGCCGTAGTACATCGAGCGGTTGGGCGCGCGCGCCACGCCTTCGGTGATGTTCTTCGAGCGGCGGTTGTATCCGGCCATCGGGCGGGTCTCCAGGTGGGATTGCGTCGCGCAAGGCGCCACGGCGGCTGCAAGCGGGGTTCGCGTCGATTATGGCCGCCGGCCGATGCGGGCCGCGCGAGCGTGCAGGCTCCGGCAGGCCGTGCCCGGCGCGCGCGCCGGCGCCGGCGGGCACGGCGCGCGCTGCGGCGACAATCGCCGACCGTTCCCACGCCGCAGCCCCGAGACACCCCGATGCTCGTGCACCCCCAGTTCGACCCGGTGGCGATCGCGCTCGGCCCGCTGCGCATCCACTGGTACGGGCTGACCTACCTGGTCGCGTTCGCCCTGTTCTACTGGCTTGCGCTGCAGCGCGCGCGCCAGCCGCAGTTCGCCGATGCCGGCTGGAGCCGGCGCGAGGTCGAGGACCTGCTGTTCTGGGGCGTGCTCGGCGTGATCGTCGGCGGCCGGCTCGGTTATGTGCTGTTCTACAAGCCGGCGCACTTCCTCGCCCACCCGCTGGAGATCCCGATGCTGTGGCAGGGCGGGATGTCGTTCCACGGCGGGATGCTCGGCGTGATCGCGGCGCTGACGCTCTACGCGCGCGCGCGCGGCCGGCCCTGGCTGCAGGTGACCGACCTCGTCGCGCCCTGCGTGCCGACCGGTCTCGCGAGCGGGCGCATCGGCAACTTCATCAACGGCGAGCTTTGGGGCCGCGCGGCCGACCCGTCGCTGCCGTGGGCGATGGTCTTCCCGCAGAGCGGCAGCGATATCGCACGCCACCCGTCGCAGCTGTACCAGTTCGCGCTCGAGGGGCTGCTGCTGTTCGTGCTGCTGTGGTGGTTCGCGCGCCGGCGGCGGCCGCTCGGGCAGGTGTCGGCGGCGTTCCTGATCGGCTACGGCGGGCTGCGCTTTGTCGCCGAGCAGTTTCGCGAGCCCGACGGTTTCCTCGGCCTGCTCGCGCTCGGCTTCAGCATGGGGCAGTGGCTGAGCCTGCCAATGGTACTGGCCGGTGTCGCGATGTGGATCTGGTCGCTGCGGCGGGCGGGATGAGGCGATGCGGCAACTCTTCTTCGATACCGAGACCACCGGCCTGTCGGCCGAGAACGGCGACCGCATCGTCGAGATCGGCCTGGTCGAGATGGTCGACCGCCGGCTGACTGGCGACGACCGTCACTGGTACCTCAACCCGGGGCGCGCGAGCCACCCGGACGCGCTGCGCGTGCACGGCCTGAGCGACGAGTTCCTGGCCGACAAGCCGCGCTTCGAGCATATCGCCGACGAGCTGCTGCAGTATCTCGCCGGGGCGGAACTCCTGATCCACAACGCCGCCTTCGACATCGGTTTCCTGGACGCCGAGCTGCAGCGGCTCGGGCGCGGGCGCACGGCCGATTTCGTCGCCGGGGTCGTCGACACCCTGGGGATGGCGCGCGAGATGTTTCCGGGCAAGTCGGCCAGCCTGGACGCGTTGTGCAAGCGGCTGGAGGTCGACCGCAGCGCGCGAACGCTGCATGGCGCGCTGCTCGACGCCGGGCTGCTGGCGCAGGTCTACATCCGGCTCACGCGCGGCCAGGATTCGCTCGTCATCGAGGTCGGCAACGAGCGCGGCAGCGGCACGTTCGCGGCCGAGGCGGTGGACCTCAGACGCTTCGTGCTGCCGGTGCTGCGCGCGAGCGACGAGGAGATCGCGGCGCACGAGGCGGTGCTCGATGCGCTCGACGAGGCGTGCAAGGGGCGGGCGGTGTGGCGGCAGGCGCTGGCATAATCCAGCGTTTTCCGGCACCAGCCGGGCGCGCGATCCGGGCGGTTAGCTCAGTGGTAGAGCACTGTCTTCACACGGCAGGGGTCGCAGGTTCGAAACCTGCACCGCCCACCATGAACACAAGATATGCCGACGACTTGGCGGCGCCTGCGGGCGCCGCAGTCGCTTCGGTGCGAGGGTCGTACCCAGTTCGCCCATGGCCCGACACGACGCGCTCGCGGCCCTGCCGTGCAGGACGCCCGCAGCGAGCCGCTCAGGTCCCCGAGATCCAGCGCTGCAGCGCCAGCGTCAGCACGAAGGCGGCGACGGCCAACACCGCCGGCAGCGCCAGCCCGGCACCGGCCAGCATCACCGCGTCGAGCACCGACATGCCGGCGATCAGCGTGACCACCGCGCGTGGCACGTCGCCCGACCTGCGCCGGCGCAGCAAGGCGAGCGCCGCCGCCAGCACGCCGGCATAGATCGCCAGCGGCAGCCAGGCGGCGGGCGCGCTGGCCGCCAGCGCCGCCCCGTAGACCAGCGGCACGGCGAGGAAGCCGAGCGGCCACAGGCTGCCCAGCCGCCCGAGGTGTTCCTGCTTGGCGATATAGGTCAGGCCGATCAGGTGGCACAGCAGCGCGCCGGCGGCCAGCAGCACCGGACGCGGCAGCGTCCCGGCCACCGCCAGCGCCGCGGTCACGACGACGAGGACCCGGCACATGCCCATGATCAGCGGGCTCAGCGGGTTGGCCTTGTGGTGCGCGTCGTAGAGCACGATCGTGCCGGCCAGCGCCGCGCCAGCGGCCAGCGCCGGCGCCAGTGCCGGATCGCCGCCGGCGGGCGCCGCGAGCGTGGCCGCCATGGCAGCGCCCAGCAACCCCGCAGCGAGCAGCCCGAACCCGGCGCCGAAGACCTCGCGCGCGCTGGCCTGGCCGGACGGAATCGGGCGCTCCGGCCGATGCCGGGCGTCGAATCCGCGGTCGAAGGCATCGTTGAGAAACATGCCGCCGAGGTAGAAGAGCGACATCGCCAGCATCAGCAGCGGCAGCCGCGCCTCGGCGAGCGATGCGCCGGCCAGCAGCGCGCCGACCATGACGTTGGTCCACACCGTCGGCAGGTTGGAGATGCGGCCGAGCCGCAGCGCGACGGCGAGCTTCACGGCGCGCCGGCCCGGGTGTCGGCGGTCCCGGGAGCGAAGGCCGCGCCTGCCTGTGCCGGGCTGCATCCCCGTTTCGCGCCGCCGGGATCGGCCCCGAGCTCGCCGCGAACCCAGTCGATCTCGCGCGCGATCGAGGCATCGACCGGCTCGCGCCGCAGCGCGGCCGGCAGCACGTCCCAGGTGTAGGTCTCGACCTCGAGGTGATGCGAGACCGGCTGCACGCGCTGCCGTGCGAGGACCTCGCGCACGAAGGGCTGCGTCGTCGCCAGCGGCTCGGCGCGCTCGAGGAAGAGTGGCACGTGGAAGTGCACGCGCCACTCCTCGGCCGGCGTGCCGGCGGCCGGCGGCGCGCCCGCGAGCGCGTCGGGCAGGTCGGCGACGCGCCGCAGCGCATCCGGTGCCGCGGCGCTTCGCTGCACGACCTGGTGCAGGTAGACCGGGTCGACGAAGCGCGCCAGCGCGGCGCGCGCGGCGGCGTCGGCCGCCGGCGCGCGCAGCCCGGCGCTGAGCTGCAGCTTGACGATGCGGATGCCGGCCCGCTCCAGGCGGCCGATGCTGGCGAGCGGCTCCTCGAACTCGACCGCCGCGTGGCACAGGTCCCAGCACACGCCCAGGTGATCGTGCAGCGCCTGCTCGGCCAGCGCCGGCGCGAGACCGGTCAGCGCGGCCACGCGGCGCACCGCCTGCGGACCGTGCAGCTCGCGGCCGAAGAAGTCGACCGCCTCGTCGGCAGTCTCGAGCATGCAGCAGGGCTCGGGCTCGAGCGCGAGCGCGATGCGCTGCCCGCAGCGTTCGCGCAATGCGACGAGGCCGGCGACCTGGCGCAGCAGCAGCTCGACGATCCGCGCCTTGTCGGCGGCGCCGCGCAGCGCCGGCTTGAACGCGCCCGGCACGGTGCTGATGCTGCCTTCGACCGCGCCGTCGGCGGGCAGCAGCGCGGCCAGCAGGTCGGCCAGGCGCTCGGTATAGCGCAGCCGCTCGGGATCGCGCCAGTCCGGCCGGTAGACCGCCTCCTTGACCGCGGTGGCGTGGAAGCTGCCGTGCGGAAACCCGTTGATCGTGAAGACATACATGCGCTGGCGGCGCAGCAGGTCCTGCAGTTCCTCCAGCGCGGCGGGCTGCGCGAGCTCGTCGGCCGCGCGCGCCGAAAGCCGCAGCCCGACGCCGAAGTCGCCCTCCGGGCAGACGCGCTCGCGCACCGCGCGCACATGCGTCAGCAGCGCCGCGCGCACCTCGGGCCAGGACTCGCCGGGGTGGACGTTGGTGCAGTAGCCGAGGTGGACGCCGCCGCCCAGCTTCACGCGCCCATCTCCCGCTGGCGCAACCAGGCCAGCGCGCGAACGATCTCGTCGCCGTCCATCTGGTGCACCTCCTCGCCGACGCCGAGCTCGCGCAGCAGCGTGATCGTCAGCTCGCCGCCGAGGTGCTCGCGGAAGTCCTGCAGCCCGCGCAGCAGCAGCAGGTGGCCGGTGGCGTCGCGCGCCTCGAGCATCGGGTGCCAGAGGTGGAATCCGAGCCGCTTGAGCAGCGCGTAGACACGATCGTCGCCACCGGCGCGCAGCATCCCGAGCTGCACCGCGTAGCGCGTGTCGATCGCCAGGCCGATCGCGACCGCCTCGCCGTGGCGCAATTCATGCGCGGTGAGCGCCTCGAGCTTGTGCGCCGACCAGTGGCCGTAGTCGAGCGGCCGCGCGCTGCCGCTCTCGAAGGGGTCGCCGCCATGCGCGATCTGGCGCATGTGCAGCTCGGCGCAGCGGCGGATCATGCGGTTCATCGCCGCCGGCTCGCAGGCGCGCAGCGCGTCGGCGCTCGCCTCCAGCCAATCGAAGAAGTCGCGGTCGCGGATCAGCGCCACCTTGACCGCCTCGGCCATGCCGGCGATCTTGTCGCGCGGCTGCAGCGTGCGCAGGAAGTCGGCGTCGTTCAGCACCGCGAACGGCGGTGCGAAGGCGCCGAGCAGGTTCTTCACGCCGAAGGCATTGACGCCGTTCTTGACGCCGACGCCGGAGTCGTTCTGCGCCAGCACCGTCGTCGGCACGCGAACGTGGCGGATGCCGCGGTGCGTCGACGCCGCGACGAAGCCGACGAGGTCGAGCATCGCGCCGCCGCCGATGCCGACGACGAAGGCGTGGCGGTCGATCCCGTGGTCGACCAGCCAATGCTGGAGCCGCGTGACCAGCGCCGGATCGTTCTTGACCGACTCGCCGCCCGGCAGCACCTCGGCCGGGGCCGCCAGCTCGATCGCATCGGCGTGGCAGCTCGCATAGCCGGCGATATCGTGCGCCAGCGACGGGAACGACGCCGCGACGCTGCCGTCGACGAAGACGACGAAGCGGTGCCTGCGTCCGGGCTCGCGCCGCCGCAGCGTGTCGCGGAAGACCGGGTTGCCGGGCGCGAACAGATGCTCGGTGAAGCACACCGGGTATTCGTAGCGCACGGCGAACGACTGCAGGTAGACCGCGTGCGGTGCGCCGGGCGGCGCCGCCGCCTCGGGGCCGACCACGCCGAGGTCGGTGGCGTGGCGCGGCGCGCGGTCGCGGCGCGGCGGCAGGCGGGCGATCTCGGCGCTCATCGGTCGGGCATCCTTTCGTGCCTTGGCTCGGTCATTCGATGACGATGGAGTCGGCCGGCGCCGGGATCTCGGGCGGTCCATCGACGCGCGGGGTCTGCCCGCGCAGCACCGAGTTGCCCTCGAACAGCTCGCGCTGGTCGAGCGCCTGCGGCGCCTCCCAGTCGGACTCGCTGAACTGCCCGCTCTGCCCGTAGGCGGCCAGCGCATTGCGGTAGCAGACGGCCTCGACCTCGGCCGGCGCGATGCCGCGCTCCAGCATCAGGCGCGCCGTCTTCGGCACCGCCAGCGGGTCCGACACGCCCCAGTCGGCGCTGGAGTCGATGAAGATGCGCTCGCTGCCGAAGCGGCGCACGACCTCGACCATGCGCTCGTTGCCCATCTTGGTCTGCGGGTAGAGCGTGAATGCGGCCCAGAAGCCGCGGTCGAGCACGTCGCGCACCGTCTCCTCGTTGTTGTGATCGATCACCACATGCTGCGGCGCCATGCCCATCTCGAGCGCGACCTCCATGCTGCGGATCGTCCCGGACTTCTTGTCGCGGTGCGGCGTGTGCACCATCACCAGCATCTCGTGCTCGCGCGCCAGCGCGAGCTGGGCGCGGTAGTAGCGGTCCTCGAGGTCGGTCTGGTCGTCGTAGCCGATCTCGCCGACCGCGACCACCCCTTCCTTCGCGAGGTAGCGCGGCAGGATATCGAGCACCGCCTCGGCGAGCGCCTCGTTGTTGGCCTCCTTGCTGTTCAGCCCGATCGTGCAGTAATGGCGGATGCCGAACTGCGACGCGCGGAATCGCTCCCAGCCGACCAGGCTGGAGAAGTAGTCGACGAAGCTGCCGACCGAGGTGCGCGGCTGGCCGAGCCAGAACGCGGGCTCGATGACGGCGACGATGCCGGCGGCGCGCATGCGCTCGTAGTCGTCGGTCGTCCGCGCGGACATGTGGATGTGCGGGTCGATCAGCTTCATGGTCGGGTCTCCGTGGATTCGGCCGCGCCGGCCGGGCCGTGCGGACCTCGGCGATCGGCTGCCGGGGCCGGGCTGGCGCCGGCGTGGCGCTGCCACAGCGTGCGCGCGGCGGGGTCGACGGCATGTTCGAGCGATCGCAGCGCAGCGTCGCGCTCGGCGCCATCGCCCTGGTCGAGCACGCGCGCGATATCGTCGAGCAGCGCGCCGCTGGCGAAGGGCCCGACGCAGCGCCACAGCTCGGGGCTGACCGGGCGCCGCGCGGCCCGGCGCTCGCGCGCATAGTCGGCCAGCATGCGCGCCAGCGCCGGGTTGGCGCGCCGGTCCAGGCCGACGATCGGGTCGAGCGTGCTGCCGACGAACAGCGCCTTGAGCACCATCTGGTTCCACGCCGGCTCGGCCAGCTCCTCGGCGGGGTAGGGGTTGCGCTGCGCGACCGCCTCGAAGACGACCTTCATGCTCGATCGCAGCCCCTCGGCCGCGCGCAGCCGGTGGCGCGGCGGGTCGGGGTAGAGCGGCAGGCCGCGGTGGAAGGCCACCAGTTCGTCGAGGTCGGCGGACGCGCAAAGCTGGTCGAGCCGGCGCACGAAGGCATCGGCCCGGCTGCCGGTGGCCAGCAACAGCCGCACGCGCGCGGCCTGGTCGACGGTCCACGGCGATGGGTCCCAGCCTGCGCGGGCCTGCCCGGCGTCGGCCCGCTCGATGCCATCGAGCGCGAGCGGCGCCTTGCCGAGCTTGCGCGCGGCCAGGCTGATGCTGCGGTACAGGTCGCGGTCGCTGCCGCCACCGGTCAGCGACGCGACGGCGTCGCGCAGCCAGCGCGCGGCCTCGGGGTCGAGCCGCCGGTCGAGCCAGCGATCCAGCAGGGCCGCGGGGCCGGCATTGCCCGGCGCGATCATCGCTTCACACCGGCACCCGCCGCGCGCCGGGCGGGAAGAGATGGTCGAGCAGGATCTGCTTGACGGCGGCCGCCGGCACCGGCGACTCGGGCAGCAGTTCGGGCGCGCTGCTGATGATCAGCGGGCCGTCCTCCGCGCGGTCGGTCGGCCGGCCGTGCGAGCCGCGCACGATGCCGGCGTCCAGCCCGATCACGTCCATCAGCGTGCGAAAACCGATCGCCCTGCGCGCGAGCCGCGACGCCAGCGCCAGCCGCGGGAAGCGGATCTGCGGGTCGATGAAGAGCTCGACCGGGTCGTAGCCCGGCTTGCGGTGGATGTCGACCGTGCGCGCGAAGTCCGGCGCACGCGCATCGTCGAGCCAGTGGTAGTAGGTAAACCAGCTGTCGGCGGCCGAGACCGCGACCAGCTCGCCGGCACGCTCGTGGGCCAGCCCCGCGGCGCGCTTGCCGGCCTCGTCCAGCACCGCCTCGACGCCGGGCAGCGCCGCCAGCGCCTGCGCGACCGGCGCGATCAGCTCCGGCCGCCTGACATAGACATGCGCGACCTGATGATCGGCAACGGCGAAGGCGTCCGACGCGCCGGCGTCGAGCAGCTCGCGCCCGCGCTCGACGCGCACCCTCAGCCAGCCGGCCTCGCGCAGCGCGCGGTTGACGTGCACCGGGCGCGAGACCTCGGTGATGCCGTACTCGGAAAGCGCCACCACATGCGCGCCGGCGCGCCGCGCGGCGTCGATCAGCGGCGCGCACAGCGCGTCGACCGCCGCCACCTGCGCCGGGATGCCGGGGTGGTTCGGACCCAGGCGCTGCAGGTCGTAGTCCAGGTGCGGCAGGTAGACCAGCGTCAGCGTCGGGCGCTGCTCGGCGAACACCTGCAGCGCGCAGTCGGCGATCCAGCGCGACGAGACGATATCGGCCGCCGGGCCCCAGAAACGGAAGAGCGGAAAAGGCCCGAGCCGCTGCTGCAGGCGGTCGCGCAGCTCGGCCGGGTGGGTGTGGATGTCGGGCAGCTTGCGTCCGTCGGCCAGGTACATCGGCCGCGGCGTCACGGCGACGTCGACATCGGCGTACATGTTGTACCACCAGAACAGCTGAGCGCAGCTGAACGCCGGGTCGCGCCGGCGTGCCGCGTCCCAGATCTTCTCGCCGCCGACGAGGCGGTTCGACTGCCGCCACAGCCAGACCTCGGACAGCTCGCGGAAATACCAGCCGTTGCCGACGATGCCGTGCCCGGCGGGCGGCAGCCCGGTCAGCAGCGTGGACTGCACGCTCGCCGTGACCGCGGGCAGTACGGTCTGCAGCGGCCGCATCGCGCCCGCCTGCGCCAAGGCCGCCAGGTTGGGCGCGTGCGCGAGCAGCGCCGGGGTCAGGCCGACGACGTCGAGGACGAGGGTCGGCGTCATGCGCAGGCACCCGCTGCGTCGCTGGCGACGCCCCCGCGCCGGGCGAGCGCGATCGCGGCGTCGCGGCATGCCGCCGGACGACCGCATCGGCGCTTGCACCGCAAGCCATCGTCGCACCACCTCCGCGCCACTGGAAAACGTTCTCGTTCCTCGTCCGATGCAGTGTAGCGGCCGGTCTCGCGACGGGGCACCTTCGAATCCGGGGGGTGTGGGCGCGTCGCGTGATGCGCTGCACGATCGATCGAGCGCCAACAGGTGGCCGGTGGCGCGACCGCGCGGCCGCTACGGCATGCCTGGCGTGCGGCTTCGCATGATCGTCGGCCGCGCAGCGAGCCCCGCCTGGGCGGAGTCTTGACGGGCAGGCAATGCATCGCCTAGGCTGAATGTATGACCCCAATGCAATCGAGGTCGGACGCATCGGACGCCGCTGCCGCGCCGTCGCCGGGTCCGGCGGTTGCGCGGTCGATCCCGCACCGGCTGGTCCGCGTCGCGCGCTGGGGCCTGTTCGCGCTGCTGCTGGCCGGTTTCGTGCTGCTGCCGTTCGTGCTGCTGGACGATCGCTTGGCCGCTTTCGCCGAGGACGCACTGCACGCGGGTCGGTCGGTCGGATACGTCACGCTGGCGGTGGTCGGCCTCCTGCTCGTCGACATCGTGCTGCCGATCCCGTCGAGCTTCGTCCTCGCCACCGCGGGCTACCTGCTCGGCGCTGGTGCCGGGACGCTGGCCTGCTTCGTCGGCCTGAGTTGTGCGTCGGCCGTTGGCTACGCGCTCGGCCGCGTCGCGGGCGAGCCGGCCGCGCGGCGGATCGTCGGCACGGCCGAACTCGACCGCCTGCGCGCCTGGGCCGAGACCCGAGGTGACTTGCTGATCGTCGCCGTGCGTGCGGTGCCGGTGCTCGCCGAGGCGACGGTCGTGCTGGCCGGGACCGCCCGCATGCCGGTGGCCCGGTTTGCGTTTCTGGTCTCGGTCGGCAACCTCGTCGTCGCTGCGCTCTACGCGGGCATCGGGGCGGCTTCGGCGTCGCAGCAAAGCTTCGTATGGGCCTCGCTGGCCGCGATGGGGCTGCCGGCATTGCTGGTGCTGCTGGCGAGGCGACTGATGCGCGTGGCAAAGGCACCGGCGATTCGGAGCTGACGCAGAGGCGATCCCCGCAAAGCTTTCATGATCCGGGGCAACACCCCCGGATCATGAAAGACTTCCACATCTGCCCGGGCGATCGTCACGCGCACGGCGTCCCGCACGAGCCTGGCCGCAGTCGGCGGACGAGTCCGCCTCCCGTTCAGGCACCTGGCATGCTCCGGCGCCAAGGAGCCGCAATGCGCGGGCGCCAGCGATCGACGACGATGCCGGCGAGCGCAAACCCCAACGCCAGCAGCAGCCACCTCGCGTCGGGCGCCTCCAAGCCGGCACCCGGTGACCGGGGCGCGAGCGCGGCGGCCGGCAGCGCGTCGGCGTCGGTCAGCAGCCCCTCGGCGCGCCAGCTTGCGATCGCAGGCGATACGCCCCAGGTGCGCGACTCGCCTGGAGCCGGCCTCAGGTGCCAGCGTTGCAGCGTGCCGGCCGGCGCGACCCAGCGCACCCGGTGGAGCCCGGCTGCGGGGTCGGGCAAACGCGCGCGCCAGCGCCCGGGCGCGACCGGCTCGGCCGCGACCGAGCGGCGCAGCCCGGCCGGCGAGGTCAGCTCCAAGACGACCGCATCCAGCGCGGCGAGGGCCGCGTCGGCAGCGAGATCGAGGTCGATCCGAAGCCCGGCGGGGTCGTCGGCGACGCTCAGCGTCGCCGCAGGCGGCGTCCCCGCCGCCCAGGCCAGCAGCCCGCCTGCCAGCGCGGGCCAGCCGTCCCACGCAGCCCAGCGTGGCGTCCATGCGCCCATGCCGCTGGCGACGAAGGCGCTGCGCCCCGCGCCTGCGCGGCCGAAAACGATCAGCGGGTCGCCGCGTTCGCTCGCCAGCGAGACCCGCGCGTCGTCGTGCGCGCGCGTCGTCGCGTATGCCTGGACGGGTGGCCAGGCGGCGAGGTCCCCGGGCTCGAACGGCAGCGGCAACAGCTGGCGCACCGCGAAGCCGCCACGCTCGACACGCGCGCGCCGGCGCTCGATCCCGCTGCGCATCGCCTGCGGCAATTCGGCCGCCTCGGCCACGCGCAGGATCGTCGCGCGGTCCGCGCCCAGCAGGCGCTCGACCGCCGCCACGTCGGCGTCGGGGCCGACCGCGAGCCAGACCGTCTCGACGCGCTCGCGCGCCAGGCGCGCGAGCAACGCCGCGGGTGGCGCGTCGTCGACGCGGCCGTCGCTGACGACGACCAGCAGCCGCCTACCGGGCGGTGCCGACTCGAACAACTCGGCCGCCGCCTGCAGCGCCGGCGCGACGCGGGTGCCGCCGCCGGGGGTCGCGGGCCAATCGCGCGCCAGCGCCGGCGTGGCCTGCGACGCCGGCGCCGGCGCCAGCAGCACGCGCGCCGTGGTGTCGAATACCAGCAGCGCGGCGCGGTCGCCCGGCTGCAGCGTGCGCGCGGTCTCGACGACCGCGCGATGCGCGAGCCGGAAGCGATCGACACCGGCACGGCCCTCGCCCATGCTTCCCGACTTGTCGACCGCGAAGACGACGGAAGCCGCGTCGTCCAGCGCCGGCGGCTCGGCGCGCACCGGCAGCAACGACTCGAGCGTCGAGCCGCGAATGCCTCCCGCCGCCAGCGATCGCTCGCCGGCGAGCACGACCAGGCCTGCACCACGATCGCGGACCGCCGCCGCCAGCGCGTCCCAGAATCGCGCCGGCGCATCCGAGACCGCGATATCGTCGAGGACGATCGCGCGGTAGCCGGCCAGCGCGTCGCCGTAGGCCGCGACGCCGGCCGCCGCCACCACATCGATCGGCCAGCCGCCGGCGCGCAGGCTTGCGGCCAGCGGCCCGTCACTGCCGCGCAGCAGCAGCACCGGCGCCGGCGTCGCGACGTCGATCAGCGCGGCATCCGGCCAGGTATCGAGCGTGCGGCCGCTGTCGACCTCGACCGCTTCCAGGTCGATGACCACCGGCCCCGGCACGCGTGGCGTCAGCGCCAGCGTCGCGCCGGCAGCGTCGGCCGCGGCCTCGATCTCGGCGTGCAGCGTCAGGCCGTCGCCCTGGCGTGCCGTCGTGCGAAGACGAAGCGGCTGCCCCTGCTGCCCCGGCTGCCCCGCCTGCCCCTGCCAGCGCACGCCGATCGCGACCGGCTCGCCGGCAGTGGCACGGTCGGGGGCGAGCACCTCGGCCAGGTGCAGCGCCGGCGGTGGCCGGCCGACCTCGATCCAGCTCACCGGCACGCCGGCGGCCGCGGCGGCGAGCAAGCCACGCCGCGTATCGCCCCGGGTCGCGAAGCCGTCGGACAGCAGGATCAGCCCGGCGATCGGCTGCCTGGCGTGCAGCGCCAGCGCGGCGCCGATCGCCGATTCGATATCGGTGGCCGACGGATCGAGCGCCGCGTCGCCGCGCCCCCCCGGCGATCCGCCGGCGTCGCCGGCCGGGGCCGCGATCGCCGGGTCGGGCGGGCCGGCTGGGCCGCTGGATCGGCTGCCGGCGTCGAGGCCGGCCGCCACCGGCGCCGGACGACCTGCGAACTCGATCGACCGCAGGCGGTCCGCGCCGCCGCGCTGCAGCCGCGTCGCCGTTCGTTCCAGGGCATGGTCGGTGGCCTCGCGCGGCATGCTGTCCGAGCGGTCGACCAGCAGCAGCAACGGCGCGGCTTGGCGCCACCCCGGCGCGATGGCACCGGCCAGCGCCAGCAGCAGCGCGAGCAGCGCCAGCGCCTGCAGCGCCAGCGCGGCCGTGCCGCGACGCGATGCCACGGTCACAGCCCCGCCGTTCTTCGGCCGTGGCCGGAAGGCACGCATGGCGGACCGGCCATCCTCACGGCCTGTACGCCCGCGCGGCGGCGCGATGGCGGCGCGCCAGCTGCGCGATCTCCCACCCGAGCACGAGCGCCGCGGCGCCGGCCAGCCAGCCACCGAGCTCGCGCACCGGGGGCACCGCAGCGGCGGCGGGCCCGGTGCCGGCACCCGATGCCGCCGGCGGACCGGCCGCGGCTGCGAGCGGCAACACGCGTGCCGCGTCGAGTCCGCGGTCGGCGATCGCGGACTGCTCGAGCAAGCGCGCGCCGAACAACTCGTCGACCATCAGCGCCACCAGCAGCGGGAGCGCATCGCCGATCTCGCGCGCCGCGCCGATATCGATCGAGGTCTCGACCACCGTGGGCCGGGCCGCGCGGCGGACGATCACCGGCTCATCGCCCAGGGCGAGCAGCACGCGGTCCGTGCGGCCGGCGTGCAACCGGGCCCCGAGCGGCAACGCGCCGGCGTCCAGGCGGGGCCGCCGGGCGGCCGGGACCGACGTCGGCCAGCCCGGCGCCCCGGTTCGCAGCGTGGGCAAAGTCTCGGCATGCAGGCGCAGCGTCGGCAGGCCCGCGGGGAGCCCACCGCCACCGCAATCGACGACCGCATCCGGCGCCGCCTGCGGCGCAGCCGCACGCCCGCCGTCGGGTGCCGGCGGCGGGGGCGGGTCGGCGAGCGACAGCATCGGGTGCACCGCCAGCGCAGCGCGCAGCGCCGGCGCGCAGGCGGCATCGGCGGCGACGGTGCGCGGCCTCAGGGCGGCGAGGTCGAGATCGAGCGCATCGTCTTCGGGCAGCGCATCGGTGGGTTCGAGCGTCGCGCGCACGGGCGACGCCGAAGCGGGCAGATCGATCGTGACCACGGCAACGCTGCCGGGCGCGATCCGCCGCTCGATGCGCCGGGGCGGCGATCCATCGGCGGTCACCGTCAGGCTGCGGGTCTCGTCGGCGTCGCCGCCATTGGCCAGCACCGCGAGCAGCTCGACCTGCCGCGGGTCTTCGGTCTTGCGGCGTGCGGCCAGCCGAACCAGCCCGACGTTGTGTGCCGCGGCGCCGACCTCGATGACGCGCTCGGGGCCGCGGCCGCCGGGCCAGTCCGCTTGCGCCGCGCCGGTGCCCGCAGTCAGCAGCCAATGCGCGCGCTCGGGCCGCAGCAGCGCTGCGGGAGGCGGCACTGGCACGCAGCAGCCCGCCTCTTGCAGGTCCTGCGCCGTATCGGCGTCGAGCCGGCGCCGGATCGACGCCGCCAGCACTTCGGCCATCTCGTCGGCACGGCCATCGGCCTGCGGTGCGCCGCGCGCGACACCCACGCTGGCCCGGGTACCGGGCCAAGGCTGCGGCCGCCAGGGGTCGGACAGCGTGCGCAGCTCGACCTCGGCATCGCCGAGGGCACTCAGCAGCGCGCCGGCACGAGCGAGTCCGGCCGCGAGCCGGGTCGCGCCGGCGTCGCGCAGCAGCATCGCCGGCGCGTCGTCGACCCACAGCGTCACGCGTTGCCGTGCGTCCGGCCAGCGCGGGCCGGCCAGCGCCAGCAGCAGCAGCGCCACCAGCAGCGCGCGCCGCCGCCAGGCGGGGTCGGGCGGCATCTGCGCGCCTTGCCCGGTGGGTGGCGTCGCCGCCGGCCACAGCCCGAGGTGGGCGACCGGCAGCGCCCGCAGCGGCACGCCGCCGCGGTGCAGCCAGCGGATCAGCGGCAGCAGCAGCAGGCCGAGCAGCCACCAAGGCGCGGCCATCGTCAGGGCCTGCCCGTCCCGGGACGCAGCGCGTGCGCCATCGCGTCGCGCGGGTCAACGGTGCGCGCTGGCGCGCAGCAAATGGGTCAGCAGCACGCGCTGCCAGGGCTGCGCGGCATCGCCGTCGCTGAATGCCACGCCGCTGCGCGCCGCGAACGCGCGCAAGCGCGCCGTCATCGTGTCGCGCGCATGCCGGGCCGCGGCGTGCGCGGCATCGTCGGGCCACAACGCGCGCGACGCGCCGGTCTCGACGTCGACCAGCTCGACCTCGCCGCCGCCAGCGGTTGCCGGCAGCGCGACCGTAGCGGCGTCGCGCAGCGCGATCGCATGCAGCGTGCGGCAGCGCTGGCGCAGCGCCGCCAGCGCGGCACGCATCTCGTCGGCGGCCAGGAAGTCGCTGACGACGAGCGCCGACCCGCCACCCGGCAGCAGCGCCACGCAGGATGTGAGCTCCGAGCGCTCGCCGCGCGGCGCCGGGTGCAGCGTCGACAACGTGCGCGCGATCGCCGCGTAGTGCGGTGCCCCGCGGCCGATCGGCACCTGGGCGAGCACGCGCGTGCCGAAGGCCGCCACCCCGACCCGGTGGCCGAGTTGGAGCAGCGCATAGGCCATCGCCGCCGTCAGCCGCGCGCCCGCGCGCCAGGCCGCGCCGCCGCCGGCAGCCATCGACGAGCTGGCGTCGAGCAGCAGCGTCCAGTCGCCGACCGACTCGGACTCGTAGCGGCGCACGATCGGCCGGCGCGCGCGTGCGCTCTGGCGCCAGTCGATATGGCGCACCTCGTCGCCGGGGACGTAGTCGCGATGGTCCAGCGTCTGCAGGCCGACGCCGGGGCGGCGCGACACCGCGCGCGCGCCTTGCAGCCGCGGCACGCGCTCGACGAGCAGGTGCGCCGCCGCGTGCGCGAAGGCGCGCAGCTCGGCCTCGGCCGGGAGCGTCAACGCAGCCGCTTCGCCGGCGCGGCCGGCCACGCTGGCGCGCGGCGCCAGTGGCGCGGCCGCGGCGCGCCGGCTCAGGCCCGCGTGCGCCACGCGCGCAGCACCTCGGCGAGCACGGCGTCGACCGACACCCCGTCGAGCTCGCTTTCCAGCCGCAGCAGCACGCGGTGGCGAAGCACCGGCAGCGCCACCGCGGCCAGGTCGTCGATATCGACATGCACGCGCCCGGCCATCAGCGCACGCACGCGCGCCGCCCGCACCAGCGACTGCAGCGCGCGCGGGCTGGCGCCGTAGCGGATATGCCGGCGCGGGTCGTCGGCGGCGGCGGCATCGACCGGCTGCGTCGCGACGACCAGATCGACCGCGGCATCCTTGCAGCGCTGCCCGAGCAGCACCTCGCGCGCCAGCGCCACGATCCGCTGCACGCCGGCGGCGTCGGTCAGCGGCGCGACGGCGTCGGCCGGCTCTTCGTCGAGCGAGACGTCGAGCACCGCGCGCAGCGCATCGCGCGCCGGGAACGGCATCAGCAGCTTGAACATGAAGCGGTCGAGCTGCGCCTCGGGCAAGGGGTAGGTGCCCTCGAGCTCGATCGGGTTCTGGGTCGCGATCACGGCGAACGGGCTGGGCAGCGGGTGCGCCACGCCGGCGTGCGTGACCTGGCGCTCCTGCATCGCCTCCAGCAGCGCCGCCTGCGTGCGCGGGGTGGCGCGGTTGACCTCGTCGACGAGAACCAGCTGCGCGAAGACCGGCCCGCGGCGGAACTCGAACCCCGACCCGCCCCCGGGCGTGCCGAGGTAGATCTCGGCGCCGGTGATATCGGCCGGCATCAGGTCCGGGGTGCACTGCACGCGTGCCCAGCGCAGCCCGAGCGCGGCCGCCAGCGCCTTGACCAGGTGCGTCTTGCCCAGCCCCGGCAGGCCCTCGATCAGCACATGGCCGCCGGCGAAGACCGCGGTGACGAGCTGCGCGACCAGTTCGTCCTGGCCGACGACGATGCGCGCGAGCAGCGACTGCAGCGCCGCCAGCGTTCGCTGTGCTTCGTCGAAGTCGGCGTCGGCCGGCTGCGGCTGCGCCGGCGTCACTTCGGGGTCGGCGGCGGCCTTCATCGCGCCGGCCCCAGGGCACGCGCCCAGGCGCGGACATAGTGCGTTTCGGCAGGGGTCATGCGGGTCTCGGCAATGGCGGGCGGGGCGGCGGCCGGCGGCGCACGCAACGCAGAAGCCGGCAGCGAAGGCGCCGCCGGCAGGGTGTCGAAATGCTCGCCGGCCTCGTCGGACGCCTGCTGCGCGCCGGCATCGACCGTCCGCGGCCCGAGGTGCGATCTTTGCACGTCCAGCAGCCCCGGCAGCGCGCGCGATGCGCCAAGCACCGCACGTTCGTCGGCGCTGCGGCCGGCGTCCGTGCCGGTCGCGCCGGCAAGTCCAGGCCTGGTCGACGCCGTTGCCGAGGCCGCATCGGCCGGTGCGGGTGCGGCGCGTGCCGCGTCGGCTGCGGATGGCACCGGATCTCCGGGCCCGGTCGAGGCGCGCTGCGGGGCGCTGTCGGCACGCGACGGGTCCGGCCGCGGGGCGGCACTGGACCCGCTGCGTGGCGCTTCGTCGTCGCGGCGACCGCGCGGCGCGCTGCGCGCCAGACCGCGCGTCGCACGTGCGATCTCGTCGAGCGATCGATCCGACCGCGCGGCCAGAAGCGGCGAGACCGCCTCGGGCGCTGTGGCCTCGGGCGCCTGGGGCGTCCGTGCGGGACGAGACGGGGCGGAATCGGCCCCCTGGCTCGGCGTTCGCCCCGGCAAGGCCAGCAGCACGGCGCCCAGCAGTGCGGCGACGCCCAGCGTCGCGAGCGGCCGCGCGAGCGCCGGCTGCAGGGGCAGGCCGGCCAGCTGCCGCAGGCTGTGCGGCACGCGCGCCGCGGCCCAGGCCTGCAGGCGGGCGTGGGCCGGCGCGGCGCTGGCGGCCGCGCGCTGCTCGAGCAGCGTCTCGTACGCCGAGGCGCCGTCGAGACGGCGGTCGGCCCAACGCGCGCAGTCGGCATCGCTGTCGCCGCGCGAGATGGCGGCACCGATCCACAGCGTCCAGCCGATCGCGACCGCCGCCGCGACGCCAGCCGCCGGCAACGCGTGCAGCGCCAGATGCAGCGCGGCGGCCATCGGCAGCAGCAGCGCCGTCGTCCAGCAGGCGCGGCGCAGCGCGTCGCGCAGCCGCTCGCGGCGCAGGCGGCGTCGCACCGCGGCGATCAGCGCGTCGAACTCGGGCATGCGCGCCCCAGCACCGGCCGCTGGCGGGGGCGCGCCGGGGGAGGGCGGCGTGCCGGGCGGCGCTGGCAACGCGGCGGCGTTCATCGTCCCTGGGTCGATCGCTGCCATGGTGCAGGATGGCGCGGCCTGATCCAGGCTGATTCAGCGCGGCCAGGGGCCGAGACCCGCGCCGCCGGCCCACACCGCGGCGGCCAGCGCGACCGCCGCCGCCGTTGCCGCCGCGTCGGCCATCGACGTCCGTTGCAACACGCGGTTCAGCCCGGCGCCGGCCAGCGGCAGAACGAGCGCGGCGCCGACCAGCAGACCCTCGGCGATCAGCAGCGACGCCGCCGGCACGCTGCTGGCCGACCACACGAGCGCGGCCAGCGGCCATGCCGGTGCCAGCGCGACCAGCCCGGCGGCAGACCCTGGCCCCCAGCCGCTCAGCGCCCCGACGCGCAGCGCCAGCAGCGGCAGCCCGAGTGCGCGCAGCAGCCACAGCAGTTGCAGCGCCACGGCCGAGACGCGCGCGGTATCGGCCCCTTGCGCCAGTGCCAGCCGCGTTCCACCCAGCCACCACAGCGCGACTGGCAGCGCGGTGATCATCCCGGTGCCCAGCGCCAGGCGCAGCCCGTTGCGGCCGAGCGACCTGCGGCCCCGCGTGGCGATCTGCGCCGTGCCCGCTGCTGCCTCGGCGACAGGTTCGGCCGGCCTCATCGCACGGACGCCTGCACGAGCAGCCAGCCGCTGGCGTCGACGGGCAGGTCCTCGACGCCGCCGAGTTCCAACGGCCACAGCGCCGCCGCCCCGCCGGCAGGGGTTCGTGCCAGCGCCAGCCGCTCGACGGCGTCGCGCGGTGCACGCCCCGGTGCGAGCGCCGCCGCCGAGCCGGGCGCCAGCGTCGGCATCTCGTGGACCTGCCCGGCAGCGACGACTCGACCGGCGGGCAGCTCGCGCGCGCCGGTATTGCGCAGCCGCGCGGCGCCGTCGCTGCCGGGCTCGACCGCCAACGCACGCGCCAGCGGGAAGCGGCCCGCGTAGCACAGCGCCGTTCGCTGCAGCAGCCTGGTGTCGAAGGCCGCCGCCACCGCCACCGCGCCCGTTCCGGCGCCCAGGGGTGTCGCCGCGCCCGCTGCGGTCCCCGCGCGTGCCGCGCCGAGCGTCAGCCGCAGCGGCATGCCGGCGTCGCAGCCGCGCACCGATGGCGCGAGCTGGCGCGGCAGCGGCACCTGCAGCGTGCCGCGCGCAGTGCCGGCGACGCGCTGCAAGGCCTGGTAGCGCGCGACCCCGGCCCCGGCATCGGCCTCGCCCCAGACGACGAGCTGGGGCAGCGGCGGCAGCGCGCGCGGCAGCCCCAGCAAGGCGCCGGCGCTGGCGGCGGCCACCGTCAACAAAACGGGTAGCGCGGGTGCGAAGACCGCGGCCAGCGCCAAGACCGCGGCCGCCACCGCCAGCGCGGCGGCCGCCTGTTGCCAGCGCCCCGGGTCGGCCGGCGCGAGCGCGTCCAGCGTCGTCGCCGGCAGCGCCGCCGGCAACCGCGCCGCGAGTGCTGCATCGAGTGCGGCGACGGCCTGCGTGGCCGTCGCGCCGAAGACCAGCGCCGCGCCGCCGCAGCCCGCCGCATCGCGCAGCATCCGCTGCAATTCCTCGCCCGCGCCGACGATGCCGATGCGGCCGCAGCCGGCAGCGTGGCCGAGCAGCGCGTCGAGCTGCGCCGGCTGCAACGCGGCCAGCGTCGTCGCATCGACGAGCAGCGCGTCGACGCTGGCGAATGCCGGGGCATGTTGTGGCAGGTCGGCTGCACCGACCGCGATCGCATGGAACCTCGGCAACGCCGGCCCGGCGGCCAGGGCGGCGCTGCCGTCGCTGCCCGCCTCGCCCGCGGCGCCGCTGCCGCCCGCTTCGCCGGCGGAGCCTGCCAGCGCGACCGCGAGCAGCGGTGATTCCGACCACGACAGCGTCAACTCGCGCCGCAGCGCGGCGCCGCCCATGACTTGCAGTTCAGCCACGATATGCCGCGCCGCCGGCAGCGGCAGCCGCACCCGCAGCGTCTGGCCGGGAACGAGGTCGACCGTGCCATGCAGCGACTGCGCGCCGGCGACGACGTCGAACGTGGCGCGGGCGGCACTGCCGCCGGCGATGCGCAGGTCGACCTCGGTGGTTCGGCCGGGGCGCGACCAGCCCCGCCAGGCTGGCTCGGCGTCCAGCGTTGCCGCGGCCGAAGCGGCCTGCGCCGCCGCTGGCGCCAGCACAGCGGCCGCCGCCAGCAGCCAGGCCACGATCGGGCGCGCCGGGCCGGCGCCTCGGGCGCCTGCGGCGCGCCGGCGCGGCCGGGTCGCGGTCACCGGTATACGTGCTCCAGTGCGATCACCGACCACGCGGTGACGAGCTGCGGCCGGTCCTCCCACCACGCGCGCGAGTCCGGGTTGGCCCAGCTGCCGTCCGGCGCCTGCAGGCTCAGCAGCTTCTGCGCCAGCTCGTTGCGCCAGTTGCGCCGCTGTCCCTGGCCGTCGACAAAGCTGTCCTCGCCGTAGGCGTGCAAGACCTTGGCCAGTGCGTTGTAGTAGTAGAAGATGCCGTGCCTCTTGGCCGTGCCCGGGTTGACGTCGAGCGTGAAGTTGGCCGTCATCCACTTGTACGCCGCCTGCACGCGGGGGTCGTTCTTGTCCGCACCGGCGAACAGCAGGCTCAGCAGGCCGGCGGCGGTCATGCCGCCGTAGGAGCCCAGGCCGTTGTCGAACTCCGGCGGGTTCCAGCCGGGCATGTAGATGAAGCCGCCGTCGTTGCCGGCCCAGGCCTGGTCGTTGCTCTCGCTGCGGTTCTGCGAGCGGCTGACGAATACGAGTGCCCTCTGCCAGACGGGGTCCTGGGGGTCGGTGGCCGCCGCCTTCAGCCCCTCGATCGCGAGGTACACGTTGGACATGTCGGGCCGCTCGTCGCCGCCGTAGCCGATGCCGCCGTAGTAGCGGTGGTCGGGCTTGTAGCCCTCGCCCTCGTCGATCTGGTGCTTGATCAGGAAGGTGCGCGCGGCATCGAGCACCGGCTTGTACTTGGGGTTCTTGGTCGCCGCCAGCGCGTTCATCGCCACCGCGGTGTTGTAGCTGGTGTTCTGCAGCGACTCCGAGATCGACCCGTCCGGGCGCGCCTTCGACAGCAGGAACTCGACCTGGCGCGTGATGAGGGGCCCGTCGCCCTCGTTGTAGCCGCGGTGGCTCTCGAGGAACGCGCGCAGCGACAGCGCAGTGATGCCGACGGAGCGCAGCACCGAGCCGTCCTCGCCCTGCTGGCCGCGCAGGTAGTGCAAGCCGGCGTCCACGCCGCGCCGCGCGCGCTCGCGCAGCGCCGGGTCCAGCCTTTCGTTGGCGCGGGCCCAGGGCGATCCTAGCGCCAGGCCGGCCGGCAGGATCAGCAGTTGGCGTCGATTCAGCATCGGGTGTTCTCCGTGTCAGGGTTGGTGGAGGTCGAAGCGGGCGCGCGCAGGAGCCTGCGCTGCAGCGCCCATGTCGCCCAAACGAGCGGCGGCAGCACGGCGGCGTAGGCCCAGGCGACCGCGGCCGGCCGTGGATAGGTGACGGGCAGCGCAGCCAGGTTGGCGTGCTGGTAGAACCACTGGTTGCGCAGCAGGTCGTTGCCGCTGGCCAGGGCCAGGTGGGTGAGCGGGCTGGCGCCGACCACAGTCTCGGCGAGGCCGGGAAGGCGACTGGACAGCGCCTCGGCGGCGGGACCTGCCCACAGCGGCAGGCTTGCCAGCAGCGCCAGCACCAGGGCCGCCACGCCGCCGCCTAGTTCGCGCGCCTGCGCCGCTCGCACGCCCGCCCGCCGCGCATGCAACTCGATCGCAGCGGCCCCGGCATGGGTGACCAGCAGCAGCAGCCACAGCATGGCGCCGGTCGGCAGGATACCGGCACCTGCGCGTCGCAGGTCGCCTAGGGCCGTCATGCCGAGCACGGCGGCGCCGGCCGCGACACCCGACCACAGGAGCACCGTCGCCCCGGTGCGGGCGGCGCTCGGCCCGGTGCCCGGCCACAGCAACGGGGCCAGCAGGCCCGCCGTGGCGGCAATCGTCACGCGCTGGGCGGAGGGCTGGGTGTCGCCTGCCAGCGCACCGAGGGCGGCCAGCGCCGGCAGGGCCGCCAGGACCAGCGCGAGCGCGCGCCATGCCATCACCACCCGCTCGTCAGCGTCCGCTGCCCAACGCCTCGACGATCAGCTCGACCGGCGATCCCTTGGGCGGCAGCATCGCGTGCCCGCGCACCGAGCCGTAGGCGCCGATGCCGATCGGCGTGGCGGACTCGATGATGCTGTTGGCGTCGTGGATGAAGCCGATCAGCGTGCCGGTCTCCTCGGCCATGAATCGGCCGTGCAGATCGGACGCCGGCGCGCCGATATAGACCCACTCGACCTTGTCCGCCTCGACGCTGGCGTCGTCGTTGAGCAGCGCCCGCGCCGCTGGGACCTCCTTGCGCAGCGCGCCCTGACCCCAGGCCAGGGTGAGCCGCACGCGCATGCCGTCGATGCGCCGGCCTGGCTCGCGGCCCTCCCATGGGGTGGCTCCGGGCCGCCGCTCCAGCCCGATCAGGATGCAGGCGAGGTTGAACGCGGTGCCGCGCGCGTCGAGCTCGAACAGCGCCTCGTAGGCCTTCATGCCACCCGGTGCCGTGGCGAGGTATTCGAGCGGCTCGCCGAGGGCATGCACGCGCCCGGGCACGGTGAAGTGGCGCGCCGCCTTGTCGACGACGATGCGGCCGATCTGGTAGCGGTCGCCGCCCAACGGCTTCAGCTCCGGCGCCGGCGCGGTGCCGTCCGATTGCGCCGCGGCTGGCACCGGAGCCTGCGCGGCGGCCGGAGCCGGCGCCTGCGCCCAGGCCGGCAAGGCGGCGGCTACCGCGATGAGGCCGGCCCCGATCCGCCGCCGCGCCGACGCGGCCGCGCCGTCGGCCGGACAACCCGCGACCACGCGCCGCCTCACCGCCTGACCCCCGTCACGACGCGATGCGGCATCGGCGGCGGCAGCGGCTGCACGCGCATGTCGCGCAGCCCGGCGGCCTCCATCCAGCGCCGCACGTCGGCGTCGGCGTGCACCCCGCCGTCGGGCGCGGTCAGCATCATGTTCAGCCCGAACAGCGCCGCGAACGCCGGCGTGGCGCCGCCCTCGTCGGTGAAGACGTCGCTGACGACGAGCAGCCCGCCCGGCGCCAGGCAGGCCGCGGCGCGCGCGATCAGGTCGCGGCAGGCCGCCGGCGTCTCGCGGTGGAACATGCCCGACATCAGCACCACGTCGTGGCCATGGCCGAAGTCCGCGCTGCGGTAGTCGCCGTCGCGCACCGCGACGCGGTCGGCGGCGCCGGCCTCGGCGACGAGCTCGCGCGCCACCGCGGCCACACCCGGCAGCTCGACGACCTCGGCGCGCAGCCCCGGAAAACGCGCGGTCAGCAGCACCGAATAGGTGCCGGGGCCGCCGCCGACATCGAGCATCGACCGCCGCCCCGCGAGGTCGAGCACGCCGACCAGCGCGCGCGCGATACCCTGCGCGCGCTCGTGCATCGCGACGACGAAGGCGCGCGTTCGCGCCGGATCGTCGCCGAGATAGGTCTGCGCCGCCAGCGCCGGGCGGCCGCTGCGCAGCGCCTGTTCCAGCTCGCCCCAGGTGGCGTAGAGCTGGTCGCTGTAGCGGATCACGTTGCCCATGTAGCCCGGGCTGCGGCTGACGAGGAAGGTCGCCGCCTCGGGCGTGTTGGCGAAGCGATCGCCCTCGGGCCGCAGCAGGCCGAGCCCGGCGAGCGCGCGCATCAGCAGCGCGGTCGCGCGCGCATCGAGCCCGAGCGCCGCCGCCACCTCGTCCGCACCGCGCGCGCCGTCGGCCAGCGTGTCGAAGAGCCTCAGGCGGGCGGCGGTCAGCAGCGTCTGGCTGTCCCAGAACGCGGTGCTCAGCCGCATGATCGCGCCCGGGTCGGGCAGGGCGGCCGGCGCATTCATGGCTGCACCCCGCGTCTCACGGGCTGGCTCGCGCGCTGGAATCGGGTCCGGTGTCGGTTCATGCCGCCGTCGCCTCGGCGACGCGGTCGACGTCGCATTCGAGCTGCATGTAGGCGCAGCGGTGGCACATGAAGCTGTCGGCCACCGCGAGATCGTGGCGGCGGCGGATTTCAGCGTAGCCTTCGGTCAGGGTCTCGAAATAGGCGCGGATGCGTTCGTGATAGTCGGGGCGCTGGCGCCCGCCCGACGGCCAGACCAGCGAATAGATCGGGACGATGCCGCGCCGGCACAGGTCCTCGGCGCCTTGCAGCGCGATGCGCGCGGCGTCCTGCCACTCCAGCCCGTGCTCGGGGTCGAGCTCGATGCCGGCGACCATCGCCGAGTAGACGTTGCCGCGCCCCCAAAGGCGCACCGCGGTCTCGAGCGAGGCGATCCAGCGCTCGTAACCGACATAACGCGCCTTGCCGGGGCAGATGCGGCTGAAGAGAGGCTCGGACCACATCTCGAGGTTGAAGCAGACATGCTCGACCAGTCCCTCGGCGTGAAACTGCGCCAGCTGGTCGTCGGGCAGCGCGCCCGAGCCTAGCGCCACCGGGATGCGGCGCCGGTTGGCCTGCCTGACGAAGCGCGCCAGCTGCAGGAAGCGCTCGCCCTCGGCACGCCAGTCGGTCAGCGAGCCGCCGACGAGGTAGATATGTCGCACCCCGGCCTGCTCGATCACCGCGTCCATCGCCTCGGCCATGCGCTCCAGCGTGGCCTGCGGGATCTGGACCTGCCCGGTCACCTGCCCCAGGTGCTTGGTGCGCTCGTCAGGCGCGCCGTAGGCGCAGAAGCTGCAGCGCATCGACCGGCCGTCGTGCTTGTGCAGGAAATACTCGCAGCCCGGGGCGACGTTGACGACCAGCATGTCGCCGTGCGTCGACACCCCGGCCTGCGCGTAGGGCATGCCATCGCGGGTCTGGCCCGACTGCCAGGGCCGCAGCGGCTCGAACGCAACCGGCAGGCTGCGGCCGTCGCGGTCGTCGACCAGACGGTAGCCGGCGTCGCGGCTGCCCTCGACATGCCACGGCGAGTCGCCGTTGCCGAGGATGCGGATCTCGGTGCCGTCGCCGAGGTTGATCAGGTAGGGGATGGTGGCGATGCCGCGCCCGGTCGGGTCCGGCTCGCCCTCCTTGAAGCGGTAGGGGTAGTAGTTCGGCATCGAGTGCGCCGCCGCCGCGGCCAGCGCCGGCGTATAGCGGATGCCTTCGCACATCACCTGGACTTTGAGCGCCGGCGAGCCGGTCAACGAGGTCATTGCATCCGCTCCTGTGGGCAGTTGTCGATCGGGCACGGTGTACGTTGCACGGCGTACGGTATCTGCATCGCATGAATCGTCGACGGGCATCCATCACGAAACTGGCCAGGAGACCGTTCATGTCGTCCGCTTCCCTGATGCGGCCTCGACCACCCGCGGTGGGCGATCGTCAGGCGAAACCGGCAGGCAGGTTCGCAGATGGACGCATTGACCTGGACGCGAGTTCAGCCCTCGCGACAACCGTACACGATACGTCATGCAGGGGCGGGAGCGCGGGCACCGGGTTACGGCGCCGGCGCGAACCGTGCATGACGCGAAAGGGTCGGGGCACGGTCGGCCTCGGCGGGGACCGCAGCGGTCTGGCACCGATGTCGGCGCCACTCGACCGCCATTGCCAGCGGGTCGTCGGCGGGAGGCCGAGGCCGGCTGAACACGCGCAGCGCACCTAGTACCCGGCCGCGTCCCGACAACGGGCCCTTGTGAGCGCCGCGCGGGCCCGGCAGGACTGCGCCGAGCCTGCCGAGCCGATGCGGGTCAGGCGTACTACTGGACCGCGCAATAGGTCCGCGTGCACTGGCCCTTGCAGACCGTGACGTCGTTGTAGGTGATCCTGCCGTCGCCGTCGCCATCGCGCGGGTCGTCGGAGCCCCGAGCGCGTTGGCCACGGGCACGGCTGATCTGGTTGAGGTCGTTGTTGTCGACATCACCGTCCCTGTCGACGTCGCAGCGCGCGACACTGACCTGATCGCAGACGTCGCCGATGCCATCCCCGTCGCTGTCCTTCTGGTCCGGATTGGCTTTCGCGGGGCAGTTGTCGTCGACGTCGCAGACCCCATCGCGATCCGTGTCGACGCATCCGCCGCCGACCGATCGTTGCAGGACCAACAGCGCGTAGGACTGCGCCGAGTAGTCATTCCAGCGCCCAGGAGCGCTGTTGCATGCGAAGCGGCCATCCGTGCCGGCGATCGGCAGGCTGCCGTCGTAGCACTGGTGGGTCAGGATCTGGTGCGCATAGTCGAAATACTGGCCGACGGGCGAGCCGGCATAGAACCCGGCGCCACCTGCGCCGAAGCTGGCCGGACGTGTGACGAGCGCGGGGTCCTTGTTCTCCTGGCGCACCATGCAGGCCGGTGCATCCGCCGCCGCAAGCTTGCCGAGCGACTCCGCGCTGAGATTGCCCGGAGCGGGCGGGAGCCCGGACTTCCGGAGCAGTTCCATGCCCTTGAACGAGCTCCACAGGTAATACCAATAGGACTGCCCGGACCAGTAGTTGCCTAGACTATCCAGATCCTGCCAACGATAGCGATTGCGCATCCACTCCAGGTAGCTCTGAACCATCGGGCTGTTGATGTTGGCGCCGCCGAAGAGCTGGATGTAGATGCCCGAAGCCGTCTGTGCCAGCGACGGGTTGTAGCCGGAGGTCGGGAACGAGTTGTAGCCATGGCCCCGTTCGGTGTCGGTCAGCACGTTGCAGGCGGCGTTGTCGGACCCCGTGGCGGCATTGAGCTCGTAGGCGGCCTTCGTCATCGCCATCGCGGCGTCGATCTGGGCCGCGCGGATCGGATCCGCGAACGGCTGGTCGGCACTCTTCCCCGAGGTGTAGAAGGTCTTGGCCGCCGCGAGCCCTGCAGCGGCGAACTGGGTCGTCGACGAGTCCTCGCAGCCAGGATTCGTATAACACCAGTAACCCTGATTCGCCGGGTTGGCGTAGCCCGTGGCCGCCGACCGCTGGTTGGCCAGTGCCCTATCGACGAGGGTATCCATCGCCTGCTTGATCGTCTGGTAGTCCGCGTTTCCCGGCGCCAGCGTACTCTTGTCGGGCCCGCCGGTGCGGCCATACTCCGACAATGCGAACATCCAGGCGCCGTCGCGGTAGGCATAGAAGCTCGTTTCGTTGGCGCGGTCCAGGATGTAGCGGGCGGCATCCTGCAGGCGCCCCTTGTCCGTCACGTTCGCGCCGATGTAGCCCTGCGGAGGATCGTTGGGATCGCCGCTGGGGCGCTTCTCGAGCAGTGCGAGCATCGGCAGCCCGGATGCGTCGCCGGCAGAACTCGGGTTGTTGAAGGCACCGTTTACGGCAAGCCACTCGAGCCCGCGGTCGATCGCGGTCGCGACATCCTGCTGGAACGGCGTCAGCGCGCTCGCCGTGCCCGCACCAGTGGCAAGAGCCACACCTAGCGCGGCCGCATACGCCGCACGGCGGCTGAGACGTGATGAACTGGGCATTCGATTCCCTCCGGTCAATCCAGGTGGCATGTTCAACGCGGGTGCTCGCCGAGCCTCGCGCCCGTCATGATAAGGAAATGGCCGCAGTCAGGGAACATCGAATCGGGGGGCTGTGCCAAGCCAGCCACGAAAGTTCGCCTGTCTTGGCCGATCGTGCATGCCGACGGCCAGACATGCCGGCGGAGTGGCGCGCCTAGATCCGGCCGAGGCCTGCCGGGCGCTTGCATGCCTGCGCTGCAGCGCCTGGTGTCGTGCCGCTGCGAATCTTGAAGCCGTCACGACTTGCCCCAGGGCTGCAGCGCGGGACAATGGAGCCACCGAGCCAAGCCTGCTACGGGCCGAGGAGAGTTGCCGATGCTGTTCATGCTGACCAACCGCACCCGCAGCGGCCTGAGCGCCGCGCAGTTCGCCGAGATGGCGACGCTGGCCAAGGCCTTCTACGCCGCCATCCCGCCCGGCGTGAAGCTGCTCGGCGAATGGGCGGCGGCCGACCAGTCGCACAACTACACGCTGATGGAGGCGCCGGACCTCGACACGGTGCGGCGCCTGCAGGCGCCGTTCGAGCCCTACGCCGAGACGACGATCGTGCCGGTGGTGGCGATCTCGGGGTGGACGGCGAGCTGAGTCAGCGGCTGCGTCGCCGCCGACAAAAGCGTCGGCGGCCAAACGGGCCGCCGTCCGGGGAACGCGGCGCGCCCTCGATCGGGCGCGCCAGGGTTTGCCTCAGTGCCGGCGGCGCGCCGCGGCGCCGAGGCCGGCGAGCGCGAGTGCGACCAGCGCCAGCGATCCGGGCTCGGGGACCTGTGAGAAGCGCTGCTCGAAGCCACGCAGGCTCGCCAGTTCCTGGTCGCTCGTAGCCCAGACGTAGATGTTCTTCGTGACCCAGATCTGGTTCTGGGGCGCGAAGTCGGCCGAATCCGTGAGATTGCGTGTCAAGCCTGTCCCGCCGAGCGATGCGTCGAGCCAACTGAATTCGACCTCCTTGTCGCCCAGGTCGTCGTCGCCCTCCGTCGTGCCGATGGTCTCGCGGATGTAGAAGCCGTTGTCGCCAATCGCCTGGATTTGGCCCTCGGTCAGCGTGAGCGAGTTGTCCTTGATCAGCTTGCCCGCGCCTGGCAGGACCGAGACGCGGAAACTCAAGGTCAGGTCGAGATAGGCGAAGAGGTTATCCCCGACGACGTCAAGTTCGCCGTTCGACACGCCGAAACTGAGCCCCGGTCCCGGGTCGTCGCCGCCATCGTTGAGTGCGGTGACGCCGATGTTGTCGGAATCGAATGTGCGCAAAGGATCGCTGCTGCCGTAGAAGGCGACCGACCAGCTGTCGAACAGCTTGTCGCCTGCGATGATGCTGTCGCCGCCGAGCAGGTCGGTCAACGAAACGGGATCGGCCTGCGCCGGCAGCGCCAGCGCGATCGCGGCCACCAGTGAGCCCAGGGCTTTGGTCACGGTCTTCATTCGGGTTCTCCTGCAGGTCAAGAGGCGGGGATCCTGTTTCCCCGCGGGCCCACCGGGCCCGCGGGGGATGCGTCGCTAGCTCGCGCAGTTCGGACGCGTGCACTGCGGGATGCAGGTCTTCACGTCGTTCGGCGTGATCGTCCCGCTTCCGTCCGCGTCGTAGGCCGGATCCAGCGGCGGCACGGTCTTGCCCCTGGCGCGGCTGATCGCACTCAGGTCGATCTTGTCGATATCGCCGTCCTTGTCGACGTCGCAGCGCGGGATCGGGGCCTGCTCGCAGGCGTCGCCGGTACCGTCGCCATCGGTGTCGGCCTGGTCCGCGTTGGGCACATCCCGGCAGTTGTCGCAGGCGTCGCCGACGCCGTCGCCGTCCGCGTCTTCCTGGCCGGGGTTGGGCGTGGCCGGGCAGTTGTCGACGCTGTCGCACACGCCGTCCTGATCGTTGTCGGTACAGGCACCACCGATCGAGCGCTGCAGGACCAGGATGGCGTAGGAGTGATCCGCCGAGATCGACCACGTGCCGTTCGGGTTCGGGAACAGACCCGCGGCGTTCTGCAGCGACATCAGCCGATGCGCGTAGTCGTAATACCAGCCGGTCGGCGTTCCGGCGTAGTAGCCGGCGCCCCCAGCGCCGCGAGCCGGTGGCCGGGTGTCGACTAGCGGGTCGCGGTTCACCTGGCGACCCGCGACGGCCGGCAGCGTGCCCATGGCGTCCGGGCCAATATTCCCGCCCGCCAGCGGGACCCCGGCGCCCTGGATGATGTTGTAGGCCTTGGACGAGGACCAGAGGTAGTAGAAATAGGCCTCGGGCCAGGAATCAGGTCGGATATTCGTCGTGTGGCTGTAGGCATTTTGCAGCCAGCGCAGATAGCCCTGGATCGACCCGTCGTTGACGTTCTTGCCCGTCCCGGCGAGCTGGTTCCAGGTCCCCGAAGCAGTCTGCTGCGAGCTGTTGCTTCCGGCGCCGTAGCTCGACTGGTATCCGTGCCCGAAGCAGCCTGCGCCGCAGGTATCGAACTGCCCGCCGGCATTGGCCTTCCCGTTCAACGAATAGGCCAGCGAGGTCTTGTCGAGGGCGGCCGTGATCAGCGGCAACCGGTTCTTGTCGATGGATTCACCCTGCGAAGCATAGAAGCCCTTGGCAGCTGCCAGCCCGGCGATCGTGAACTGCGTCGTCGACGAGTCGTATCCGTAGCCCGAGTAGCCCCAGTAACCACCTCGACCGAAGGCGGCGGGCGCTTCGGGCGACTGAGCCAGAAGGGCGCGATCGACGACCTTGTCGATCGTCTGCCGGGCCGAACGGCCGGCGCAGTTGAATCCGGCCGACGCCGCGGGCTCGTCCGGCCCGCCAGTGTCCAGGTAGACCGACAGGCCCATCAGGACCTGGCCGTCGTAGTACGAGTAGAAGCCGCCTCGATCGCCGAAGGTGGGACTGTCGATGAGGATGCACGCGGCGTTCTGTGCCAGCACCTTGTCACCCGCGTCGAGGCCGTTGTAGCCCGCCGGGATGGTCTCCTTTTCCAGCAGCGTCAGCAGCGCAAGTCCGTTACCCGGACCGTAGGACCCGGGTGCGATCGCGGTGAAGTAGCTGTTGGCGCGCGAATACGCCAGCCCGGCGTCGATCGCGGCGTTGACGTCGGCCTTGAAGGCGGCGTAGTCAGCCTGCGCGCCACTCGCGCAGGCGGCGAGGGCCGCTGCCAGGACGAGTCGGGAAGTGATGTGTCTCATCGTGTCTCTCCGTCGGTTCAATCTCGGAAGGGCCGAAGACCGATCTCGAATCGAGCATGTCGGCCGCGCAGGCGGGCCGCTTCCGCGTCGCAGCCGCAGACCGATTGCGTCCGCTTGCGAGAGGTCTCGCAGACTGCAAAGCACATTGCGTGCCGCGACCAATAACCTCAGTGCGATCAATGCCTTGTTGAAGCGGCCTTGTCGGTGAGCTTGTCATGTGTAAAGCGCGCCGACATCCCCCGGACAGGTGCGGGCGGCCAGGGCTCGTGCGGCCATGCTGCGCAACGGCAGGGCGCAGGGACGCCTGCACCTGACCGCGGGTCGTCGACGAGAAGCACGACGGCGGCCACGCGGGCCGCCGTCGGGGAACTCGGCGCGCCGACCGGGCGCGCCGCAAGTGGAGCGCCTCAGCCGCGCCGGCGCGCAGCCATGCCGAGGCCGGCAAGCGCGAGCGCGACCAGCGCCAGCGATCCGGGCTCGGGGACCGACTGCTGCGAGAAACGCTGATCGAAGCCTGCGAGCTGGGCTGTCTCGTCTTCGCCCGTGGCCCAGACGAGAATGTTCTTCGTCACCCAGACCTCACTTTGGGGTGCAAACGTGGCAGAGTCAAAAGGATTCAGGATCAGCCCCGAGCCTCCCAGCGACCCATCCAGGTAGCTGAACTCGATCTCCTTCTCGCCGAGATCGTCGCCGCCCTCCGAGGTTCCGATGACCTCGTTGATGTAGACGCCGTTGTCGCCCGCGTTCGTGACCAAGCCGGCACTCAGCGACAGCGAGTTGTCCTTGATCAGCTTGCCCGCGCCGGGCAGCACCGAGACGCGGAAACTCAAGGTCAGGTCGACGTAGGCGTAGGTGCCATCCCCGGTGATGGTCAGTTCGCCGTTCGACACGCCGAAACTCAAACCCGGACCCGGGTTGTCGCCGCCATCGTCGAGCGAGGTGATGTCGATGTTGTCGGAATCGAATGTGCGCAAAGGATCGCTGCTGTCGTAGTACGCAACCGACCAGCTGTCGAAAAGCTTGTCGCCTGCGATGATGCTGTCGCCACCGAGCAGGTCGGTCAACGAGACGGTCGCGGCCTGCGCCGGCAGCGCCAGCGCGATCGCGGCAACCAGTCCGCCCAGGGCTTTGGTGAGGTTTCTCATGCGAGTTCTCCGATGATGCGAAAGAAGGGGGCCTGGCCTCCCCGCGGGCCGTGCGGGCCCGCGGGGAGAGGGTTCACTGGGTCGCGCAGTTCGGCCGCGTGCATTGCGGGATGCAGACCTTGACGTCGTTCGGCGTGATCGTCCCGCTGCCGTCCGAGTCGTAGGCCGGATCCAGCGGCGGCACGGTCTTGCCCCTGGCGCGGCTGATCGCGCTCAGGTCGACCTTGTCGATGTCGCCGTCCTTGTCGATGTCGCAGCGGGCGATGTCGCAGGCGTCGCCGATGCCGTCGCCGTCGCTGTCCTCCTGACCCGGGTTGGCGTTGCGCGGGCAGTTGTCGCAGACATCGCCGACGCCGTCGCCGTCGCTATCCGCCTGATCCGCGTTCGGCCTGCTCGGGCAGTTGTCGACGTCGTCGCAGACCCCGTCCCCGTCGGAGTCGACGCAGGCGCCGCCGGTTGCACGCTGCAGCACGAGCAGCGCGTAGGACTGGAGCGAATAGGCGTTCCAAGCGCCTGGCGCGCCGTTGCACTGGAAGTAGCCGTCATTGCCGTTGACCGGCAGGCTGCCGTCCCAGCACTGGTGGCCGATGATCTGGTGCGCGTAGTCGAAATACTGGCCCGCGGGGTAGTCACCGTAGATACCCGCGGCACCCGCGCCGAACGATGGCACGCGCGCGTACGACGCGGGCAGCTTGCGGTCCTGGCGCTGCGGGCAGGCCGGTGCTGCGGCGGGTGGCAAGATGCCCAGGTCGTCGGGGCCGATATTGCCCGGGTTGGGCGCGATGCCGGCGTTGCGCATCAGCTCCATGCCCTTGAACGAGCTCCACAAGTAGTACCAGTAGGACGCGCCTGACCAGAAGTTGCCCATCGAGTCCAGATCCTGCCAGCGGTAGCGGTTGCGCAGCCACTCCAGGTAGTTCTGCACCCGCGGCGAATTGACGTTGGCGCCGCCGAAGAGCTGGATATAGATGCCCGAGGCGGTCTGCTGCAGCGAGGGCTTGTACCCTGATGGGGGTGAGTTGTAGCCGTGGCCGCGTTCGGTGGCGGTCAGCACGTTGCAGCTCCCGTTGTCGGAGCCGGTGGCCGCATTGAGCTCGTAGGCCGTGCGCACGAGCGCGAGTGCGGCGTCGATCGCCGCGACGCGGGCCGCATCTGCCCAGGCGCCGCCGTCGCCGCTCTTGCCCGAGGTGTAGAAGGCCTTGGCGGCCGCGAGGCCGGCGGCGGCAAACTGGGTCGTCGACGAATCCTCGCAGCCCGCGTTGACGTAGCACCAGTAGCCCCACCGGGCCGGATCGGCGGACCCGGTCGTGGCCAGGGTGCGCTGGTTCGCCACCGTGCGGTCGACCAGGGCATTCATCGCCTCCTTGATCGTCTGGTAGTCCACATTCCCCGGCGCCAGGACGCTCTTGTCGGGGCCGCCGGTGCGCGCATATTCGGACAGCGCGAACATGAAGTTGCCGTCGCGGTAGGCGTAGAAACTGCTCTCGTTGACATAGTCGAGGATGTAGGCGGCGGCGCTGCGCAGCCTGCCCTGGTCGGTCGCGCTGGCGCCGTCATAGCCCTGCGGCGGGTCGCTGGGGTTGCCGCTGGCGCGCTTTTCCAGCAAGGCGAGCATCGGCAGGCCGTGCGCGTCACCCGCGCTGCTGGGGTTGTTGAACGCGCCGTTGTTGGCGAGCCATTCGATGCCGCGGTCGATCGCGGTGCTGACGTCCTGCTCGAAGACGGTGATGGCTTGCGCGCCGCCCGCGCAGGCTGCGAGGGCGAATGCGGCCGGGAGGCTGCGCGCCGCCCGGCACAAGTGACTCGTGATCTTGGACATCTCGTTCCTCATGAGGTGGATCGATGCAGGGCAAGTGGCAGGCCCACGACGCGAGCCGGCAGCGGTCCGAAACGCAGGCTCCACGCGACGAAGGCGCACGCAAAGAACGTGCCGATTGCAGACTCCTCATTGCTGACAGGGACTTGGCCGATGGCCGTGGAAGCCGATGCGTTCACATGTAAGAAATCGTGACATAGGGTTTGACCTGATTGCGCGCACTGCGGGCGCCATGGCGCCGGGCCGCAAGCGCTGCGCGCCGAACGGATCGGTTCGCGCGATGGCCGCTGCGGCGGGCGCGCCACGCGACGGCTCATCGGATGGCGCTGCCGCACAATGCGTCCCGCCGGCCTTGCCGGATTCCCGACTTCCAAGTCGAGCTGGCGATACCGAGATGACCCACCCGAAGGATGCCGATCCCGTGCACGCGCAGGCGCCCGATCCGACGGCGCATGCCGTTGGGGGCAGCGAGGCCACGGGCGCCGGGGCAGTGCCCGCCGCGCCCGCGCCGCCCACCGCCGGCCAGGAGCGGGCGGAGGCTGCCGACGTGGCTGGCGCGTCCGCGGTCGACGTCGCGCAGCGGCTCGCGTCGCACTTCCCGGCCCTGTTCTCGGCGGGCGCCCCGCGCCCGCTCAAGCTGCGCATCCAGGCCGACATCCAGCAGCGCGCGCCGGGCGAGTTCACGCGCAAGGCGCTGTCGGCGTTCCTGCATCGGCACACGACGAGCACGGCGTACCTGAAGGCATTGCTGGCTTCGCCGACGAGGTTCGACCTCGACGGCCAGCCGTCGGGCGAGATCGCGCCCGAGCACCGCGACGCGGCCACGGCCGAGCTGGCGCGCCGGCGCGCCGTCGTGCAGGCGCGGCGCGCTGCCGCGCGCGGCGCGCCGAGGCCGGCGCATGCAGCTGCCGCTGCGCTGGCCGATGCCGCCGCGATGCCAGCAGCTGCGGACGGCGCTACCGCGGCGGCACCGACCGGCGACATGCCCGTCCGCATCGTCGCGCCCCGGCATCGGGACGGCCGCGATGCAGGGCGCGGGGCTGGCCCCGGCGCTCGACCCGGCGCTCGGCATGAGCCGCGCGAACGCGGCCCGCGCGGCGTCGCGGCCGGCCGGCCCGGCCACGGGGTGCAGAACGTCCCCGGCGCTACCCGCGATGGCGCTGCCGGCCAACGCCGCGCCGAACGCAGCGACCCTCATGGCCACGAGGGTCGCCCTGCGCGCACCGAGGGTGGCGAACGCGCGGCAAGCGCGGGTCGATCCGATCGCGCTGCGTCCGCGGCGCAGCCCACGAGGCCGATGCCGGACGTGCGCCGGCAGCCCCGCGCCGCGCGCCCGGCCGACGCGCCAGCCGATGCGCCGATGCCCGCCGACGAGGCCCAGCGCGAGCGCGCCCTGCTGCTGCGTGCGTGGGAGTCCAGCCCGCTGGCCAAGGCCAACTTCTGCGCGCTCAAACGGTTGAGCGAAGCCGATTTCGACGCCCAGATCGCGCAGGCGCGTGTCGAGCGCGAGGCGCGCCGTTGAGCCGGCGGCGCAGGGCGGCCACGGGCAGGCCATCGGATCGTCCGCAGGCCGTCGGATCATCCGTTCACGCGCTGGCCGGTGGTCCATACGGCCGCCAGCAAGCCGTCCGATCATTCGCCCGCCCGCCCGCCGGCCGGCGGATTGCCCGCCTGCCCTCTCGCCGGCTGACCCGTCGCGCGCCCGCCTGCGTGACGCCTGACGCGATGCCGCCGCCACCGCCTTCAACTGCCCGGCGTGCCGGCCGAAACCCCGTGTGCAGCTCTCGCCGCCGCAGGCCGGCCCCTCGCCCCGGGCCGCGCCGTGCGTGCGGTCGGCTGCGCCGCCCCGCCAGCCGCAAGACCCCGCACCGCATCGCCCACCCATGAGCTTCGACGCCGCCGCCGCCCGTGCCCTGGCGGGCAGGTCCTCCGACCTGCTCGGGATCCTGTTCCGCGCCAAGCAGGCGATCGTCGACGCCGCTGGCCGCGGCGAGTTCACCGCGGTGGCGCCACTTCCGGCGCCGGTGCCGGTGCCGGCGGGCGCGCCAGTCGACGCGCCGGACTTCCTGGCCACGCTGCTGCGCGAGGCCGGCGAGCCGGTCGCGCTGGAGTGCCTGCGCGAGTTCGAGCGCGCAGGCTATGCCGTGCGCCCGGGCTGGGGTGCAGCGGGTGCCGCGGCCGGCCGCACGCTGGCCGGGCTGCTGCTGGACTGGTCGATCGACAGCGCGCTGCCGGCTCGCGGCGCAGCGCCGGCGCTGCGCATCGTCGCCGCCGCGGACGCGCACGCGATGTCGGCGCAGGCGCGCGCGCCGCGGCTGTGGGTCGAGCGCGCGCTGCTGGCCGTGCGCAAGGCGGCCGAGGCCTCGCAGCTGAGCTGCCATCTGCAGGACCCGGAGCCGCCCGCGAGCCCGGCCTGGGCGCTCCGACGCGAGATGCTCGAGGCGGCGGGGTTCCGGCTCGAGCTGACGGCCAGCGATTCGGGCTCGGTCGCGCGCCTGTCCTGGTAGCCCGGGTCTGCGGCGTGCCCCGCGCAAGCCGGCGGCATGGCTGCTGCGGGATCGATGGGATGCGCCCGACGCGCTCCCGCGCGTATGCTGATCGTTCCCGACCGATTGCTGGAGAACGCGCATGAGCCGTCGCATCGTCGTCACCGGCGCCACCGGCACGGTAGGGCGGCGCGTCAGCGCGCGGCTTCTGGCGCAGGGCGCCGACGTGCTGGCGCTGTCGTCGCGGCCCGATGCGCAGGTCCCGGGCGCGCCGGCGGCGCAGGTCCGGCAGGCCGACCTGCGCGACCCGGCGGCGCTGAGGCGCGCCTTCGACGGCGCCGACTCGCTCTTCCTGCTGCTGCCGCTGGCGCCCGACAAGCCGGCGCTGGCGCAGGGCGCGCTGCGGGCCGCACGCGAGGCCGGCGTGCGGCACGTGCTGCGGCTTTCGGCGATCGGCGCCGACGCCGGCAGCGACAACCTCTTCGCGCGCGTGCAAGGCGGCATCGACGACGCGGTGGCGGCCAGCGGCATCGCGTGGACGCTGCTGCGGCCGGCGGGCTTCATGCAGAACTACGCGACCTACGGCGCGGCGATGATCCGCGCCGGCAGCTACTTCGCCGCCCACGCCGATGTGGCGCAGGCGATGGTCGACGCCGACGACATCGCCGCTTGCGCCGACGCGGTGCTGGCCGACCCGGCCGCGCACGCCGGCGCGGTCTATACGCCGACCGGCGCGCGCGCGTGGACGCATGCGCAGGCGATGGCGTTGATCGGGCAGGCGATCGGCCGCCCGGTGGCCTATGTGCCGATCGACGACGAGGCTGCGCGCGCCGCGCTGCAGGGTATGGGCATGCCCGAGCCGCTGCGGTCGTGGATGGTGGCACTCGGGCCGCTGGTTCGCAGCGGGCTCGGCCACCAGCCGACCGGCGACGTGCAACGGCTGACCGGGCGCGCGCCGCGCAGCCTCGAGGACTTCGTGCGCGAGAACGCACAGGTCTGGCGCTGAATGGGCGCGCTGCCGTACCAAGGGGGCGATTCGTGCCGCGCAGGGTGAGGCCGCCGGGCAGGCTGCGGCCGGGTGACGAGGTCGTCGCCGGGCACCGCATCGCGCGCGGCGAGGACGCGGTGCGCTGGTACGCCGAGCTGCTCGCGCCGCTGGGTGCGGTGCGGACGCGGGCGATGTTCGGCGGTCACGGCGTCTACGTGGACGAGCTCTTCGTCGCCATCGTCGTCGGCGAGCTGCTGTACCTGAAGACCGATGTGGCGACCGACGCGCGTTTCCGGGCCGCCGGCAGCGAGCCTTTCGTCTACGAGTCCCGGGGCAGGAAGACGACGATGAACTTCTGGCGCGCGCCGGCGCAGGCGCTGGAGTCGCCCGCCGCGATGACGCCCTGGGGGAGGCTGGCGATGGAGGCGGCGGCACGCAAGGCGTCGGGTGGCTGACGCAGGCGCTGCGTGAGCGGTCGGGCATATCGTCGTCGAGCATCTGGCATGGGTGCGCATGTTGGCGGTGTCCGCGTGGTGGGGTTCGACAAGGAGCGAGGCAAGGGCGACCACTGCCACCTGCGTGGCCGGCAGCAGCCCTAGCGCTTCACCTCCGTCGACGCGTTGGTGGAGGACTTCATCGCCGCCGTCGAGGCGGCCAGGGGCGACAAGCCATGACCACAGTGCGCAGGCTCACGATCACGCTCGACCCCGACTGGCGGGCCGCGTTGCGGCGCGCGGGCAGGAAGGCGCAGTCGGATCGCTACCAGGGCGAGACGCTCAACTTCGAGACCCCGGGCGCCTTCTTCGGCCGCCTGACCGAGCGCCGCTGGGCGCTGGTGACGGCGTTGCAGGGGCAGGGTCCGGTCGCGGTGCGCGAGCTGGCGCGCCGCGTCGGGCGCGACGTCAAGCGCGTGCACGAGGACGTGCGGGCCCTGGTGGAGCTGGGGCTGGTCGAGCGCGACGAGGCTGGCGGCGTGGTGTGCCCGTATGGCGATGTGAGGATCGACATGCGCATCCAGGGCGAGCGCAAGGCGGCCTGAGGCGGCGTCGCATCAGCGTCCGCCCCGGCTCTCGCCAGCGGCTCGCGCGGCCCGGACGACCTGCCGATCCTCGCCACGCGGATCGTCAGCGGGGCGGACTGTCTGGTGACCGGCGACAAGGATCTGCTGGCGCTGGCCGGGAAGGACCCGGTCATGAGGCCGATCGAATTCTGCGCCCGCTATGCGCCGTGACGCCGGCTGAACGGGCCGGCCTGAAGCGATCGGCAGGCGGCTAGGGCCGGCGGGATAGCAGCCGCGCGCCCGGCACGCGAGCCGCGCGCCGGTCGAAGGTCCACATGGGCTGCTCGCCGGCATCGGCCGCCAGGGCGACATGGATGCAGTCGGCGAACCCGGCCACCCCTTCCCGGTAGAGCTGGAGCGCCACTTCCAGCGCCTGTTCCGACTCGAAGCGAAGTTCGGCCGCCGAGAGCAGCGCGGCGACGACGTGAATCACCTGATCCTTGGCGAACCCGTAGGCCGAGCGCAGCACCCACTCGAGCTCCAGCAGGACCGTCGCGGTCACGAAGAGTGTCTGCTCTCGTCCGACGCATCGGCGGATCAGCTCGCGCGCGACCGCAAGCTGCGCCGCGTCGTCTCGGACGACGTAGCGCACCAGGACGTTCGTGTCGAGTGCCGGCATGGGGCCGGGGCGCGCGGGCTCAGCGCCAGGGGTTCATCGCGTCGACCGACACGCGCCTGCCCTTCGGGGCGGCGACCATCCCCGCCATGTCGAGGATCGAGCGGTTCTTGGCACGCACGATGATCGTGCCGTCGGGCATCGCGGACCACACCAGTCGGGTCCCCGGCTGCGCCTGGATGAGCGTTCGGATGTCGGCCGGTACCGTCGTCTGGCCCTTGGCCGTGATGGTGGACTCGGTCATCACCTGCTCCTTACGAATGGAGCGATTGTAAGGCGCGCCGATCCGCACCGACGTCGGGAACGAAAGTGCCAGGCGGCACGGCTGCACGGTGGTCGTCGAGGCGGTCGGCAAATCGTGGCGCGCCGGGGGCGACTGCCAGGAAAGCTCGCGCGCCGCGAGGCCAGCGCGCCGCTCGGGCCTGGTACGGCCCGGCTGCCCAGCCCGACGACCCCGCCGATCTTTCACAACGACGCCCGCAGACCCAGCCACCACTGCCTTCGCGGCCCCTGGAACACATCGTCGACGGCGGTCACGGACTCGACGTAGCGAATGTCGCCGAGGTTGCGCACCCCGAGCAGCCGTTCCTGCGCTTCGTGCTTCAGCATCAGGTTGGCGTCCGTGCGCACGAAGCCGGCGACACGCACCGTGTTGGCTGCACTCGACGCGCCCCGACGCCTGCCGGTAGCGATCCCGGTACTGCGTGTTGCAGCTGGAAACGGTGTCGGGCGAGACGGGCGTCCAGTAGCCGATCAGCGTCTCGTCGCGCGCGACGCGCGCGGCGGCATCGGCGTACAACCCGGCGCCGCCGGCTGGGTGTGCGTGGCGCGCCGGCAGGCACGGTTGCGTCGGTCGCGGGGCGGAGGCTCGACGGCCCGCGCCGGGCAGGCTGTAGCCCTCGGCGGTCGGGATGCCGCGCAGATCAGGGTGGGCGTCCAGCGTGCGCGCCAAGTGTGCGAGCCCATGGCGCATCGAGGACGGCAGGCCGGTGGCCGAGCTGGAGGTTGACGCGCGCCGCCAGTGTTGACAAAATCGCCAACATGAAGGCAACGCTGCTGCTCAGGCGAAGGGTGGCGGATGCAACGGGTGGTTTTGCGGAGTACGTGGTCTGGCTGCTGCCCAAGCCGCTTCCGCCGTCGACGCACACCTTGAAGTACCGCCTCGCCTACGTCGTAGGTCGCGAGTGCGTCGTCCGGTACGACAACGAGCTCGGCAAGGGTGACCACAGGCACTACGGTGGCAGGCAGGGGGCGTACAAGGTCTCGAGCCCGACGAAGCTCATCGTGGATTTCGAAACTGACATCGCGAGGTGGATTCGTGAAAACAGTGATTCTTGATGTCGCCACGCGAAAGGACGCGGGCGAAGACTTCGTGCGGGCATGGCAAGGCAAGAGGGCACAGAAGACGGCGCGCATCAGCTTCGAGACGCCTGAACTGCTGTGGAAGGTCCTGACCGCGCGACGTTGGGAACTTCTGAAGGTGCTGTGCGGCGCTGGCCCGGTCTCCATTCGTGAGGCGGCGCGCCGGGTCGGAAGGGACGTGAAGACCGTGCATGGTGACGTGACAGCACTTCTGGACGCCGGCGTTCTGGACCGCACCGACACCGGAGGCATCGAGTTCCCGTACGAGGCGGTAAAGGTCGAGTTCCTTCTCCAGGCCGCATGACGTGAAGCGGCATCGCCGTGCCCTGCGGCATCGGCGCCTGCGCTGCATCAGCCCGGTCGCTGCGGCGGGTCAGTAGGTCTCCAGCTGCAAACGCCCCTGGCTCTTCATCCCCGCCCCCACCGCGTCCCAATCCATCCCCGCGTCGCGCGCGATATCGCGCAGCGCCAGCACCACGCCGTCTTCCATCGCCTTCAGCCCGCAGACGTGGAAGTACGCGTTCGGGTCCGCCAGCAGCGGCGCCAGGTCGGCCGCGGCGGCTCGCATCGCGTCCTGCACGTAGGTCTTGGGCTGCCCGGCCTCGCGCGAGAACGCGAAGCGGATGTCGATGAAGTCCTTCGGCAGGTTCTGCAGTGGGCCGAAGTAGGGCAGTTCGGCGCGCGTGCGGGCGCCGAAGAACAGCAGCAGCTTGCCGCCGTCGAACTTGCCCGACTTGCGCAGCCGGCGCCGCCACTCGGTCATCGCGCGCATCGGCGCGCTGCCGGTGCCGGTGCAGATCATCACGATGGCGCTCTTCGGGTGGTTGGGCATCAGGAAGCTGGCGCCGAAGGGGCCGATGACCTCGACCTTGTCGCCCAGCTTCAGGTCGCAGACGTAGTTGCTCGCCACCCCGCGCACCGGGCGGCCCTGGTGGTCCTCGAGCACGCGCTTGACCGTCAGCGACAGGTTGTTGTAGCCCGGGCGCTCGCCGTTGCGCGGGCTGGCGATGCTGTACTGGCGCGCGTGGTGCGGCTTGCCGTGGGCGTCGACGCCGGGCGGGACGATGCCGATGCTCTGGCCCTCCAGCACCGGGAACGGCATGGCGCCGAAGTCGAGCATCACGTGATGCGTGTCGTAGTCCTTGCCGACCTCGGTCACGCGCACGTTGCCGACGACGGTCGCGGTGACGGACTTGGCCGCCGACTTCGGCCCGTACAGGTTGGTGTAGGGGTGGGCGGCGGACCAGGGCGGCGTCGTCGAGCCGTAGCGCGAGGCGACGAAGGCCTCCTCGCCGGTCGGTGACGGCGCCGGCGCGGCGGCGGCCTGCGCCTCGGCGTCGGCGACCGCCTCTGCGGCGACGCCGGCGGCCGCGAGCTGATCGGGCGTCAGCTCCTGCGGCAGCTCGTCCCACGAGAACTGCTCGGCGACGCTGTAGGCCTTGGCGCGCGGCACCATGCGCCAGTTGTCGATCGCGCCGGTCGGGCAGGGCGAGATGCAGTCCAGGCAGAACTTGCACTTGGCCGCGTCGACGACGTAGTTGCGGTCGTCGTGCGAGATCGCGCCGATCGGGCAGGTGGCCTCGCAGGTGTTGCAGCGGATGCAGATCTCGGGATCGATCAGGTGCTGCTTGAGCAGGGCGGCTTCGGTGGGGGCGTTCATGGCGGGTCCTGTGCTTCTTTGTGGTGCTGCGGCGGGCGCGGGCGATCCCGTGTCGATGCGTGCAGGCGGGCGTGTCAGCTGCGCGAGTCGCCGAAGCCCGGGTCGCGGCGCTGGTGGCGAACGACGAGGACGCGGATCTCGTCGCCCAGCTGGCGGTAGATGACGGAGTACGGAAAGCCGGCCAGCGGGAAGGCCTGGCGCCCGTCTGCAGTGGGTGTGCCGATCCCGGGCTCGGACACGAGCAAGTCGACGATGCGCTCGAACTCGGCAAGGAATCGCAGTGCCACGCCCGCACCCGCCTCGCGCCGATAGAACCCGGCGGCGTCGCGCAGGTCCTGCTCGGCCAGGCGATGGATTGACGGCTTCACTTCAGCTCGGCGCGGATCCGGTCCAGGGCCTCGGCGAGTGGAACCATCGACGCTGGATCCTTCTGGGCCAGCGCTTCGCGTTCGGCCGCGACCGCGTCCCACGCCGCGTCCTGGGCGGCGTCGGCGTCGAGGCTGGCCACCACGCGGTCGAGCAGGCGACGACGCTGCTCGGTCGGCAGGCGCAGCACCTCGGACGCCAGAGCTTCCAGGGGGATGGACATCTCGTTCTCCGGGCAATGGGGCCGGTGCCCCGCAGACAACTCAGCTTGCCACAAGTCTTCCGGTCCGGATGACGTCGCGTAGCGGGCAGTTCATCCGGGCCGCCGCGGCGGACATTCGCGGCGAGTTGTGCGGCGAGTTGTGCGGCGGGTTGAGCGGCAGGCGCCCGCGCCGGTCCGCTCCAACCCGCCGAGATAGGGCGGCGCCGAAGGGCGCAGCCATATCGTCAGTTGAACCTGACGTACTCGAAGTCCACCGGCTGCCGGTTGATACCCATCATCGGCGGCGCGATCCAGTTGGCGAACCGGCCCGTCTCGACGACGCGCCCCATCAGGCTGGCGACGAAGGCGCGGTCCTCGTCGCTCGGCAGCCATTCCTCGACGCGCTGGTTCCACTCGTGGTCGCTGATGTGGTGGCCCTCGGGGCTGACCTTGACGCCCGCCAGCGTCCCGATGCTGCGGTGGAAGGCCTTGTGCGGCACCGTCAGCCTGAAGGGGATGCCGGCCTTCTCGATCACCTTGTTCCAGCGGCCGACACCGCCGACGCTGTCCTTGATGTAGTCGTCGCGCAGCACTTCGTTCAGCGCGTTGAGCATCGGCACGTCCTTCTCCACCAGGCGCCCGTCCTGCACGTCGAGCACCTTGTAGTGCTCGCCCTTGAGCACATGGTCGTCGCTGCGCTTGCCTTCCTCGAAGCGGCCCTTCAGCCCCGAGCTGTAGAAGATCGCGGCATTGCTGCTCTGGTCGGCGCCGAACAGGTCGATCGTGACGCTGAAGTGGAAGTTGAGATAGCGCTGGATCGTCGGCAGGTCGATCACGCCGGCTTCGCGCAGCTTCTTCGGGTCGTCGGTCTTCAGCTCGTTCATCACCTGGCAGGTGCGCTGGACGATGCGGCTGACACCGGACTCGCCGACGAACATGTGGTGCGCCTCTTCGGTCAGCATGAACTTGGTCGTGCGCGCCAGCGGGTCGAAGCTGCTCTCGGCCAGCGCGCAAAGCTGGAACTTGCCATCCCGATCCGTGAAGTAGGTGAACATGAAGAAGCTCAGCCAGTCGGGCGTCTTCTCGTTGAACGCGCCGAGGATGCGCGGGTTGTCCTGGTCGCCGCTGCGGCGCGCCAGCAGCGCGTCGCCTTCCTCGCGGCCGTCGCGGCCGAAATACTTGTGCAGCAGGTAGACCATCGCCCACAAGTGGCGGCCTTCCTCGACGTTGACCTGGAACAGGTTGCGCAGGTCGTACTGGCTCGGGCAGGTCAGCCCCAGGTGGCGTTGCTGCTCGACGCTGGCGGGCTCGGTGTCGCCCTGCGTGACGATGATGCGGCGCAGGTTGGCGCGGTGCTCGCCCGGCACCTCCTGCCACGCCGGCTCGCCGAGGTGGTCGCCGAAGTGGATCTTGCGGTCGGCCTCGGCCGGGTTCAGGAAGATGCCCCAGCGGTAGTCGGGCATCTTGACGTGGCCGAACTGCGCCCAGCCCTGCGGGTCGACGCTGACCGCGGTGCGCAGGTAGACGTCGAAGTCCTGGCTGCCTTCGGGGCCCATGTCCTGCCACCAGCTCAGGTAGTTCGGCTGCCAGTGCTCCAGCGCGCGCTGCAGCGTGCGGTCCTCGCTGAGGTTGACGTTGTTGGGGATCTTCTCGCTGTAGTTGATGCTCGACATCGTGGTCTCCGTGATTCGCGGTGGAGAGGTTTCGGTTGCGGCGCGCCACCCGGTCCGCGCCGCACAACGAGAGGGGGGGTGGCCTACACGCGGCGCCAGTCGAAACCGGCCTTCTGGCCGCTGCCGTAGACCTTCAGCGCGCCCTTGTCGCCGACCGCATTCGGGCGCTGGAAGATCCAGTTCTGCCACGCGGTCAGGCGGCCGAAGACGCGCGTCGTCATCGTTTCCGGGCCGTTGAAGCGCAGGTTGGCCTCCATGCCGGTCAGCGCGTCGGGGCTCATCGACGCGCGCTCCTCGATCGCGATGCGGGTCTCGTCGGCCCAGTCGATATCGTCCGGGGCACTCGTGACCAGGCCGAGCGCGAGCGCGGCCTCGCCGTCGAGCGCCGCGCCGGCCTTGGCCTTGACCGCCGCCAGCGGCGCCGCCTCGTGGTAGAAGCGACGCGCCAGCCGGGTCTGCCCGGTCGCCATCGTGTAGGGGCCGAAGTTGATCGCGCCGACCGTGATCGCCGGCGCGCGCGCCGGCTCGTCGGGCAGCGCCAGCATGTAGCTGCGGTCGCAGGCCAGCGCCAGTTCCAGGTAGGTGCCGGCGAAGCACGAGCCCGCGTCGATCAGCGCGAACAGGCTGCGGCTCGACACGTCGAGCCGGCTCAGCGTGCGCCGCCACAGGCCGGTGACCTCGCGCACGAACCAGTGAGCGGCGTGCGCCTGCAGCGCGGCGTCCATCGCCTGCACGGCGGCGGCGTCGCCCTCGGTGCGGATCAGCCAGGTGCCGATCTCGGGCTCGTTGGTGCGCATCTCGAGGATCGCATCGTCGAGCTCGCGCGCGATCACCAGCGGCTGCCAGGCGCTGCCGGCGGCCTCGATGGCGGCGATATCGCCGGCCAACGCGCCCTGCGGCGCGCGGACAGTCCAGGTCGCGACGCGCCGGGCGCGGTCGATCGTCACCGTGACGTGGCTGTAGCGCAGCGCGTCGGCCTCGATCGCCTTGGCCAGCGCCGGCAGCGCGACGCCGCGCGCGCCGGCCGGGCGGTCGCTGGCGGCGGCGAGCTGCTGAGCGCGCTCCTGCACCTTGGCGGCGAACTGCGCCGGCTTGGCAATCTCGTCGACCAGCCGCCAGTCCCTGGCCTTCTGCCCGCGCACGCCCTCGGTCGTGGTGCAGAAGATGTCGGCCAGGTCGTGCCGGACCTTGCGCTTGTCGGTCACGCGCGTCAGCCCGCCAGTGCCGGGCAGCACGCCCAGCAGCGGCACCTCGGGCAGGCTGACGGCGCTGCTGCGGTCGTCGACGAGGACGATCTCGTCGCAGGCCAGCGCCAGCTCGTAGCCGCCGCCGGCGCAGGCGCCGTTGACCGCGGCGAGAAACTTCAGCCCCGAGTGCGCGCTGGAATCCTCCAGCCCGTTGCGCGTCTCGTTGGTGAACTTGCAGAAGTTGACCTTCCACGCGTGGCTGCTGACGCCGAGCATGAAGATATTCGCGCCCGAGCAGAAGACCTTGTCCTTGGCGCTGGTGACGACCACCGTGCGCACCTCGGGGTGCTCGAAGCGGATCCGGTTGACGGCGTCGTGCAGCTCGATGTCGACCCCGAGGTCGTAGCTGTTGAGCTTGAGCTTGTAGCCCGGGCGCAGGCCGCCGTTCTCGTCGAAGTCGGCGGCCAGCGTCGCCACCGGGCCCTCGAAGCTCAGCTTCCAGTGGTGGTAGCGGCTGGGGTCGGTCTGGTAGTCGACGCGGTCGGCGGACGGGGTGGCGGTCATCGGCGGTCTCCGGTTGGGTCGTTGAAATGCACTTTAATGCATTTGATGCCGTGCACGATATTGCATCGTCAATCCCGAGTCAAACAGTGGCATATTCCGGCGCCGGCAGCGGCAGGTCCAGCGCGCGGCGCACCAGCAGCCGCAGCGCGTCGAAGGTCTGCGGCAGCGGCTGCGCGCTGGTATCGAGCCTGAACTCTGCCTTGCCGTAGAAAGCCGCACGGGTGGCGAGGATGCCGCGCAGGTCGTCCATCGCCTCGGCGCTGGCAGCCATCGGGCGCAGGTCGCCCTGCGCACGGACGCGCGCCATGTGGTCCTCGGGGCGCGCCTGCAGCCACACGGTGGTGCAATGCGTCAGCAGCAGGTTGAAGGTGGCGGCGTCCGACACCACGCCGCCGGGCGTCGCGATGACGGCCTCGGGGTGGATCTGGATCGCCTCCTCGACCGCGCGCCGCTCGTAGCGGCGGTAGGCGGCAACCCCGTACAGGCCCTGGATCTCGGCGATGCTGCAGCCGGCGAACTGCTCGATCTCGCGGCTGAGCTCGACGAACGGGAACCCCAGATCCTCGGCCAGCATGCGCCCGAGCGTCGTCTTGCCGGCGCCGCGCAGCCCGATCAGCGCGACGCGGGGGCTGCGCACCGCGCTCGCGCCGCCGGTGCCGATCATCGCACCGACGGCGACGCGCACGCGCCGCAGCGTCGCCTCGTCGCGCTGCTCGAGCAGCTCGCGCAGCAGCAGCCACTCGGGGTTGGAGGTCGTGACGTCGCCGAGCAGCTCGGCCAGCGGGGCCTGCAGCGCGCCGGCGACCTGGTGCAGGACCAGGATCGACGCGTTGCCGGTGCCCAGTTCCAGGTTGGCGAGGTGGCGCTCGGAGACCTCGGCGGCATGCGCCAGCGCGCGCCGTGTCATGCCGCGGCGTGCGCGGATTGCACGCACGCGTTCACCGAGCGCGACCAGCAGCGGGTGGCGGGCGGTGGGTGCGGTCGTCTCGTCAGGGGAAGGTGACTCGTCGGTGCTTGACATGATTCGCAGGGGTCGATACCGTCACGGCATGCACCATAGTTCATGTCGAGGCCGGGCACAAGGGGGCACGAGCCGGTCGCGCTGCAGCCAGGCCGCGCAGGCACGGCCGCGGCCGCGCCTATCCTCGACGCCTCGCAGACTCCTGGAGACTTTCGCGTCATGACCCCAGCCGATTTGCATGCCCGCATCGCAGCCGTCACCGACCGCATCGCCGGCCGGCCGCTGGACGCCGCGCTCGGCGCCTTCCTCAACGCCGAATTCGGCCCCGCGACCGAAGCCTGGCAGGCGCTGAAGACCACCTGCGAGGCCGGTGTCGCCGAGGGCTGGCTGTGCCAGCGCGAGGGCGGCGGCATACGTTACGGCCGCATCTTCAAGCCCGGGCCCGAGCTCGGCGGCTTCTCGGTCGACGTCGTCGACATGGCCGATATCGCCGGCCCGCACCACGTGCACCCGCTGGGCGAGATCGACCTCATCATGCCGATCGACGACGGTGCCCGCTTCGACGGCGCACCTGCCGGCTGGCTCGTGATGCCGCCCGCCAGCGCGCACCGCCCGACCGTCAGCGGCGGTCGCGCGCTGGTGCTGTACCTGCTGCCCGAGGGGCGGATCGACTTCACGCGCGCGGCCTGACGCGACCGACGACACAAGCTGGAAGGAGACGACCATGAGCACCCCCGACGTCGCGCCGCCGCCCGAGCGCTTCAACTTCGCCGCCCACCTGCTGGCGCTGAACGCCGGCCACCCCGAGCGCGTGGCCTTCGTCGACGACCGCGGCAGGCTGACCTATGGCGAGCTCGACGAGCGCGTGCGCCGCACGGCCGCGGCGCTGCGCGGCGCGGGCCTGCGGCGCGAGGAGCGCGTGCTGCTGATGATGGTCGACTGCAACGACTGGCCGGTCGCCTTCCTCGGCGCGATGTACGCCGGCGTGGTGCCGGTGGCGGTCAACACGCTGCTGACGGCGGACGATATCGCCTACATGCTGGAGCACTCGCGTGCGCAGGCGGTGATCGCCTCCGGGGCGCTGCTGCCGGTGGTCAACAATGCGATGGTCAAGGCCGACCACGAGGTCGAGCTGGTCGTCGTCTCGCAGCCGGCAGCGCCGCTGCGCGCGTTGCCCGAGCCGGGTTCGCCGCTGACGACGCGCGAGCTCGACTTCGACGACTTCCTGCGCGACGCCAAGCCGCTGGCCAGGCCGGCGCCGACCGCCGGCGACGACCCGGGGTTCTGGCTCTATTCGTCGGGGTCGACCGGCCGCCCCAAGGGCACCGTGCACTCGCAGGCCAACCCGTACTGGAGCTCCGAGCTGTACGGCCGCAGGCTGCTGGGCCTGCGCGCCGACGATATCTGCTTCTCGGCCGCCAAACTCTTCTTCGCCTACGGGCTGGGCAATGCGCTGACCTTCCCGCTGACGGTCGGCGCGACGACGCTGCTGATGGGCGAGCGGCCGACGCCGGAGGCGATCTTCAGGCGCTGGCGCGGCGGCGTCGAAGGGGTCAGGCCCACCATCTTCTTCGGCGCGCCGACCGGCTACGCCGGCATGCTGGCGCACCCGGGGCTGCCGGCGCGCAGCGAGGTCGCGCTGCGAATGGCCTCGTCGGCCGGCGAGGCGCTGCCGGCCGAGATCGGGCAGCGCTTCAAGGCGCATTTCGGGGTCGACATCGTCGACGGCATCGGCTCGACCGAGATGCTGCACATCTTCCTGTCCAACCGCCCCGGCGACGTGCGCTACGGCACCACCGGCTGGCCGGTGCCGGGCTACGAGATCGAGCTGCGCGGCGAGGGCGGCGGCCCGGTGCCCGACGGCGAGCCGGGGGATCTCTACATCCACGGCCCGTCGGCGGCGATGATGTACTGGGGCAACCGCACCAAGACGCGCGAGACCTTCCAGGGCGGCTGGACCAAGAGCGGCGACAAGTACGTGCGCAACCCCGACGGCACCTACACCTACAGCGGCCGCAGCGACGACATGCTCAAGGTCAGCGGCATCTACGTCAGCCCGTTCGAGGTCGAGGCGACGCTGGTGCAGCACCCGGCGGTGCTGGAGGCGGCCGTGATCGGCATCACCGACACCGACGGCCTGACCAAGACCAAGGCCTTCGTCGTGCTGAAGGACGGCGCGGCGGCGACCGACGACGAGCTCAAGGCCTTCGTCAAGGACAAGCTCGCCCCGTACAAGTACCCGCGCGTCATCGAATTCGTCGCCGAGCTGCCGAAGACGGCGACCGGCAAGATCCAGCGCTTCCGGTTGCGCGAGCGCGAGGCGAAGCCATCATGAGCGCGCCGGGCCGCTGCCGAGTACACATCCCGCTGCGCGCAGCGCGGAGCATCGTCCAATGAGCGCGCTTCCGCCGGACGGCGTCGAGGGCGGCGCAGCCGAGGGGGCCGGGGCTGGCGGGGCAGGCGGCGCCGCGGCCGGTGCCGGCCCGATCGAGCATGTCGATATCGACTGGGCCGGGCAGCGCGTCGGCATCGAGCACCAGTGGATCCACCGCGACCGCTTCGGCGCGCCGCTGCTGATCTTCCTGCACGAGGGGCTGGGGTCGGTGCGGATGTGGAAGGACTTCCCCGCGCGGTTGTGCGATGCGCTGGGCTGGCGCGGGCTGGTCTACTCGCGCGTCGGCTACGGCGGCTCCAGGCTCTATACGCCCGAGCAGGCCTGGGGGCTGGACTTCATGCACCGGCAGGCGCACGAGGTGCTGCCGGCGCTGCTGGACGCGCTCGGCATCGACCCCGACATGCAGCCGCCCTGGCTGCTCGGCCACAGCGACGGCGGCTCGATCGCGCTGCTGTATGCGGCGCGCTTCACGCGCCGCGTCGCCGGGCTGGTCGTGATGGCGCCGCATATCGTGGTCGAGGACTTGTCGATCCGCAGCATCAGCGCGGCGCGCCGCGCCTACCTCGAGACCGACCTGCGCGAGCGGCTGGCGAAGTACCACGACGACCCCGACCGCGCCTTCTGGCGCTGGAACGATATCTGGCTGCACCCGCCGTTTCGCGACTGGTCGATCGAGGACGAGATCGCGACCATCCGCTGCCCGGTGCTGGCGATCCAGGGCGTCGACGACGAGTACGGGACGATGGCGCAGATCCGCGGCATCGCGCGCCGCGTGCCGCAGACGCAGCTCGTCGAGCTGCCCGACTGCGCGCACTCGCCGCACCGGGATCAGCCGGATGCGGTGATCGACGAGGTGGGGGCGTTCGTCGCTGCGGTCGGCGCGCAGGATCCGGGCTGAACGCCAGGGAGCGCGGGGAGTCTGCGCGAGGCCGGCGCGAACGCGAGCAATGCTGCCGCGGCGCGCCGAGTCGCCCCGACCGTCACCCTGAACGGTCCGCGCGCAAACTGGCCCTCCGGCCCTTCAGCGGCACGCGATCTCGACCCGCCGGTTCAGCGCCCGCCCGGCCTCGGTCGCGTTGTCGGCGATCGGCTGCTGCTCGCCCCGGCCCTGCGCCGCGAGACGACCGGCGGCGATGCCGCGCTCGCCGAGTGCGGCGACGACGGCCTCGGCGCGACGCCGCGAGAGCTCGTCGTTGTAGGCATCCGCACCCTCGCTGGAGGTATGCCCGACGACCGTGATCGACGTCGCCGGCGCGTCGCGCAGGCCGTCGTACAGCGCGTCCAGGTGGGGCTTGGACGCCGGGCGGATGGCGGCCGAGTCGAAGTCGAACTGGATGCCGTGCACGACCGCGCCGCAGGCCAGCGGCGCCACCGCCTGCCCCGCGCATGCCATCTTCAGCGCGGGCGCGGCGTCGCCGCCGTAGAGCTGGAACGGCGCGCCGTTGGTCGAGCGCACGCCGAAGATCGCGCCGCGGCTGTCCACCGAGAGGACGTAGGCGCTGGGCACGCCGCTCTTGCGCGACTTGCCGGTGGCCAGCAGCAGCGGGCCGTCGACGGTGCCCTGGAGCTCGCCGTCGTCGTCGTAGCAGCCGCTGACGCGCACCCCGTCCTGCTGCAGCGCCAGCTTGACGCCGCGCGCCTGCCACTTGCCGCTGAAGGCGCTCGACATCGGCACGGCTTGCTGCGTGCCGTAGCCGGCGATCTCGCTGAATTCGAGGAAAGTCTTGTCGCGCTCGACCCGGATCCCACCGGCAAGCGTCAGGCGCAGCCAGCGCACCGGCTTGCGCACGGCGGCGGCGAATTCGGTTGTCTCGCCCTTCTTCGGGTGCGTGGCCAGGGTCACGCGCGCCAGTTCGTCGAACGGCCCGTCGCGGCCGGTGGCCGAACCTGCGATGGTGACCTCCTTGACGAAGGTCTGCGACGGGCTCGGCGTTTCCAGCACGTTCGGGACCGCGAACGACTCGAAGGTCGTCGCCGCCGGCAGCTCGACGACGATCACGAACGAAGTGTCCGCCGGGCCGGGTTTCAGCGTGAGGACGAAACCCTGCGGCGCCTCGTCGATTGCCGCCAAGGCCTGGCTCATGCCCAGGCCCAGCGACCGGGCGGCGCCGCCGAGCTCGACCGGCACCGCGCCGCGGGCCAGGCTCAGCCAGTCGACGCGCGGTGCGGCGCTGGCCATCGCCGCCGGCAGCAGCGCGAGCAAGGCGGCGAGCGTGGCGCGAAGCGCGCCGCGTCGATCGGGGGCAGGTCGCATCATGACGATAGGCTCCTGGGTGCCGGGGTGGTGTCGCACGCTGCCCGAGACCGGTTGCCCGGCGGGCATGCCTCGATCACACGGGCGATCGTAGGCCGCCTCATGGCGCCGCTACTCGCGCCAGAATTCCGGTGCCGCCAGGCTCGCGGCGCAGGCCACGCTGCCCTGGACCGTGCCCAGCACGCCCGGCGCTAGCGCGCGCACCCTCCACGCGGCGGCGGGCTCGATGGGGTAGGGCGCGCGCAGCCCGTGCGGCAGCGCCGGGCCGAATCCGCAGCATGTGTAGTAGGCCGGGTCGCCGAGCACGAACAGCAGCTGCACGCCCGCGGCCGCGAGCCGGGCCGCGCCCGCGTCGATCAGCGCGCGGCCGACGCCGCGGCGCTGCGCGGCCGGGACCACGGCCAGCGGGGCGAGGATGGCGCAGCGCAGCTCGCGTGCGTCGGCCGCGTCGTACGTGCCGCGGTTGTCGGGCCCGGCGCCGATCAGCGACACGCGGGTGAAGAGCGCATGGCCGACGGCCTGCTCGCCGTCGTAGGCCAACAGCGACAGGCAGGGCCGCGCGGTCGTGTCGTGTAGCAGTGCAGCGACGAGGGCGGCCTCGTCGTCGCGGCCGAAGGCCTCGCGCTCGACGGTCAGCGCGGTGGGAGTGTCGGCGGGGGTGGCTTCGACGATGCGCATGGGATGTCGTGATCTTGCGATGCGCCGGGTCTGGCACCGACCGCCGGGCCGGACTAACTCGCGACCGGTCGCCGGCGCAGGGGCCGCTGAGCTGACGAACGCGTGGCGCCGAGCGATCAGGGCCGTTGCTGGTCGATCCACTCCCGCGCCGTCATGACCCGCACCCCCAGCCGAGGCGGGTAGTGTCTGGCATTGCCCGTCACTACCGGGCAGCCAGCCGCCAGCGCGCCGGCGATGAAGGGCCAGTCCGATCCATCGGGAAGGCCGGCTGGCGGTGGGGCGGTGGTACGGACCAAGGTGCCGATCGCATGGAACTGGTGAAGCGCGGCAGCCACCTTTGCGGCATCGAGCCGAAGCCGTGGACGTCGCAGGACCGATTCGTACTCGGCAAGCATGGCCGGACTGAAGACCGGCACGAGATCACCGGCCTGCACCGCGGCCAATACATGCCCTGGCGGCCCGTCTGGGTGCAGCAGCGCCGACACCAGGATGTTGGTGTCAAGCACCGCGTGCCGCAAGCTGGCGCTCCCGCCGAGCGGCATCGATCTCCGCCTGGATTTCCTCCTCGGTCATGTCGGCAGCGCCGCTAGCCTGGGCCTGTCGAGCCAGCGCGTCCCAGACCCTCCTGAACGCCTGGAGCCTTAGGGCCCGCAGTTTGTCCTCGACCGCCGACGGCTCGGTGTGCACCAGCAGCGCGATGGGCTTGCCATTACGCGTCACGACGAACTCCTCGCCGCCCTCGACCCGCTGCCAGATCTCGCCCGACTTCTCGCGCAGCTCGCGCACCGTTACGTAGTCCATCCGTGCACCATAAAAACGCAATTCGGTACGCAATTGTAGTCCTTTGTCGGCAAGGGGACTGCCGAAACCGGCGCGCGGTCTTCGCCACGCGCCGGGTAGCCAGCGCGGCCGGCGGCAGACCACGCGCATCGCCGCGCCGGGTCGCCGGGCTGTTGGTGCGGGCACGTCTGATCGTGGTCGAGGACTTGTCGGCCGCCAGAATCGCCAAGGCACGTCCGGCCTACGTAGAGAACGACCTGCGCGAACGCCAGGCGAAGTACCACGACGACTCGCCTCATCGCGGCCAGCCTGAGACGGTGATCGCCGCGGTGCACGGACTCGTCGCGGCGGTAAGCAGCTGAGGGCGCACCAAGGGCCGGCGGGTTGACCGCCGGCGGGACTGGTCGCGGCGTGGCGCGGTAGGCCGGGGCTACGATCGGCGGCATCGATCGACCGTGGGGGGGAGGGCCGCGATGGTTTCGAACGTCTGCGTCAGCTCGACCGAGTGCTCGCCAGCGGGCGCGGCCATTCGACCGAAGAGCTTGCCGCGCGGCTGGAGGTTTCGCGCTCGACGATCAAGCGCGACCTCCGGTACCTGAGCGATCGCCTGGGCGTACCGGTGCGCCGCAGCATCGAACATGGCGGCTGGATCGTCGACCGTGCCGACAGTGGATCGGCGGTCGAACTGCCCGGGCTTTGGTTGACCGCCGAGGAGATCCGTAGCCTGCTGGCGATGCAGCAGTGGCTCACCAGCCTGGACGCCGGGGCCCCGATCCGCCCGCGGCGCCTCGGCGAGGTTTTCGGCACGAGCTCGCCAGCACCTTGGCGCTGTTCGACGTGCTGGTCCGGCATGCACCCGATCACCCGGCGCTCCTGGGGCCGTGGCGTGAGCTGCTGGCGGCCACCGGTGCGCCGGCAGCGGCCGCAGCGCCTTCGGGTGTCGACCCGACACCGATCGAGCGGGAGGTGATTTCGCTCGGCGCCGACGACTTCGACCTGCTCGCGTACCTCGTTTGTGCCCACCACGGGAAGGTGAGGGTGGCCTGGCACGCGCCCCTGCCGACCAGGATGCCGGCGACTCGGTGTTGCGCCTGCGCGGCGTGCGCGATGGCGACATCCTGCCCGCCATGGTGCTCATAGCCGAGGACGGCAGCTACCAGGCGCTGCCGCCGCGCCGCTTGCGGCTCGATGCGGCGTCGGCGGGGCACAATCCGGTGACCGGACGAGGCTGGACCGAACGGGTGCTCGGACTGTTGCGGGTGCACGGCCCGTTCGCCCTGGCCTACCTCGAGGCCCTGCTGCGTGCCGCCGACCGGCGCGCCTCCAGTGCGCCGCTTGCGGCCCCCTTGCTCGATGCGGAGAATCCCGCCCATGGACTGGAAGCAAGCCATCGAGAACTGGCGCCGGCTGAGCCCGCAGGAGCGTCAGCGCCGGCGCTGGCAGCGCATTCCGCGCAGCGTGGCGCAGAGCATGGCCTTCGAGGGCGAGCCGGTGAGCCTGCAGGTTCTGGAGGCGGAACACGCCCGCCATCCCATGCCACCCGCCACCTCGAAGCCGCCCGCGGCATCCTGAGCTACGCCGATCTGGCGCCATTGCTCGCGCAGCGGGCGGCAGCCATCGGGCGCGACATCGAGTGCGGCCGGTTCGACGACGAGCCGATCGACGATGCGCTGATCCAGCGCCTGCATACCGACCTGTGCGGCGAACTGGTTCCCGCCTTCGCCGGTTGGCGCCGCAAGGACGTGATGGTCGGCGTGCACGAGCCGCCGCCGCACTTCCACGTACCCCTGGCGATGCGCGAGTACGCGCGTGACCTCGCGGCGCGTCTCGAAAACCTGGCCTCAGGTTTCCGGGGCCTCGTGCCCCGGCCTCATTGAACCCCAGTGCAGTGTTCACGCTGCCCCATGCGGTCGCGACTCTCAGCGGTCGCCGCGCTCGGGTGCCGGGCAAGGCTGTTAGGCTTGCAGCGGCTCAATGACGGCTCGTCGAGGCGGATCATGATTCGATGGATCAAGCGCGTCGCCGGCGCGATGGCGCTGCTGGTGCTCGCGGCGCTGGCGTTCAGCACCTGGCAGTACGGCACCTACGCCCCGCGCGATACCCCGATGCCGCGCGACGAGGCGGCGCTGGCCTGGTATATCGACGACTATGCCGGTGCGCGGCGCGACTTCCTCGCCCGCGGCCGCCTGCTGGCCGAGCTGTTCGAAGGCGTCCAGCACTTCGAGATACCGGTTGCCAGCCGCAGCGGCGTCGACGGCCTGGCGGTCGACGGCTTGTACATCCCGCCGCCGAGCGGCCAGAGGCACCGGCTGCTGATCGTCAGCTCGGGCGTGCACGGCGTCGAGGGGCCGGCCGGCAGCGCCGTGCAGCGGCTTTTCATGCACGAGTTCCTGCGCCCGGAGAACCTCGCCGGCCCGCTGGCCGAGACCGGCATCCTGCTGCTGCACGCGGTGAATCCCTACGGCTTCGCGACCTGGCGCCGCTTCACCGAGAACAACGTCGACCTCAACCGCAACGCGTCCACCGACGAGGCCTTGTACCGCACGGTCAATGCCGGCTACCCGCTGGTCGACCCGCTGATCAACCCGGCCGGGCCGGCCGACGCCGGCAGCCTCGGCAACCGCCTGTTCCACCTGCGCGCGGCGGCGATGATCGCGCGCCACGGCATGCCCGCGCTGCGCCAGGCAGTGCTGCAGGGGCAGTACCAGGTGCCGCAGGGCATCTACTTCGGCGGCCGCGCGCTGGAGCCGCAGCTGCAGGCGCTGGCGCCGCGGCTGCGGCCGATCCTCGACGCCTACCCGCTGTCGATGGTGATCGACCTGCACACCGGCTACGGTGCACGCGGCACGCTGCACCTGTTTATCGACCCGCCCGCGGACCCGCGCGTGCGCCAGGGGCTGGAGACGGCGTTCGCCGGCCAGGCGATCGACTGGGCCTCGGGCAGCGGCTTCTACACCGTGACCGGCGACTTCGTCGGCTGGCTCGGGAAGCTGCGCCGCGGCGGGCTGCACCTGCCGGCGGTATTCGAGTACGGCACCATGGACAGCCAGAAGACGCTCGGCGCGATCCGGTCGCTGCACGTCACGCTGCTCGAGAACCAGGGCGTGCAGCACGGCTACGCGTCCCCCGCCGACCAGGCGCGCATCGAGCGCGACTACCGCGAGATGTTCTACCCGTCGGCGCCCGACTGGCGTGTCAAGGTCATCCACGACAGCCGGGCGATGCTGGGGACGGTGGTGGCGGACTGGCAGCGGGTGGGCGGCGGCGGGGAAGGGCGGTGAGACGGGCGAGTGCGCCTTGGCCGACAGGCCGGGGCGCTGCCGGGGGAGTGGATCGGCATCGTCACATGATGTTGTTGAGGGCGAACCCGTCGTCGATCGGCGCCCGCAGGTAGCCGCGCAAGCGTCTGGCGCGGGGGTTCACGAGGGCCGATCCCTGTGCTTGACGCGCAGATCGGACTTCAAGGGTCGGGAGGGGATCCGCTTTCGATTTCAGACCTGACCCCAGGACGCCGCGACCCCGGTCGATCTGCTCAGGACGCGTCTTCGTCGAAGTAGTCGCTGTCGAAGCGCGGAACCTTCAGCGTGCGGGCCGTGACGCCCACTTCGTGGTCGATCATCAGCTCCGCGAGTCGCCTGCCATCGACGAGGACGATTCGCTCTACCGAGTTCGCGAAGTCGACGGCCTGCGCGGTATAGCTGGACGTCGTGATGAAGACGCCCTTGTTCGCCCGCTGGCCGGCGAGCGCGCCATAGAACGCCTGGATCTCGGGCCGACCGACAGCCTGTTGCCAGCGCTTGGCCTGGACGTAGACCTTCTCAAGTCCCAGTTTGTCCAGCGAGATCACGCCGTCGATACCGCCGTCGCCGGCGCCGCCGACACGCTGTAGGTCCGAGCGGTTCGTACCGTAGCCCATGCGATGCAACAGGTCGAGGACGATCGCCTCGAAAAACGCCGGCGCCACCTTGGCCAGGGTTTCCTGAAGCTCGGTCGCGACCGTCGCCCGAAGCTCCGAGAGTGCTTCGGCTAGCCGGTCGTCCGGGCTGGCCGTCGCGGAAGACCCCGGGCTGCGGATCGGCACGTCGTCGCCGGGAAGGCCAGCGGCTGCGGGCGGTCGAAGACGGACATCGATGAATCCGACGGCGAGCCGCTCGACCTCGGCCGGATCCAGCGGCTCTCGATGTCTGGCGAGGAAGTCCAGGCCCTGCTGCGTGATCTGCCAGTAGCCTCGCCGGGGGCTCGAAGACAGGCCCGAGCGCTTGAGCCTGTCGTGTGCCCAGCCCGCCCGGTTCTTGTAGATCGGCTGCGCTCCGCTCGGCAGGAGCTCCTGCCGATCCTCGGCCGACATGCCGAGTACGTCCGCGACCGCTTCATGCGCCTCGCGCGCTGGCACACCATTCGGTTTGGTCGCGAGATACCGCAGAAGGGGCTCGATGAACTTGTCGTAGGTCGGTGCAGCCATCACTCATTTTCGCGCACGGGCGCGGTGCCGCGCGTTCGTGCGACGCGACGGCGTCTACCTGACCGAACCCATCCCGCGCAAGCGCGCGAGCAGCCCCGAGCGCCTGCGCGTCGGCGCCGCCACGCCGGCGGCGATGACTCCCTCCGAACCGCAGACGACGACGGCCTCGCGCGCCCGCGTGACCCCGGTGTAGAGCAGCTCGCGCGTCAGCACCCGCGCGGCCTGCGCCGGCAGCAGCAGCAGCACGCGGTCGAACTCCGACCCCTGCGCCTTGTGCACCGTCATCGCGAACGCCGTCTGGTGCGGCGGCAGGCGCAGCGGCGGTACGGCGCGCCAGCGGTCTTCCGCGCCTTTCCCGCCTTCCCCACCCGCCGCGTCTGCCGCGACCGACGTGGCCGGCGCAGCCGATGCAGCCGCCGCACCCGCTGCATCCGCCGCCACCGGAAACCACGCCTGCAACACCCCCCGCGCATCCGGCAGCACGAAACCGACGTCGCCGTTGAACAGCCGCAGCACCGGGTCGTTGCGCAGCACCATCAGCGGGCGGCCCGGCCACCACGGCGCGCTGCCGTCGGCGGCGGGCAGGGCGCCGAGACGCTGGCGCGCGTGGTGCTCCAGCCGCTCGTTGATCGCCTGCTGCCCGCGCGCTCCACTGCGCATCGCGGTCAGCACGACGAAGCGGCCCCATGCGCGTGCGACCGCAGCCGGCTCCTGCGGCTGGCGTCGAACCGCATCCAGGTAGGGCGCGATGCCCTCGGTCATCGCCTGCCAGACCCGCAGGCCGGGCGCGGACGACGGCGGCTCACCGGCATCGTCCAGCCACTGCAGATCGCCACCCGCGGCGGCGTCGCGCAGCGTGGCCAGCGCCTCGGGCGCGCGGCCCGCATTGATCGACGACGCCAGGCGCGCGATGCCGCTGCCGGGCTGGAAGCGGTGCGTGCGCGCGAACCACACGGCGCAGTCTTGCAGCGGGCTCGCGCGGGCCGCGTTGCGCGCAGTCCCGGGCGTGGCCAGTGACTCGGGCGCGACGACGCGAATCGCCACCGGCGAGTGAGCGCGCAGCGCCCCGGGCGTCACGCCACAAACCGCTGCCAGTGCCTCGCGCGTCGCTGTGCTCAGCGTCGGGTCGGCGCTCAGCTCGGCGAACACCGCGCCCGACTCCACCGCCGCGAGCTGGTCCTTGTCGCCGAGCAGCACGATGCGCGCATGATCGGGCACGGCCTCCAGCAGGCGGCGTGCCAGCGCCAGGTCGAGCATCGACGCCTCGTCGACGACCAGCGCGTCCAGCGCCAGCGGCTGGCCGGCGTGGTGCGCGAAGCGATCGGGGCCGGGCCGCACGCCGAGCAGGCGGTGCACGGTCGACGCCTCGGCCGGCAGCCGCGCACGCAGCGCGGGCGGCAGCGCAGCGGCGCGCTCGCGCAGTGCCGCGCTCAGGCGGGCGGCGGCCTTGCCGGTCGGTGCGGCCAGCGCGATGCGGCAGTCCGGTTCCGCCGCGAGCAGGCAGGCCAGCAGCTTGACCACGGTGGTCGTCTTGCCGGTGCCCGGGCCGCCGCTGATGACGACCAGGCGCCGGCGCAGCGCCAGGGCGGCGGCGACCTGCTGCCAGTCCGGCTCGCCATCGCGCGGGCCGTCGAAGAGTTCGTGCAGCAGCGCGGCGGTGGCGGGCGCGATCGGGGTTGGCGGCGCGGCGGCGGCGCGCGCCAGCCGCGCGGCGAGGCGGCGCTCGTGGTCGAAGTCGCGCGCCAGGTACAGGCGGTCACCGTCGTCGAGCACGAGCGGGGTCGTCAGCGGTGCGCCGGCGTCGGCGCGCTCGATCGCGCCCGCGTCGCCGACCAGCGGGCTGGCGCGCAAGGCCGCGCGCAGGGCGCCCAACGCTGCATCGTGCTCGCGCGGGTCGGCCGTTTCGGGCAGCAGCTCGGCCAGCGGCAGGCAAACATGGCCGTCGGCGTTCGCCAGCCCGAGCGCCAGCGTCGCGCGCTGCAACGTGGCGGCGGCGGCATCGTCGGCGCCCAGCGCGCGCGCCCAGCGCGCCATGCGTGCGGCCACTCCCTCGGCCAGCGCCAGCGAGAGGGCTTGCGGCCCGTCGTCACGCGGGGTCACGGGGCGGGCCTCCGGGGCCGCGATGCCGCCGAGGTGGCCAGCGTGGCGTGCGCCGGCTCGTGATTGAGCAGGCTAGAAGGATGGCGCCCGCTCGAGGTCATGCGTCTCCCCCGTCCAGCCTGGCCGACAGCGACTCGATCAGCTCGCGCGGCGGCCGCGCCGACCAGATGCCGGTCGGGCGGCCGGCGTCGTCCGTCCAGCCCGGCCGCACGCCGCGCACGAACAGCACCCAGGCGCCGGCGACATGGCGGTCGTAGTCGTAGCCCGGCAGCCGGTGGCGCAGCCAGCGGTGCAGCGCCAGCAGGTACAGCAGCGCCTGCAGCTGGTAGCCGTGGTCGTGCACGGCCTGTGCGACGCGGCCGGCGGTGTAGTCGGCGCGGCGCGCGCCCAGGTGGTTGCTCTTCCAGTCCAGCAGGCCCCAGCGCCCGTGATGCTCGAAGACCAGGTCGATGAAGCCGCGCAGGTAGCCCTGCAGCGTGCCGAAGCCGAGCGCCGGCGCCGGCCAGCCGAGGCTGCGCAGCGCCTGGTCCAGATCGTCCGCGCTCAGTCGCGCGACCGGCAGCGTGAACTCGAGCTCGGCCCTGCGCCGCGCAGCGGGGATGTCGGACAGGATGATGGACGCGCCATCGCGCGCCGAGGGGTCTGCGCGCCCCTGCGCCGCGCGGACCGGTGTCGAAGTCGAAGTCGGAGTGCAGGCCGGAGTTGGCGCCATCGGCACCGGAAGCGGCAACGGTGTGGCCAGCACATCGGCCAGCATGCGCTGCAGCATCGCGCCCTGGCGCGCCGCGTCGGCCGGGTCGGTCACCGGCTGCGGTCGTGCCTGCAGCGCGGCGTCGATGGCGGCGGGCCAGGTCGCGGGGTCGGCGAGGTCGGCGTGCTCGAAGACCGCGTGCAGGCACTCGCCGGCCAGCGGGCCGCGCGGAAAGCGCAGGATGTCGTCGGCCGCGGGGGTCGGGTCCATGCCCAGCTCGGGGTCGAGGACGGCGCCCGGATCGGTCGCGACATCGGGTGCCAGATCCGGCGCGATCATCCGGTCGCGGTCGGCCACCGCGTGGTCGGGCGCCGGGTCGGCCGCCCCGCCGGCGATGGCAGGCGCGGATTGGGCGGCCAGGTCGCGCCCGGCCACCAGCGCGCTGTAGCTCGCGATCCACCACGGCGCCGGAATCCGCGCCGGCGGCGGCAGTGCGGCCAGCGTCGCGGCGTCGGGGCGTTCGCGCGGCAGCGGCGCGGCCGCGGCGGTCGGCAGGTCGGCCAGCCGGACCTGCGGCGAATGCGAGGCAGCGAAGTCGATCCAGGCGGCGTCGACCTCCGCGGGGTCGAGCCCGGTCCTCGGCCAGCCGGCGGCGGCGCCCTCGCTGCCGGCCACCAGCCAGGCCAGCGCGCTGCGGCCAGACTCCTTCACCGACCGGCCCGACCGGTAGCCGCCGACGACGACGCTGCAACGGTGCACCGCGCGCGTCAGCGCGACGTACGCCAGCCGCAGCTGCTCGGCCGCCTCCTCCTGCCCGACGCGCGCCTTCACCGCGGCGGCGCTGTCGTCGTCGAGCAGCGGTGCCTCGAAGTCCAGCACCTGCCGGCCGTCGTCGTCGTGGTAGGCCAGCGCCTCGTCGCGGCCGGCGGGCGCGCCGGGCCGGCCGTCCCACAGGAAGGGGCAGTAGACGAAGGGGTATTCCAGACCCTTGCTCTTGTGGATCGTGACGATGCGGACCAGGTCGCGGTCCGACTCCAGCCGCAGCTGCATCGCCTCGTCGCCATGCGGCTCGCGCCGGCGCGACTGCAGCCAGCGGTGCAGCGCCTCGGGCCCGGCGTGATCGCCGGCGGCCTGCTGCAGCAAGTCCGCCAGGTGCAGCAGGTTGGTCATGCGGCGCTCGCCGTCGGGCCGCGCCAGCAGCCGCGCGGCCACACCGGCGCGATCCATCCAGCGGCGCAGCATCACCGCGACGCCGCGCGTGCGCCAGGTCTGGCGGTCCTCGGCGAAGGTCGCCAGCACCGCGAGCCAGCCGGATTCGTCGGCGGCGAGCGCGTCCAGCGCCGCAGCGGCTACGCCCATCAGCTCGGTGGCCAGCGCGGCGCGCAGCAGCGGCTCGCGCGTGGGTTCCAGCATCGCGGCCAGCACGCGGTCCAGCTCCTCGGCCTCGGCGCTGTGGAAGACGCTGGCCTGCGACAGCTCGACCGCGCCGACGCCGACCGCGGCCAGCGCGCGGCGCATCAGGCTGCCCTGCGCGTGGCTGCGCACCAGCACGGCGAAGTCGCCTGCGGCAGCGGGGCGGCCGCCCAGCGTCAGCTCGCCGCGGCGCGCGGCGGCGAGCAGCCGCGCGATCTCGCCAGCGGTGGCGCTGGCGGCGGCGTGGCGCGCCGCGGGCTTGGCCAGGGGTTGGCCCTCCGCGTCCGCGGGCAGCCGCCACAGTTGCAGCGCGGCGGCGAGATCGCCCTGCGCGCCCGCGCCGGCGTCGTGCAGCGCCGGCAGCGGCTTGCCGCCGCGGCGAACGCGGTGGTAGTCCAGGCCGGGTTGCAGGAAGGCGCGCGGTTGGCGGCCGAAGAGCGCGTTCAGGCCATGCAGCAGCTCGGCACAGCTGCGCTGGTTCTCGGCCAGGGTGTGCTCGGCGCGCGCGTGGCGGCGCGCCGCCAGGTAGGTGTGCAGGTCGGCGCCGCGGAAGCTGTAGATCGCCTGCTTGGGGTCGCCCATCAGCACCAGCGGGTCGTCGCTGCCGCCGTAGATGCGCTGGAAGATCGCGAACTGCAGCGGGTCGGTATCCTGGAACTCGTCGATCAGCGCCGCCGGGTAGCGCGTGCGCAGCGCAGCGGCCAGCGCGTCGCCGCCGCGGGCGTGCAGCCGGTCGTGCAGCTGCTGCAGCAGGTCGTCGAAGGCCAGCACGCGGCGCGCCTGCTTGGCCTCGCGCAGCGCGGCGGGCGCCTCGGCCAGCAATGCACGCAGCAGGCGCAGGCGGGCCAAGGCGAGCGCGCGCTCGCGCTCGGCGCGCCGCGTGAGCAGCTCGTCGGCGGCGTCGAAGAACGGGTGCCGCGGCGGTGGGTGCCGGGCCTTGGACTTGTCGCCCTTGATCTGCGTCGTCCTGGCCGCGAGGGTGGACATCGCCAGCAGATGCAGCTTGCGTTTGGTAGCGTCCTTCTCCACCGGATCCAGCGGGTCGGTGCCGCCGAGCAGCAGATCCCATTGCGCGGCGGCGGTCGCGATCGTCTCGGGTTTGTAGCTGCCGCCATGCAGCCGCGGCAGGGCGTCGAGCAGAGCGGCGACGATGTCGTCCCGCTGGGCCTGCCAGAGCGACTGCGCCTGCGCGAAGGCATGGTCCAGCGCCGCGCCGTCGTCCAGCGGCGAGTCGATATCCGCCGGCCAGCGCAGCTCGGCCATCGGCTGCGCCAGGTGGCGGCGCAGCAGCTCGACCCAGGCCTCGGGCGAATCGCCGCGCTGCATCAGCCAGGCCAGCAGCGCCGGCGGCGGCGCGCTGGCCGCGCTCGGGTCGGCGCCGGGGCCGGCGACGTGGCGGCGCCAGAAGTCCTGCACCGCCTGCAGCCGCAGGTCGCGGTCGTCGGCCAGCAGCTCCTGCGCCAGCGGCACGCCGGCGCCGAAGGCGTTGTCGGCCAGCACGCGCTGGCAGTAGCCGTGGATGGTGTGGATCGCGGCCTCGTCGAAGGATTGCAGCGCCTCGTCCAGGCGCGCGGCCATCGTGGCGTCGTCCAGCCCGCTTTCGCGCATCGCGCGCAGCAGGGAGGGGACGAAGGGGTCGCGGCCCGAGGCGGACTGGTTCGCGAAGGCTTCGCCCTCGCGTAGGTCGGCTGATGCCGCAGCCGCTGCCGCTGCCGCTGACGCTGCCGCTGCCGCTGCGGCCGCCGCGCTACCCGCCGGGCCGCGGCCTTGCAGCGCGTCCAGCGTCTCGCGCAGCCGGCCGCGGATGCGCTCGCGCAGCTCGGCGGTGGCGGCGTTGGTGAAGGTCACGACCAGGATCTGCGGCAGCGCCAATCCGCGCTCCAGCAGCAACCGCAGCACCAGCGCGCACAGGTTCCAGGTCTTGCCGGTGCCGGCCGAGGCCTCGACCAGCTGCGTGCCGGCGAGCTCGCAGCCGAAGACATCGAGTTCCTGCGGCGACTGCACTTCAGGCCTCCGCCTCGATATGGTCGCGCAGCGGGCCGAAGACCGCCGCGGCCAGCAGGGCGAAGTCGTCGCCCAGCGCGTCGCGGCGGCCGCGCCAGACGAGGCGGATCGCGGCGTCGGCGCCCTCGGTGTGCGCGTGGTGGCGCGTCGGCTCGAAGGCCTCGTGCGCAGCGCGGAAGCTGCCGTCGGCGTCGACGAAGGCCCAGGACGCCTTCGGGAAGAACGGCAGCGGCCCGATCAGCCCGCGGCGGTAGATCCGCAGCAGCGACGCGAGAAGCTCGCGCGCGGCCTCGGTGCTGGCCGGCGCGCGCAGCAGCAGCGTGGCGTCGAGCGCCAGCCAGCGCGTGGGGCCGGGGCCGGCGGCACCGCTGCGCGACGCGGGCGCATCGGGCTCGTTCGCGCCATTCGACGCGTTGGTCTCACACGCTCCACGGACCGCGCCAGCCGCATCGCTGGCAGCCCCTGCGTCGGCTGCACCCGCCGGCGGGCAAGCGTGCAGCCACAGGTGGTGCAACCAGGCCTCGAGCCGGTCGCGGGGCTGCAGCGGCGCGGCACGCCAGCGAAGCAGGCCGCCCGGGCGCAGGTCGGCGTGGCTGGCGCCGAGCTGCCAGGGCTCGCCGTCGAGGTCGAAGTCCAGCACGCCCGTGTGCGGCGGCAGCGCGGGCGCCGCACTGGCAGCGCGAACGCGCTCGGCGAAGGGCATCAGCTCGGCCAGCAACTGTCGCAGCGGCTGGCGCGCGACGGCGCCGGCGGGCCACTCGGTGCCGGCCTCGGCCAGCTGCAGCAGCCGCGCCTCGTCGGCGCCGGCGAGCGCGGCCGGCAGCAGGCGGCCGGCCAATGCCCAGCCGGCCTCGCGCTCGGGGACGAAGGGCTCGTCGTCGCGCAGCTCGTCGGCGTCGCGCGGCAGCGCGAGTGCGAGCCGCCGGCGCAGCAGGAAACGCGCGGGCTGGCGGAAGAACTCGACCAGCTGCGCCAGCGTGACCATGCGCCACTCAGGTCCGGGAGGCGGCAGCGCGGCGGTGAAAAACGGCATCGGCGGGGCCCACGACGCCTCGGGCAAGGCCTCGGCGGCGCCGGCCGCGTCGCCGCCGTCGGCCTCGTCGGCGGGGCCGTCTTCGGCATCGGCCTCTGCCGCCTCGTCGTCGGGCCAGGCGTCGTCGACCGGATCCTGCGCCTGGGCGGCCAGTGCCTGCTGCAGCGCCTCGCACAGCTCGGCGCGGTGGCTGCGCACGCGCGGGTCGGCGTCGCTGCGGAAGGCCTGCAGCGCGAAGGGCTGCAACGGATGCTCGACGACCAGCCTCGCGCGCGCGACGGCGAGCGAGGCGGGGTCCTCGGGGTCGGCGGCAATCGCCGGCACCAGCACGTCGAGCCATTCGTCGATCAGCACCGACGGCGGCAGCGTGGCGTGGTCGCGCACGCTGCGGCCGGTGTGGCTGAGGTGCACCGCGCGCCGCGCCGCGAGCAGCAGATCGAGGAACAGGTTGCGGTCGTCCTGGCGGCGCTGGCGGTCGCCGCGCTGCGGCCGCGCGGCCATGAGGTCGAATTCGCCGGCGCGCTCGCTGCCGGGGAAAGCGTCGCCATTCAACCCGACGATGCAGACCACCTCGTACGGCAGGCCGCGCAGCGGGCTCATCGCCGAGAAGCTGATGTGGCCGCTCGGCACGCCGCCGCGTGCGGGGTCGTCGAGCGCCTGCTCCAGCGCGTGGCGCAGCACGGGCAGCGGCAGCGGGGTGTCGAGCTCGGCGCGCGCGAGCGTGTCGGCCAGCGCGCGCAGGGCGTCGTGCAGCTCGGCCAGGTCGTCCAGCTCGGCTGCCGCGGGGGCCGTGAAGCGCGCCAGCAGATCCTGCAGCAGCGCGACCCAGTGCGCCGGGGGCAGCGGCTGCTGGACGGCGGTGTGCAGCGCGCCCAGCGCCTCGGCGAAGCGGTGCAGCGCACCGAGCACCCGCGCGTCGGACCCTTCCAGGTCGCCGGCGGGCAGCAGCCCGGCGACGGGGTCGGACGGGGTATCGCGCGGCGGCGGCAGCGCGTGGCCGAGGAACAGGCGATCGAGCGCGTCGGCCAGCGTGTGGCGCGCGGCGGCCGGCAGCCCGGCGGCGGCGCGATGCCGAGCATCCAGCCCCCAGCGCAGGCCGCTGGCCAGCAGTGCGGCGTGGACTTCGGCCAGCGCGGCGTCGTCGAGGCCGAAGCGGCGCGCGACGATCGGCTGCTGCAGCAAGGCGTAGAGCTCGCTCGCGCCGCAGCGCGAGGCCGCCAGGTCGAGCAAGGCCAGCAGCGCGCGCGCCGGCGCATTGACGCGGCTGCGCGCGCGGCCGGTGATCGTGTACGGCAGGTGGCGGTCCGGCGGCGCGGTGCCGAAGACGGCGTCGATCAGCGGCGCCGCGGCCTCGAGGTCGGGGGCCACGACCAGCACGTCGCCCGGCTGCAGCGCGGGGTCGGCGGCGAACAGCGCCAGCAGCCGGTCGTGCAGCACTTCGAGCTCGCGCGTCAGCGAGTGGCAGACGTGCAGCTCGACGCTGCGGTCGTCCGCGGCCAGCTCGACGCTGCCGGGCGCGAGATCCTCCATCGCCAGCACCGCGTCCTGCCAGCGCGCCAGCAGCGTGGCACCGGGGCCGGGCTCGAAGCGGTGATCGTCGATGGTGGCGTCGCCGCTGCGATCCAGCAGCGTATCGACCAGCGCCTGCGTCTGCCGGCCCCAGGCCGCGAGCAGCCGGTTGCCGACCTCGTGCCCGTCGGCGCGCCCGCGCGCGGCGAGCCACGCCAGGCGCCGGGCGTCGACCACCTCGTACCAGTATTCCTGGCAGGGGTTCAGCAGGTAGACATGCAGCTCGGTCCAGCGGCCGAGTTGCGCCAGCAGCTCGGCGTGCAGCGGCGGCAAGGTGGGCAACGCGAACAGATGCGCGCACCGCGGCAGGCCGGCACCGCGCGCGAGCGCCTCGCCGCCGGACTCGAGCGCGGCGACGAAGCCCGCCGCCGGGTGGGTGGCCGCGAGGCCCAGGTCGGCCGCGAGGCGCTGCCACAGCGCCGCCTGCCAGGCCTCGTCGGCGGCACCCGCCGCGCCCGTTCCACCCGGGTCGATGACGTGCTCGCCTTCCTGCCATCGGCCGAGCCAACCCGGGCGGTAGGTGGCGTACTGGTCGAGCAGGGTGGCGATGCGTTGCGCCAGTTCCAGCCGCATCAGCTCGTCGGCACCGTCCAGGTAACCCTGCAGCCGCGGCTGGCCGGCGACGGAGCCGGCGTCGCCGAGCGCCGCGTAGATGCGCCAGGCCAGCACCGCAGGCGCGAGCGGCGAGGTCTCGGGGATCCGAGGCAGCACGCGGCGCATCTGGCGCCACAGCCACTGCGCGAGGAAGCCGAACTCGACCCCGGCGCAGACCCCGTGCGCGCGCGCGATCGCCAGCGTCAGCCGGCGCTGCACCGCGGCGCTGGGGACGACGACGGTGTCGGGCTCGAAGGGATCGTCGCCATGCGTCGCCAGCCTTTCCAGCAGCAGCGCCTCGAGGCGCTCGAAGCGGTTCGACAGGTGAAGGTGAAGCATCGGCGGCCGGGCGCTGCGGTTTCGAAGGTCCCGGATCGGCGCTAGTAGTGATAGCGCAGCTGTGCGATCAGCAGGGAGTCGCCTTCCACCCGGTAGACCATCCGATGTTCATCGGTGATCCTGCGCGACCAGAAACCCGCGAGCGCATGCTTCAGCGGCTCCGGCTTGCCGACGCCCGAGAACGGATCGCTCCTGACCTCCTGGATGAGCTTGTGGATCCGCTCGACCATCTTGCGGTCCTGCTTCTGCCAGTAGAGGTAGTCTTCCCACGCCTCGTCGGCGAAGACGAGCTTCACTTGGCCAGCTCGCGGACCTTGCCCTTGCCTTCGGCAAGCTGGGCGACGGCAGACAGCAAGCGCCGGGCGTTCGCCGGGCTGCGCAGCAGGTACGCGGTTTCTTCCAGCGCCTTGTAGTCGTCGAGCGAGAGCATGACCACCGACTGCTCGCCATTGCGGGTGATGATGACGGGCTCGTGGTCCTCGCAAACCCGGTCCATGGTCCGGGCCAGGTTGGCCCGGGCAGCGCTGTAGGTGATGGCATTCATCGGGCCGGCTCCTTTGTACGTGATATTGTACATATCGGATTGGCATGTGCCGTCTGCCTGACGGTCGCCCGGACGCGTGGCGCCATGGTCGCACGCCTGCTTGCGGGGCCGCCTGGCGTATCGCGGACCGGACGAGCCGCTTGCGCAGGCCGGTGCAGGGCGAGCACGCCCGTCGCAGCCCCGTCAGGCCCCGAGCCGGTCGATGCGCCGCGCCAGCACGATCGAGGTCGTCGTGCGCACGACGCCGTCGATGCCGCCGATCTCGTCGAGCAGCGCGTCCAGCCGCAGCGGCGAGTCGGCGCGCAGCAGCGCGATGAAGTCGAACTCGCCGCTGACGGTGCTGAGCTGGCGCAGCTCGGGCATGCGCGCCAGCCGCTGCTCGACCGCGCGCCCGGACTTCGGCGACACGGTGATGCCGACATAGGCCTGCAGCGACGCATCGTGCTCGTCCTGCCCGAGGCAGACCGTGTAGCCGACGACGACGCCGTCGCGCTCGAGCCGCGCGATGCGCGCCAGCACCGTCGTGCGCGCCACGCCGAGCCGGCGCGCGAGCTGCGCCGCGCTCTCGCGCGCATTGGCCTGCAGCAGCGCGATTAGCTCGCGGTCGAGCGCGTCGCGCGCGCCGCCGCGCGGCGGCGCCGGGTCGCTGCGCGCGCGGCGGCGGGGCGGGGCCGTGCCGTGCGGCGCGCGGGGCGTGCGCGGGACGGTCGGGCGGCGGTCGGAGGCATTCACGACGAAACGTCATCCACGGCAGGCGAAACGTCGGCATCCTAGCCGCTTTCGTCGCGATCGTGCTTGAGATCGACCGCGCCGCTTTATAGACTGCCGGCACGAGCCACAACCCGCGCCGCGCCTGCGTGCCGGCCCCGTCGCACCATGAAGATCGCCCTGCTCGGTGCCGGCCATATCGGCCGCACGATCGCCCGCCAGCTCGCTGCCACCGGCGACTACGAGGTCGACGTCCTCGACCGCAGCCCCGAGGCGCTGGAGCACGCGGCGGCCGCCGGCGTGCGAACGCGCGAGGCCGACGTCGCCGACGGCGCGGCGCTGGCTGCCGCGCTGCGCGGACACGACGCCGTCGTCAACGCGCTGCCACACCACCTGACGGTGACCGCGGCGACCGCCGCGCGCGCGGCCGGCTGCCACTACTTCGACCTCACCGAGGACGTCGCCGCCACACGCGCGATCCGCCGCCTGGCCGACGGCGCGCACACCGCGTTCATGCCGCAGTGCGGGCTGGCGCCGGGTTTTATCGGCATCGTCGCGCATCACCTGGCCCGGCCGTTCGAGACGCTGCTGGACGTCAAGATGCGCGTCGGCGCGCTGCCGGCGTTCCCGACCAACTCGCTCAAGTACAACCTGACCTGGAGCGTCGACGGCCTGATCAACGAGTACTGCCAGCCGTGCGAGGCGATCCGCGACGGCCGCCGCATCGACGTGCTGCCGCTGGAAGGGCTGGAGCACTTCAGCCTCGACGGCACCGAGTACGAGGCCTTCAACACCAGCGGCGGCCTGGGCACGCTGGCCGAGACGCTGGAGGGCCGCGCGCGCACGCTGGACTACAAGAGCGTGCGCTACCCCGGCCATCTGGCGCTGATCCGGGTGCTGCTCGAGGAACTGCAGCTCAAGCACGACCAGGACACGCTCAAGACCATCCTGCGCCGCGCGGTGCCGACGACGATGCAGGACGTGGTGTTGGTCTTCGTCACGGTCAGTGGCGTGCGGCGCGGCGAGTTCGTCGAGGAGGTCTTCGCGCGCAAGGTCTTCGCCGACCGCGATGCCGGGCAGCCGCAATCAGCGATCCAGATCACGACCGCCGCCGGGCTGTGCGCCGCGGTCGACCTGTTCCGCGAGGGCCGGCTGCCACGCGCCGGCTTCGTGCGCCAGGAGCAGATCGCGCTGCCGGAGTTCCTGGCCAACCGATTCGGGCGCGCCTACCAGGCGCTGCGGCAGGTGGAGTCGATAGGCTGAGGCGGGCGCGGCTCGCGCCGCGAACCGGGCGGCTGAACGCCCAGAAGAAGCCGATGATCCCGGGGCCGTGACGGGCCCTGCGCGCAGAGCCGGCCTGCCCGGCGGTTTGTGAGCGGGCACGGCTGCGCCTGAGGCTGGGCCGCCGCTGCGCCGGGGGTCTTGTCGAAGTCGGTCGTGTCGGTCCCTTGTGTTGCCGCCGACCGAAAACTGGCCCCACCTTCGAAGGCTCTGCCGATCCAAAAATGCTCGGGTGTTCAGCCTACCCTGCTGCCTTCTTGGGCAGCAGCGGGGAACCAGACCACTACGCTGCTGGCCGCCTTCCAGCAACAGACCGCAGCCGAGCGGCTGTTGCCCGGGCGCTCGTTCAACCTGGAGAACGCCCTGTCCGAAGCCGTGCGCTTCTTCCAAATGAGCGCACTGTCCTCGGCCGTGGGCCTGAAGGTCGACTTCGACATGGCCCTGCTGGTCATCGCCAGCGGCCTGTATCGACTGCTCGCCCGCCTGACCAAGAAGCAACTTCAGGCGCTGGCGCGCTGAACACGGGAGGCCATGCCATGAACGCGACCGTGGAGCAGGTGCTCATCACCAAGATCAAGGCGCTGTCGCCGCAGCAGGTGGCCGAGGTGGTGGATTTTGTGGCGTTCCTCACCGCCAAGTCGGCCAGGCGCGCGGCGTTTGATCGGCTGCTGGCCATCGCGCCAGCGCTCGAGGCCGCAGGCGTGGAGCCAATGAGCGAGGACGAGATTGCCGCCGAGGTCAAGGCCGCGCGTGCCGAGCGGCGTGCGCGGCTGGCCGCATCAGGCCCAGCAGCGAAGGACGCGGGTGCGGATCGTTCTTGACACCAACGTGGCCTTGTCAGCGCTGCTGTGGCGCGGCACGCCTTATCGGCTGCTCGAGGCCATCCGCCAGCGCGGCGATGTGCAGCTCGTCAGCAGCGCGGCGCTGCTGGAAGAACTGGCCGATGTGCTGATGCGGCCGTCGCCGGCCAAGCGCCTGGCAGCCATCGGCAAGACCGCGCAGGCGGTGCTGGCCGATTGCGTCGAGATCGTCGAGGAGGTGGCGCCCACCGAGGTGCCGCGCGTGGTGCCAGGCGGTGCCGACGACGATCACGTCATCGCCGCAGCCGTGGCCGGCGGCGCCGAGCTCATCGCGTCGGGAGACAGCGACTTGCTCGGCATCGGCTGCCATCAGGGCATCGGGATCGTCTCGGCGGCTGCGGCACTCACGGCCATCGAGGCGACAGGCAAGACGTGACGCCGTCGACAGCCGCTATGTGCCAACCCGCTCCACCAGCTCGACGCTGACCTCCTCCTTTAGCCGCTCGATCTCTCGCTCAGGGATGCGCGCCATGGCCTCTGCCTTCCGTATGACCAAGCTATGCGCTGGGTTGCTAAACAATCTGAAGGACGGCACACTATACACACTGTGTATATGTGTCAAGCCGAGCCTTCAATGCAGCCCGCCAGCACCCTAGATTCGCCCCATCGCAAGGAGAGGGCACAGATGGGCAAGCGCATTGCGGCCTCCGCAGCAGCAGCGGCCGAGGTCGAGGTAAGTTTTGGGCAGCGGCTCGCAGGCTTGCGCAAGGCGGCCGGTTTCACGCAGATCGAGCTGGCCGCCGAGCTCGGCGTCTCCCAGCGCATGGTGGCCTACTACGAGAGCCCGCAGGCCACGCCGCCGGCGAACCTGCTGCCGCAGATCGCCACCGTGCTCGGGGTGACGATCGACGATCTGTTCGGGCGCACCCCCAAGCGCCGGCTGGCCAAGCAAGAAGGCGACAGCCGGCTGCGCCGGCGGCTGCTGGCCATCGAGAAGCTCGATGTGGCCGACAAGCGCCAGGTGCTTCGGGTCATCGATGCGTTCATCGAGCGCGGGCAGCTCAAGCGCAAGGCGGAGAGCCGCGCTTGAACTCCATCAGCTGCATCAAGGAGCGAGCATGACCACCGTCCAGATCACCTTGCCCGACGAACTGGCGCAGAAGGCCGCGAGCGCGGGGCTGCTGTCCACCGAGGCGATGGAGGCGATGCTGCGCGAGCAGCTGCGCCGCCGCGCCGGCGAGGCGCTGCAGGCGATGTGGCAGCGCGGGCCGCAGGAAGAACTCACGCCCGAGATCGAGCAGGAGATCGTCGAGGAGGTGCGCAAGGTGCGCGCTGAAGCGCGGCAGCGCGGGGCGAGTTGATGGCGGAGTCAGCGCACCAGCCGCTGCGGCTGGTGCTCGATACGAACGTCGTGGTGGCCGGCTTGCTGTGGATCGGGCCGCCGCGGCGCTTGCTCCAAGCGGCCACCGAGGGCGAGGTCGAACTCTTTACCAGCGCCGTGCTGCTCGACGAGCTGGCGCATACGCTCGGCTACTCGAAGTTCGACAAGCGCATCGAAGCCTTTGGCACCAGCATCGCGGCGCTGGTGGCGCAGTACACGGCGCTCGTCAGCCTGGTGGCGCCGGCCAGCGCGCCGCGCGTGGTGGCCAACGACGCCGATGACGATCATGTGATTGCAGCGGCCGTGGCCGCACGCGCCGAGCTGATCGCCACCGGGGATCGCAAGCATCTGCTGCCCATCGGAACACATCAGGGCATCGCCATCATCACGGCGCGTGAGATCGTCGAGCGGTTGGAGGCAAGAGGCAAGACTTGAGCACGAGGCGCGGCGTATCGCCACGTGCGCTTCCTCCCAAATCCACTGACCCAGATGATCACGTTGACAAGCAAGCCCAAGAGGACGGCAAGCACGAGATTACGTGCCGAGAGGAACTGAGCCGCATGTGCGCAGCTCGTCGCGGCGTATCCCATCGCGTACAAGAGGAGCAGTGCGGGCGCCAATAGGCGCGACAGCTTTGTGCGATCCCACAAGCTGGCCCCACCGATCAGGCTCGCGAATAGCACCAGCGTGCCGCCGATCGCGTAGGCCTCAGGCGAACAAGGATCCAACATCTCGCGAATGGCCAGTCAGTCAGTGCAACAACTCACCGAGTAGGGCTGGCAACTTAAAGTCCTTGCACTCGCAGTCGTCTGCCAAGCGGAAGTCTGGCAACACCTTCTTAGCGGCAAAGCCCGCCGGATCAGCACGGGCCACGTACTGGAAGACATCATCGCCGACGCTGTAGCCGTAGGGACCGCGGACACCTCGTGCAATCTGACCGAGGCTCGGACCGATGAAGCCCATGCCGGCACTCATTGCGACATCGGTCCAGTTGACGCAACGAAGGGCAAGCTTCCAATCGCCGCCAATGCGCCAAGCGGTTCCGAACTGCACACCGAAGTTGATCAAACCTCCAGCAACCGCGCCGCCCACCCCGTACTCGCCGGTTGGATCGACGTAGCTGACCGGGTTCCCACCCACATACGCATACGTGTTGATCAGATCGCGCACGTTGGGGCCGAGGGTGTAGCGCACCGGGCGGCCGTAGGCGTCGTAGACGCGCTGATACGCCTGTGTGCCGCTGTTCATCGTCCAGCTCCACGCCCTGGGGCCCCCGAAGGGATCCCACTGGATGCCCGTGAGCAGGTTCACCGCCGCAGCCGTGCTGCTGGCCTTGAGCGTGATCGAGGCGAGCTCGCCACCCGTGTAGCCGTACGTCACCACGCGCCCGGACGGGTACGTGATCGTGGCGATGCGGTTGGCATCGTCGTAGGTGAAGCGAGTCACGCGCGTGCGCGCCACGCTGTTGGCCCCCGTGGCCTGGTTGACCACCTGCGTGGCCGTCAGCAGGTTGCCGTCCGGGTCGTAGGCGTATCTCGTCCTGCCCTCCGGGAATGCCGTGCTCGTCGGACGCCCGATGCGGTGGCTGAAGCCGCTGCCGGTCTGGTCGTAGGTGAACGTGCAGGTCCGGCTCGTGCTGCCGCTCTTGCTGTACACCACGCTGTGTGGACCCTGCCGGCGGAGACTTGCGCGTCTTCGTCAACCGCAGCGGCCGGCAGAGCAGGTGCTGGACGCGTCCAGCTGGCTCACGGCAAGGCCTGCAAGACCTCCGGCGGCGCCTGCAGGAAGACGGGCGTGCTGCCATCCGCGGCGTCAGTGCCGGCCAGCATGCGTTGATGGTGCGACGCTATCTTCGAGGGACAAGCGCCGGCAAGCGCCGTTCGGCCCTCCGGGATCGGCGGGCGTCGGCGCCGTCTTCGTGTCGGCTCTCCAGACCCCGTCCGCGCGCCCGACGGGCGGCCATCGCCGGGCGCTGATCTGGATCGGTTGCAGCTCGTGCGCCGGCGCGATCACAGTTGGCGTGCAGGCGAGGCTCGGTCCTCGCCCGATGGCAGCACCCCTGCCCGTTGCACTTGGTCCGCATGCGGGATCCCGAGGCCAACCCGGCCCGGCGACGCGCGCCCGCATGCGCGCATCGATCGCCTTCGATCCGTCGGCGCATTGTTGCGGGATCAGGAACAGGGCATTGACGCGTGGGCCGTTTTTCGAAGTCGCGGCGATGCCTACAGTCCACTCCATCGATGAGTGACCAAGCAGCTCAGCGAAGCGGGGACGAAAGGCCCGCGCCGAACGGGCCGGCCCGCCCGCCAGAGTGTCCTACCCCATGTCCTGAAAGGAATTGCCATGATCCGCACCACCCTGATCGCCGTCGCCCTGATGACCGGCGCGGCCGCCTTCGCCCAGGAGGCGACGTCCGACGCCTGGATGAGCGCGACGAGCGCCAAGTCGGCCGCTGAAGTGCGTGCCGAAGCCGCCCAGGCTCGCCGCGACGGCAACCTGCGCGTCTACGGCGCCGGCTACATCGAGCCGCTGCGCACCAAGCTGACGCGCGCCGAGGTCCGCGCCGATCTCGAAGCGGCACGTCAGTCCGGCGAGTTCGCGCGCCTCAACGCCGAGGTCACCGACCCCGGCGCGACGCTCGCCGCACCGGTCCACCTGGCCGCGCGCCGCTGACCCCGCCGGGCGCCGTCCCGGCCTCGAAGCACGCGAGCAGGTGTCGATACACCTGCTCGCGTTGCTGTCTGTCGAAGGTCGTGCGCGCACCCGATGCCTGGGCCGAACGGGCCGTGGTTCGACGGCCGCCGCGAAGGCGGCAGCTGTTACGCACGCGACGCCATCGCGGATGCAAGCCCCCTCGCGCGGCTCGCTCCACGCGGCGCGCGAATCCGCGCGCGGCGCGACCGCGTATGGGCAGTACACACCGCGAGCTGCCGGCGCGGAGGTGAACCCCGGCGGACACCGAGCCCGCCGATCCGCAGCGAAGCGGGGACGAAAGACCTGCGCCGAACGGGCCGGCCCGCCCGCCAAAGTGTCCCACCCCATGTCCTGAAAGGAATTGCCATGATCCGCACCACCCTGATCGCCGTCGCCCTGATGACCGGCGCGGCCGCCTTCGCCCAGGAGGCGACGTCCGACGCCTGGATGAGCGTGACGAGCACCAAGTCGGCCGCTGAAGTGCGTGCCGAAGCCGCCCAGGCTCGCCGCGACGGCAGCCTGCGCGTCTACGGTGTGGGCTACATCGAGTCGCTGCGCAGCGTGCGGACGCGTGCCGAGGTCCGCGCCGATCTCGAAGCGGCACGTCAGTCCGGCGAGTTCGCACGCCTCGACGCCGAGGCCACCGACCCCGGTGCGATGCCCGGCGCACCGGTCCATATGGCCACGCGCCGCTGAGCCCGCCGGGCGCCGTCCCGGCCTCGAAGCACGCGAGCAGGTGTCGATGCACCTGCTCGCGTTCTCGTTTGTCGGGTCGTCAGAAGAATTCGTGGGCGAGCCCTGGCTTGGGTGGCCCACCGAGCAGGCGCGACACGGAGCGCCGGTTGATCCTCGACGACCAATCGGCTCAGGCCCTGCCCAGGTCGACTCTGGCCTTGCTGTTCAGCCCCTCGATGTCGTCGCTGGAGAACGGCGTACCGGCCTGGAATGAGCTCAGCAGCAGCGCCCGGTGCGCGCGAACGGCGGCGGCGAAGTTCTTCCCGGCCCGAGGCGCGAAGACATGGCTCGGGTGCCAGCGTCAGGAACCGGCGGCTGAGTTCGATCTGGATCCTGTCCACACCGATCGCGCGCCAGGCCCCGAGCCCGGAGTGCGAGAGCCCCCACTGCACGACGTGCTCACGGCGTGGCAGACCTGATCCCGGGCGGTGCGAAGGCTTGCTGCACCGGGCCGAGCGACGTGGACGGTTCGAGCCGAGGCGAGCCTCGCCCGGGCGACCCGCAGGGCCTGCGGGCAGAAGTGCGATGGCGCATGGCTGCCAACGCTGCCGCGCGCGCACTCGAACTTGCGCGTGTTGTCGTTGACGAAGTTCAGGCCGAAGGCGTGCGCGCCCTCCCGCGGCGCGCCTCGGTCGTGCGCCGCGCCGCCACCGCCCCGTCTGGCGTCGCCAGCGTCGGTCCTGTTCGCATTCGGCATCGCATCCAGTTCGCCGCGAGCTGCGTAGACCCATGATCTGGCCGAATCGCTGAAGAACGAGGAGGTGCCATGGCTGCCGTCGTCGAGACCAACCCTGCCGCCGCCGCCGCTACGGCCGCGTCCGCGGCAGGTGCCGCCGGCCGCAGGCGTGGCTTCCTCAGCCAGACACAGGCCACGTCCCCGGTGGACGCCGTCGTGCACGGCCGCCTGCCGGACTGGCTGCGCGGCAGCCTCTTGCTCAACGGCCCGGCGGTCTGGGACCTGTCCGCTGCCTCGTACGCGCATTGGTTCGACGGCCTGGCGCTGCTGCACCGCCTGCACTTCGGCGGCAACGGCAGCGTGCGCTACCACAGCCGATTCCTCGACAGCGAGGACGCGCGCCTGAGCCGCTCGCGCGGCCGGCCCGAGTTCGGCGGCTACGACACGCCGGTCAGCGGCGGACTGTTGTCGCGCATCCTGCATGTCTTCGACCCGCGCCGCACCGACAACGGCTGTGTCGTGCTGTCGGTGTGCGACGGGCAATGGCAGGCGCACACCGAGTCCGACCGCGTGATGCGCTTCGACCCCGTCACGCTGGCGACGATCGGCGAGCTGCGCTGGGCCGACAGGCTCGCGCTGCCGCTGATGGCCGCGCACCCCTGCGTCGACTCGCAAGGGCGCTGGTGGAACGTCGGCGTCAGGTTTGGCCGCCGCTGCGAGTACGTGCTCGTCAGCGCAGACCGCCGCGGCGAGCGCCGGGCCAGGGCGAGCATCGTCACCGAGCGCCCGGGCTACCTGCACGCCTTTGCGTTGAGCGCGCGCCACGCGTTGATCTGGGAGTGCGCCTGGCGCGCACACCCGCTGCGCTTCCTCTTCGCGGGCGAGTCGTACGCCAAGCACTTCGACTGGCTGCCGGCGAAGGGCTCGCGCCTGCACGCGGTGAGCCTCGCCGACGGCAGCGTGTCTAGCTGGGACGCGCCGCCCTTGCTCGTCTTCCACGGCGTGCAGGCCTACGAGAGGGGCAAGGACATCGTGCTCGACCTGTGCCTGCACAGTGCGCCGGTGGTCGAGGAGTTCGCCATCGAGCGGCTGCGCGCCGGCGGGCCGAGCGAAGCCGCGCGTGCCCGGCACACGCGTTTCGTGTTGAGCCCGGGCGCGGCAGCGGCGCGCGAAGAAGCGCTCCCGGGTCGCTTCGAGCTGCCACAGGTGAACATGAAGGCCGCGCTCGCCGGCCCGGCGCGCTACGTCTGGGCCGCAAGCGCTGCCGATGCCGTTCAGGGCGGCAGCTTCTTCGACCGCACGATCAAGCTCGACCACGCCAGCAGCCGCATCACCGAGCGCGCCTACGCCAATGCGGTGGCGCTCGAGCCGCTCTTCGTGCCGGCTCCCGGCGCCAGGGCCGAGGACGACGGCGTGCTGCTCGTGCACACGCTTGCCGACAACGATGCCGGCTCGGTCTTGCGCGTCCTCGATGCGGCGACGCTCGACGAGCGCGCCGCGGTCGAGCTGCCGGTGGTGGTGCCATTCGGCTTTCACGGCGCCTGGGCCAAGGCCTGAGCGCCGCGGCGGCCTGCACGCCGCGGCCCGTGCCGAGAGCCGGGAACGGTCCGCAGCGGCCGCGGGGCGGGCGGCCTGGTTCGAGCGGACCGTGACCGGACAGCCGCCGCGACAGCGCCGATTGCTACGCACGCGCTGCCGCCCCGGATGCAAGCCCGCGCGCGCGGCTCGGCCGGCGCGGCGCGCGAATCCGCCTGCGGTGTGCCCGCGTAAGCCCAGCACCTACCGCGCGCGGCCGGCGCGGTGGTGAAGCCCGGCGGGCACCGAGCCCGCCGATCCGACGTCAGCATCGAGGACCGAACCATGACCCAGCACACCGCGCGCACGCGAGCATTGCCGCGCCTCGCACCGATCACCGCCGCGCTCGTCGCGGCCTTGGCCGGCATCGCCGCCGCGCCCGACGCGACGGCGTCGAGCCACCGCGAGGCGCCGTTCATCACCACCGCACCCAAGGTCGACGGCACCGACTTCTACATGTTTTCGAGCTACGAAGCGGGCCGCGCCGGCTACGTGACGCTGCTCGCGAACTACCAGCCGCTGCAGGCCGCGTACGGCGGCCCGAACTACTTCAAGATGGACCCGAACGCGCAGTACGAGATCCACGTCGACCACAACGGCGACGCGCTGGAGGACCTGACGTTCCAGTTCCGGTTCCAGAACAAGTTCAAGGGCATCACGCTGCCGATCGGCGACAAGAACGTCGCGATCCCGCTGACGCAGGCCGGCAGCGTGACCGAGCCGAACGCCGCGGCGCTGAACGTCAACGAGCAGTTCACGCTCGACATCGTGCGCGGCGACCGCCGCACCGGCACGCGGGCGTCGGTGACGAATGCGGCGGGCGGCAGCAAGACCTTCGACAAGCCGTCGGACAACATCGGCAGCAAGACCATTCCCGACTACCCGGCGTATGCGGACAAGCATCTCTACACGGTCGCCATCCCCGGTTGCGACAAGCCGGGCAGGCTGTTCGTCGGCCAGCGCAAGGACCCGTTCGCGGTCAACCTCGGCACCATCTTCGACCTTGTCAATGCGCCGGTGTCGGTGATCACCGACCCGCAACTCATCGGCGCGGTGCCGAACACGATCGACGACGCGAACGTGACGACGCTCGCGCTCGAGGTGCACCAGACCTGCCTGACCAAGGGCGAGGAGCCGGTGATCGGCGGCTGGACGACTGCCAGCCTGCGCCAGGGCACGCTGCTCGACCCGACACCCAGGAGCGGCCACCAGACCACCGCGCTCAGCGGCGGCGCCTGGGTCCAGGTGTCGCGGCTCGGCATGCCGCTGGTCAACGAGGTCGTGATCGGCCTGCCGGACAAGGACCGCTTCAACGGCAGCAAGCCCAGGGACGACGCGCAGTTCGCCGACTACGTGACGAATCCGACGCTGCCGGCGCTGCTCGAGATCGCGCTCGCGCTGCCCGGCGCCGCGCCGCAGAACCTGCCGCGCACCGACCTCGTCACCACCTTCCTGACCGGCATCCCGGGGCTGAACCAGCCGAAGAACGTGGTGCCGTCGGAGATGCTGCGGCTGAACACGTCGATCGCGCCGGTCCCGTTCGCGCAGCAGAACCGCCTCGGCGTGGTCGGCAACATCCTCGCCGGTGGCAGCGACTTCGCGGGCTATCCGAACGGCCGGCGGCCGAAGGACGACATCGTCGACATCTCCCTCGTCGCGGTGATGGGCGGGTTGTGCATGGCCAATGGCGACACCGACGCGCTCGGCCTCGGCGCCGATTGCAGGCCGTCGGCGGTGCCGCTCGGCGCCACCGCGTTCAAGCTGCACGATGCCGTCGACCAGGCGGTGGCGCCGCTGATGGACAGGTTTCCCTACCTCGCGACGCCGCTGCCGGGCGCGCAGTGAGGAGGCCGACGATGAACCGCGAGCGAATCATCCGCACCGCGCTCGTCGTCGCCTCGGCCGCGGTCGTCGCGGCGTGCGGCGGCGGCGACGGCAAGCCCGACGACGTTCCGGCCGCGAGCGACGCGGTGCCGGCCGCAGCGAGCCAGAGCGCGGAGGGCCTGGTCGATTGGCTGCGCGCCCTGGCGCAGGAGGCCGACGCGGCCGATGCGAAGCCGCCGCTCGACCTGTCGGCCTTCGAGCCGCCGGCCGTCGACGACCGCGAGCCGCTGCCGGTGCGCTGAAGCAGGCAGACGACGATGGCCGGCTGGCGTGCTCGCTTGCTGCTGCTGCTGTTGGCCGCGGCGGTGGGCGGCGTCGCCGCGGTGCCGCTGGTGCCGCGCGGCGACGACGATGTGGTCGAGCGGCTGCCGGCGGCGACCGCCGGCCGCCGCGCCGAGGAACGTGCGCTGCGCCGGCAGCTCGAAGCGCGTCCGGACGATGCCAGGCCCGCGCTTGCGGCGGCCCGGCGCTTGCTGGAGGCGGCACGCGCCGACGGTGACCCGCGCCTGGCCGGCCAGGCGCTCGCGCTGCTCGCGCGCTGGGACGACGACGCCCAGGCGCCGCCCGACGTCGTCGTGATGCAGGCGACGCTGCGCCAGCACTTGCACGAGTTCGATGCCGCCGCCGAGCTGCTCGAGCGCCTGCTCGCGCGCGCACCGCGCCACGCACAGGCATGGCTGACGCTGGCGACGATCCGCCGCGTGCAGGGCCGCTACGACGCGTCCGATGCCGCCTGCCGCGGCGTCGCCGCCGGCGGCGCGAATCTGTACGCCGCCGCCTGCCTGGCCGAGAACGACGGCCTGCGCGGCGCCACCGATGCCGCGCGCGCGACGCTGCGGCGGCTCGCCGCGACGCCGGGGCTCGACGACTCGACGCGCGGCTGGTTGCTCGCGAGCGTCGCCGAGCTGGAAGCGCGCGACGGCCGCGGCGCCGCGGCCGAGCGCGCCTGGCGCGATGCGCTGCGTGCCGATCCGTCGCCGGCGGCGAGGCTCGGCTTCGCCGACTTCCTGATCGCAGCCGGCCGCGGCAGCGAGGCGGCCGAGCTACTCGACGGCCTTGCGCGCAGCGACGCGATACTGCTGCGGCTCGCCGTCGCGCAGGCCGGCATGCGTACGCCGCGCGCCGAGGCGCTGGCGCGCGAACTCGCCGGGCGTGAGTCGGCCGCCGGCGAGCGCCCGGGGCAGGGCGCGGCGCATGCGCGCGAACGCGCCACCGCGGCGCTGTTCGTCGCGCGCGATGCACGGCGTGCGCTCGACCTCGCGCGAACGAACTTGCGCCAGCAGCGCGAGCCCGTCGATCTGCTGCTGTTCGCACAGGCCGCGCGCGCGGCCGGCGACGCGGCGGCGCTGCGCGAGGCCGCGGCGCTGCGGCGCGAAATCGGGCTGCACGACCGCCGCCTCGACGCGCTGCGCTGAGGGACGCGAACCGATGGAGGCGACGATGTGCGCACGATGGAGCGCCGGATTGCGTGCCCTGCTGCCCGCGCTGACGCTCGCCGCGGCTGCGGGTAGCGCACAGGCGCACAAGGCGAGCGACGCCTACCTGCAACTGTCGACCGGCAACGCTGGCTTGCGCGTCGTCGTCGACGTCGCACTGCGCGACCTCGATCTCGTCGTCGACCTCGACCGCGACGGCGACAGCGCCGTCACCTGGGGCGAGGTCCGCGCCGCATGGCCGGCGATCGCCGCGTACGTCGTCACGAGGCTGCGCATTGCGGGATGCCCGCTCGTCGCAGACGGCAAGGTGGCGCTCGAACGGCGCAGCGACGGCAGCTACGCGAGCCTCTTCTTCGACTCCCCGTGCCAGCCGGCACGCGAGCCGGCGATCGGCTACACGCTGCTGCATGAGGTCGATGCGACGCATCGCGGCATCGCGCGCATCGCGCTCGACGGGCGCGAGCCGGTCGTGCGGCTGCTCGACCCAGGGCAGCCCAGCGATAGGCTCGCGCCGACCGGCGACGCCGACGCGTTCTTCGCCGAAGGCATCCATCACATCGTCACCGGCTGGGACCACCTTTTGTTCCTGCTGTGCCTGCTGCTGCCGGCGGCGATGCGGCGCGGTCCGCTGGGCTGGCAACCGGTCGCGCGCCTGCGCGACGCGGCGCTGCCGGTGGCCGGCATCGTCACCGCGTTCACGCTCGCGCACTCCATGACGCTCGCGCTCGCGGCGCTCGGGCTGGTCGCGATCCCGGCGTCGGTGATCGAGCCGGCGATCGCGGCCACGATCGTGCTCGCAGCGGTCGACAACCTGCGGCCGATCTTCGGCCGCCGGCGCGGTGTCGTGACGTTCCTGTTCGGCCTCGTGCACGGTTTCGGCTTCGCCGGCGTGCTGGGCGAGCTGGAGTTGCCGCCGGGCGAGTTCGCATGGGCGCTGCTGCGCTTCAACCTCGGGCTCGAGTTCGGCCAGCTCGCGATCGTCGGCGTCGCGGCCGGGCTGCTGTTCGCGCTGCGCGGCGCGCGCGGCTATCCGCGCTGGGCGATCGGCGGCGGCTCGGTCGCGGCGATCGCGCTCGGTGCCGCCTGGTTCGTCGAACGCGCCGCGGGCATCGTGCTGCTGCCGATCTGACCGGCGCGATTTACCTGCTTGCATAGGGTCGGGGCATCAGGTGTCCCTCGTCGACCCGGTGTTCCTTCTGCGCCGCGAACCTGCGCAACACCGCTCCAAGGTGCTGCCGCCACTGCGTGGACAGCAGACATCGGTGAAAAGGCTGGCGCTGGCCCATCCGCGACTCGTCCTGGTTCATGGTCCGGCCCACGCGAGGTGGCTGAACCCGATCGAGATCGACTTCTCGAGCGTGCAACGCCGGGTGCTCACGCCCAACGACTACCCGTGCCTGGTGGCGGTAGCCGAGCGGCTGGCAAACTTCGGGCGCGACCTCGAGAGCATCGCTCGTCGGTTCGGATCGAAGTTCACGCGCGCCGAGTTCATGGAGTCGATCGTACGGATACGCACTCGCTGGGCGCAGAACCGGCCCTTCGAACTGGCAGCCTGAAATGAAACGTCCAACGTCAAGCCGGTGTGGCCTCGACCTTGTAACCGATCTGCTGGAGCCTGCGGATCAGTCGATTGGCGGTCTTTGCGGCGTCGGCGCGGTCGAAGTGGGCAGCACCGAGGTCGTGCCATTCGGT
>JACPVA010000070.1 GCA_016191995.1 Burkholderiales bacterium | reverse complement strand
GCCGGCGCGGGCGCGGCATCGTCTTCCTCTGGGCGGCGGGCAACGAGAACTGCCCGATCCAGCACAGCGGCAACGTCGACATCCCGTACACGCGCGGCTGGGCGCTGGGCCCGGGCAATGTCCCGACCTGGGTCGGCGTGCGGCGCGCGCGGGTGTTCCGCAACCCGCTGGTCGCGCTGCCGGGTGTCATGCACATCGCGGCGCTGGCGAGCAGCGCGCTGCGAAGCCACTACTCGAACTACGGCACCGGCATCGACCTGTGCGCGCCGACCAGCAACGGCCACACCTACCGACGGCTGCAGGTCGCAGGTCTGGGCATCGTGGCGCCGACCGGCGAGGGCTCGCAGGTCACGCTGTCCTTCGGCGGCACCTCGAGCGCGACGCCGCTGGTCGCCGGAGTCGCCGCGCTGGTGATCTCGGCGCATCCGCAGGCCACGGCCGCCGAGGTGATCTCGCTGCTGCGCCGCAGCGCGAGCAAGGATCTGGACCTCACGCCCTATCCGCGCACACCGCCGGCCAACTTCGACCCCAACCCGAGCTGGGACATCTCGCCCGTGGCGCCATTCGCCCAGGGCGACTTCGTCGACGTGCAGTCGACCGACGGCAGCTGGAGCCCCTGGTTCGGCTGGGGTCGCGTCGACGCCGAGCAGGCGGTGGCCCTGGCCCTGGCGGCCGCGAATCCGGCGCCGCAACCCGACCCGTCCGGTGCGGCGAGTGGATCATCCAGCCGCGTGATCCCGATCCCCGACAACGACCCCGCGGGCATCGAAGATGCGCTGGATCTGACCGCGGGCGGCAGCGCAACGACGATCGCGCTGTCGGTCGATATCCGGCACAGCTTCATCGGTGACTTGCGGGTCGTGCTGGTGTCGCCGTCGGGCGAGGAAGCGCTGGTGCACGACCGCGGCGGCGGCAACCAGCAAGACCTCGTGCGCCGCTACACGTCCAATGACAACCCCGGCCTCGCGGCACTGCGCGGCACCCCGATCGCCGGCACCTGGCGGCTGCGCGTGCTCGACTTGGCGCCCGTCGACCAGGGCGAGCTTCGCGGCTGGACGCTCGACACCGCGGTACCGGCCGAGCAGGTGCTGGTGGTCGAGGAAGCGCCCGGCGCGACGATTCCCGACGCCGACCCGCGAGGCATCGAGCGCGCCCTCGCGACGGCGAGCAACGCGCGCGTGCGGTCGATCGACCTCGAGCTGGACATCACGCACAGCTGGATCGGCGACCTGCGCGTCCTGCTCGTGGCGCCGAGCGGCCGCAGCGCGCTCATCCACGATCGCACCGGACGCGACGCCGACCACCTCATCGGCACCTGGACGAGTACGCAGCACCCCGCCCTCGCCGGGCTCGCAGGCGATCCGGCCGGCGGCGATTGGAGCCTGCGCGTCGTGGACCTCGAAGCGCGCGATATCGGCAAGCTCAACCGCTGGCGGCTGCGCATCGAAACGATGCGCTGAGCGTGGAACGGACCGGCTGCCGGCCGTCAGGGCGGGCCGGCAGCCGCACGCCCAGCGTTCACTTCCACTCGAAGGTCCTGGCCAACGTATTGCCGTGCTCGTCGACGTCCCACTCGAAGACCGATGCGACGGTATTCAGGTGCGCCAGCTTCTGCGACGTGGTGCAGTAGTAGATGGCGCCGCGCCAGCTTGCCCCCATGCCCTTCCCGGTGGGCTTGCCGATGCCCGTACCCTGCCAGGTCACCGATTCGCCGTCGGCGGTCATCGACAGACCCTGCCCGATTCCTTCGAGCACGCCGGAGGGCTTCATCCGGCAGGTGTAGGTGCCGCTCTCGAGCGTATCGATGCCGCGCACCTTGCCGGTGCCCTGGAACGAAACCTCGAGCACCACCTCACCCGGCGCCGCCCCGCTCAGCACGCGCTGGCCGGTCACCTTGCCGGTGACGTCGTAGAGCTTTTCACCCAACATGGTGATTCTCCTTGCATTCCGACTTCAAAGTGCACGCTGCTTCGCGACCTCGCCGCGTGCGGCCTGCGCCTCCGCCGGAGGCTGGCCGCGCCAGGGGTACGCGCCGCAGACCCACGGGGCGCGTCGTCTTGCTGATGGCCCCGCCAAGGGTCTACGCGAGGGCCGCCATGCTGGATGCACTCATCCGGGGGGGAGGCGGGGGGCGCAGCGGCCCGGTGCGCGGGGCCGGGCCCTCGACGATCCCATCCCGGGAAGGGCGGCCGATCGGAGCCGAACCGAGCCGCCTGATGGCGGCCCCGCCGTGGCGCGCCCCTGCCGGCAGACAGCGTCCAAAGCGAAGCGCGCGTGCCACGCGCGCGGCGCGTGCAGGCCACCCGCTTCGCACGCCGAGCCGCGATGCGCAGCAGGCGAGCTCGGCCGACCCCGGGTCGGTCGGCAGCATCCTGCCGCGTGGCTGCGCACGCATCCGAATCCCCTGCCGTGGCGTAACGTCCCTCACGGCAGCCTTGTTCGCCACCGAGCGCCCGCATGACCCGAACGATCGCCACACCACCGACCTCAGCCTGGGCCTTCACGTGCATGCTGGCCCGCCGCGCCATCGCCCACGCCCGTCGAGGCCAGCTGCCGCGTCGGTCGGCCCGGTCCGCTGGTCGAGTCGCCGCGGCACTCGGCGCGCACGACGCCCGACACACGACCGCAGCGGCACGCACGAGGCGGCGCCGCTGGCCGCGCGCCGCGATCGCGTGCGTCGCGCTCGTCAGCCTCGCGTGGGTCGGTGCCAGCGCTGCGCTCTGGCTCGGCCAGGAGCGGCTGCTCTTCGAGCCGGTGCCACTGCCGGCCGAGGTCAGGCTCTCCAGCGAGCCGGACGTCTCCGAGCGCCTCGTCGAGGTCCCCGGCGCGCGCCTGTCGGTGCTGGAGCTGCGCCGCCCGCGCCCCGAGGGCGTGGTGTTCTTCCTGCACGGCAACCGCGCGAACCTGAAGGAGTGGTTCACCGACGGCAGCCTGTACCGGCGCGCCAATCTCGACCTGGTGATGATGGACTACCGGGGCTTCGGCAAGAGCACGGGGCGCATCGACTCGGAGGCGCAGCTGCACGCCGATGTGGAAGCCGTGTGGCAGGCCGTGGCGCCGCGCTATGCCGGCAAGCGCGTGATCGCCTACGGCCGTTCGCTGGGCACCGGGCTGGCCTCGGCCTGGGCCGCGCGGCACCAGCCGGATCTGACGATCCTGGTATCGCCGTACGCCAGCATGCGGCAGCTCGCGGCACTGCACTACCCCTGGGTGCCGGGCGCGATCGTGCGCTATCCCTTGCGCAGCGACGAGGCGGTGGCGCGATTGCACAAGCCGCTGATCCTGGTGCACGGCGACCAGGATGCGCTGATCCCCCTGGCGCACAGCCGGCAGCTCGCGGCTCGCGCCACGCAGGCCCGGTTGGTCGTCATCCGCGGCGCCGCGCATGCCGATGTGCATCGCTTCGCCGAGTACCAGGCGGCGATCGCCGAGGCGCTCGGCGCGCCCCGCTGAGCTTCGTCATCCGGCTTGGCGGCCGGGATCACGGAAGCCTTCCGCTCGGACGTCAGCGCCGCGACCGGGCCATCCTGCGCCGGGTTCAGCGCTCGAGGAATTGGCGCAAGCCCGCTTCGCCGGCGCGCATCACGCCGTCGTGGTTCCAGCGGAATACGGGCGCGAGCAGCGGCGCCAGCCAGCGCATCCAGCGCTTGACCAGCCGCACGCGCCAGACGTAGGTCACGTCGGTGTGGTCGTCCTGCGCGCGCAGCAGCCACAGCCCCTCGCCATCGAGCTGGCCGCGCGAGCGGCCACGCAGATGCTGGTGGCGAACCGACTCGACGGCCTCCACCTCGATGACGATCCGGTACGGCAGCCGGGTCGACCATTCGATGCGGCGCACGCTGCCCACGCCGTCGCGGCCGCCCTCGCGCAAGGTCCGAACCTGCTGCACATAGGGCCACCAGGCGGGCCAGCCCTCGGGGTCGGACAACGCGGCCCACACCCGCTCCACCGGCGCGTGCACGCGCCAGTGGCTCACGAGGTCGAAGTGGGTCGCAGGCTCGGTCTGCAGCGGCACGGCGGCGCTTCGGGGCATGGCGGGCTCGGGCGGTGGCGTTCTGGCCGGTCTACGGCCGGACCGACGCGTCGGATGCGCTCGGCAGACCCTGGCGCGAAGCGCGCCAGGCGCATGACCACGCTCACCCCGTGGCCTTGAATCCGCCATCCGCCGCATCCCGTAATCAGGACATGGAGTCCGCCGACGCCCGAAGGCCGCCGCCTTCCGATCCCACCACGCTGGCCAAGGCCCGCACGATCCGCCGCCGGCTCATGGAGCGCGTGGCCGATGCCGACGGCTCGCATCTGACCATCGCCGACGACGATGGCGAGTGGCAGCCGTTCCTGGACGGCATCGAGATCAAGGCCTTGCGCGAGCATGCCGGCGTGCTGTCGTACCTGCTGCGGCTGATGCCCGGCGCCACGCTGCCGCCGCATCGCCATCCCGTGGACGAGGAATGCATCGTCCTGGACGGCCGGCTTCGCGTCGGTACGCGGATCGAGATCGGTCCCGGGGGCTACCACCTCGCCCATGGCGGCGCCCTGCACGCGACGATCAGCACCGAGACCGGCGCGACGATCTTCCTGCGCGGGGCCGTGCCGGAAGTCGACCAGATGCTCGGCTGATGCGACCTGGGCGATGTCGACGGGAGCACGCCACCATGCATCCGGCATCAGCTTCGCGCCGTCGGCACCCGACCGGCCGGCCCGGCCGGCTGCCGCAACCGGACGCGCCACCGCGCGCGCCCGAAACCTGCCCCGACGAGGTTGCCGCATGAATGCTGCCACGACCTATCCGGACGACGCTTCCGAGCTCGGCCCCGGGCCCGAGCGCGACGACGGGTTCGAAGGCGCCGCCGCATGCGAGGACGCCAGCGATGCCGTCGATGCCGTCGATGCCGGCGGTGCCGTGCCGGCGCACGGCTCGGCCGCGATCTCGGCCACCGAGGTCCAGCTGGCGGCCTGGATCGAGGCGATCGTGGACCGGGACGAGCGTGCGCTGGCCGCGCTCTACGACGCGACCTTCAGCCGTGTCTTCGGCCTGGTGCGCCGCATCGTGCGCGACGCCGCGCTGGCCGAGGAGGTCGTGGAGGACGCCTACTTCCAGGTCTGGCGCCAGTGCGTGCGCTTCGATCCGGCGCGCGGCAAGGCCTTGACCTGGGTGCTGGCGATGGCACGCTCGCGCGCCATCGACGCGTTGCGCCGTGAAGCGCGCTTCGAGCACGACCCGCTCGAGGAGGACGGGCTTCCCGAGACCGCGAGCCCGGCGCCTCCGGGCGACGAGCTGCTCGACCTGGCGCGCCACCGCGCCGACCTGCACCAGGCCCTGATGCTGCTGGGCGCGCAGCCGCGCCAACTGGTCTCGATGTCGTTCTTCCGCGGCCTGAGCCACGAGGAGATCGCCGAGCAGACGAAGCTCCCGCTGGGCACCGTCAAGTCCCAGATCCGGCGTGCGCTGCTCGCGCTGCGCGAAGCGCTCGGCGAACGCGACTCGAGGCTGCTGGCCTCGTGAATGCGCCACCGGCACGGCCCGACCGACACACGCATCCTCAGGACAATCGCGCCATGGTCTCCCGCAGCACACCGCCTCGCATCGTTCCCGCACCCGATCCGGTCGACCCGGATCTGGAGCCGTTCCTGAGCGAACCGTTTGCAGCTGCCTGGGCCGCGTCCGGCCCGGCCGCGGACGCCGCCGCGAACCCTGCGCGCGGCCGGCTGCTCGGACGCCTCGCGGCATCGCGAGCCGCGTCGGCGCCGATGTCCACATCGCGACTCCGGCGTCTGGACAAGATGCCGTTGGCCGCGGGGGTCTCGCTGCGCCGTCTCTACGCAGCGCCGGACGACCGCCCCCTGCGCCCCGGCGAACCGCAGCGGGCATGCCTGATCGAACTCCAACCGGGCGCGACCTGGCCGGGCCCGGACCGCCGGCACCATCGCGAGTGGCTGGTCCTGCGCGGCCGCGTGCGGCTGGGCGACGAGTGGCTGGAGGTCCGCGACTTCCACGTGGCGCCGGCGGGCGTCGCCGAGGGGTCCCTGGCGACCGAGGAAGGCGCGCTGATATTCCTGCGCGAGTCGGTGCAGCCCGGCGCGACCGAGCGTGCGACCTTCACGGTGCGCGACGCGGACGCCGGCTGGCCCGACTTCGCGCCAGGTATCCGCCGCCGCGTGCTCTGGCAGCGCGCCGGCCAGGCCGCCCTGCTCTACCAGGCCGACCCGGGTGCATCGGTGCCGAGGCACACCCACGGGCATGACGAGGAATGCCTGATGGTGCAGGGCGAGCTCTTCCTCGACGACATCCTGCTGCAGGAAGGCGACTACCAGCTCGCGCCAGCGGGAACCGGCCACGGCATCACCGAGACCGACACCGGTGTCGTCATCTACGCCCACGGCGATCTCGATCTGAAGTTTGTCGGCTGAAGCGTCAGCTCGGCCGCGCTGGCCGCATCGCGCGCATCCAGCCCGATCGAGAAACCCGATTCGCGCTATCGCGAGCAACGCAAGGGCCAGTCTCGCGTCCGACCGGCATCGCCCTTCATGTCGGCGCGCGCAGCGCGAGCCGCGCCAGCAGGCCCAGGCCCACCAGCATGGCGCCGACGCCGACGTGGATCGCCGGCAACAATGCAGACCACGCGCCGGCGGCCATCGCGACCCCACCGAGGGCGCAGGCGGCCGCGGCGACAGCGTGCCAAGGTGCCCGCACGGCGACCCGGCAGCGCCAGGCGACGACCAGCAGCGCGACCCCGAGCATCGTCCATTTCAGCTCGCTGGCCAGCGTGATGTCGGCGACGGTCGCGTCGGTCAGGCTCGCGCGCATCAGCTCGTCGAGCGCCCGGCCGGTCATGCTGTTCTCGGCAATGTCGAACAGACCGGCCACCACTGCCGGCACGCACAGCAGCTGGCGCAGCGAGGGATGGCGCTGCGGCGAAGGCCCGTAGACCAAGGTGCAGAGGACCAGCAGGGCGACATAGGCCGGAACGAGCAGCAGCGAGTCGGCCAGCAGGTTCGCGCGCAGCCTCGGGAAGCCGGTGATGCTGGCTGCCGGCTCACCGGCCGACCAGCCATCCAGCAGGAGCTGGCGGAAGCGCGCGGCCGTGTGTGCCAGCTCGAGCGGCAGCGCCGACACGCCCCAAGGCTGCGTGAGGCTCACGGCCAGCAGCGCCACCCCGGCCAGCACGAGGATCCAGCGCAGGACACGACGCTGGCGAGAGCCGATCGCGTTCATCGCGGGCAGGTCACGCCGACATCCGGTGCCGGGGCCGACCCGGCCAGGCGGCTGCGGATCGACGCCAGCGCCTGCGCGGCGGCGCGCTGCGCGCCCTTGTCGAGCGCAGCGCGCGAGGCGGCCGACAAGGCCCAGCCCAGCGGCGCGACCGCCTCCTCCTCGGGCACGACGACGTCGATCATGTCGGCCCCGAACTGCCGCCTGGCCGTGCCGCGCGCCGTGATCGCGTGCGAGCCGCGCACATTGGCCAGCGCGAGCACGATCGAACCCGATTCAGGGAACACGCGGCTGACGCCTTGCGCGTGCGGACAGGGCCGATCCAGCGGTTCGCGGCCATTGCGGATGACGATCAGCAGCGGCGTGAAATCCTTCATGCCGGGGTGTCGCCTCAGCCCGTCGATCACGTCCAGCACCGACTGCACGCCCGAGTTGTCGAAGTAGCCGCCGTCGACGAGGCGCAAGCTCGGCGGCACGTCACCCGTCGCGCCTTCGATCGGGACCGTTCCGGCCGGACTGACGGCCGGAAAGCGGGCGCTGTGGTGCACCAGGCCCGCCAGGCTCTGCCTGCGTGCCGCGCTGCCGGCGCGCATGGCGTCGAAGGTGTTGACGAACATCGACCCGTCGGTCGGCAGCCGAGTCAACGCGACGCGCTCGCCGGTCTCCACCCGCGTGGCGTTCAGCACCAGCTGCGGCAACGCGGGGCAGTCGGCGTAGAACTCGTCCAGCGTGTGCGCAAAGGGCTCGCCGGGTAGATGTTCGAAGGCGCGCTGCCAAGCCGATTCGATGGCGCGCGAGCGGTCCAGCGGACCGATCGCGAAGGGCAGAAAGCGCTGCATCAGGTCGCCGTAGAACATCCCGGCCACCGCCGGCGCGACGAAATCCGACGCCAGCGCGGTCGCTGCCGCCAGCGCGGGGGGTGCGGCACTGCGCAGGCCGACCGCCGTCGACGGTGCCGCCGGCGCGCCAGGGCAGTAGTCGCTGCGGTGCGTGGCGAGCCAGGCGGCGACGCCGAGGCTGCCGCCCGAGACACCCGACAGCACGCGCAGGCGCTGCATCAGCGCCGGATCGGCGGCGTGAAGGTCGTCGAGCACCGCGGCCGTCCAGTATGCGGCGCGGATCCCGCCGCCCTCGCTGGCGACGAACAGGACTTTGCCGTCTTCCGGCAGCGCCTCGGCGAAGGCATCGTAGACATCCGGCGCGGCCGCGGATGCCGTCGGCGCGCCGTCGGCCGCCTGCACGACGTGGTTGTCGTTCCAGCCCGCGAACACGACGCCGGCGAGGAGGATCACCCCGATCCACAGCGGCGGCAGCGCCCGACGCAGCGGCACGTAGGTCAGCACGAAGCTGCCGAACAGGTTGATCGACGCGAGCGCGAACGCAGCCACCGCCGCCGCGCCGATCATCCGAGGCAGCGTGACCGGAAACAGGATCAGCAGCCCGGCCATGGCGAAGGACAGGGCCACGGCCCAGATCATCACGCGCCGCGTCGGCTGCGGCGTCGGTTCGTCGGTCGCGATCTGCGACGGCCGGCTTGCCCCCGAGGCCGCGTCGCGGCGACGCTCCGGCCCGCTGCCCAGGCCGAGCCCGTCGAGCAGGCGGCCGCGTTGCCAATAGAACAGCAGCAGCAATGCGGCCAGCGTGACAAACCCCGCGGCCCACGCCAACGCGTGAAAGACCTCGCCTTCCTCCAGCGCAGGCTTGCGCCAGTACAGCGTGGCCAGACCGATGGCGATCGCGAGCGGGGCCGCGAAGCCGAGCACGCGCGGCAGCCAGGTCTGCCATGGCCCGGCGGCGGGCAAGGGCAGCGCGACCATCTGCGCCGTCAGCAACCATCGGCTCGAGTACCAGACCGACAGCGAGAGCGCCGCGCTGGACGCGAGCAGGAAGACCAACCCGGCAACCGAGTTGTCACCGGACTTCTGCGGGATCGCCGCGTCGCTGACCAGCGCGCGCAGCACGTCGCGCCCCTGCTCGCTGTAGATCAGCGCGATCAGGACCAGCAGGCTGGCCAGCGGCGACATCAGGCGCACGCTGCCGCGCAGTGCGTCCGCCCAGGCATGCGGCAGAGGCCGCGCGTCGTTCTGCTGGCTCACCGGCGCAGTATCGCTTCCGAACTACTCAGCTTCAAGTTGGGCGTCCTCCCGACGTCCACCCTCGGAGCGACGAACCGGGGCTGGACCGTGCCGCCAGCGGTACGCATCCGACGCGGCCGAAACCTCCGGGCCGGAGGCGATCGGAGCGAGCACGGGGCGAGGACCGCATCAGTCCGGCGGGCGGATCTGCGCGTAGCGATCCAGCGGCTCGGCGGGCCGCCGACGGGCTCCCGGGCGGCAGCGACATGCTCCCGGTCCGCCGCGTCGGCTGGATCGCCGCCGGGGCACCGCAGTCGGCGCTTGTCCCCGCAAGGTCGCTGCATATGGTTTTCCCGCGTTCGCGCGCGGTCGAAATGGCGCACGCTCGCGCGTCGTGGCCTCGAGGCGCCGCCCGCAACCCTGGGCCGCCTGCGGCCCGTCTGCAGCCCGACCCGGCACAGCACCATGAACAAGACCTCTCCGACCCCCCGCGCCCGCACGAAACCGGCCACCGCGCGCACCGCCACGGCCGACTCGAGCCGCCTCGTGCTGCTGGTCGCCACGCGCAAGGGTGCCTGGCTGTTCCATGGCGACGGCAGGCGCAGGTCGTGGAAGGTCGACGGCCCGCACTTCCTCGGTCACAGCGTCAGCCACCTCCAGCTCGACCCGCGCGACGGCCGCACGCTGCTGGCGGCGGTGAAGACCGGCCACCTCGGCCCGACGATCTTCCGCTCGACCAACCTCGGGCGGACCTGGAAGGAGGCCAGCCAGCCACCGGCCTTCGCGCAGCCCGCCGACGGCGGCTTGCCGGCGCGCGCCGTCGACCATACCTTCTGGCTGACCCCGGGGCATGCGAGCGAGACCGGCAGCTGGTACGCCGGCACCTCGCCCCAAGGCCTGTTCCGCTCCGACGACGGCGGCGCGAGCTGGGCGCCACTGGCCAGCGTCAACGACGACGCGCGCTTTCGCGCCTGGATGGGCACGGTGCAGGACGGCACGCCCGACGGGCCGAAGCTGCACTCGATCATCGTCGACCCGCGCGACCCCGCGCGGCTGCTGTTCGCGATGTCCGGCGGCGGCGTGCACGAGTCGCGCGACGGCGGGCAGAGCTGGTCGACGCTGATCGGCGGGCTGCAGGTGGTCGAGGGCTTCGACCCCGCCAACGTGAGCTTCCACGACCCGCATTGCGTGCGGCTGTGCCCGGCCGACCCGGACCGCCTGTACCAGCAGAACCATTGCGGCATCTACCGCCTCGACCGGCCCGCCCCGCGCTGGGTCCGCATCGGCCGCAAGATGCCCAGGCGCGTCGGCGACGTCGGCTTCCCGATGGTCGTCCACCCGCGCGACCCGGACACCGCCTGGGTCTTTCCGATGAATGCCAGCGATGTCTGGCCGCGCACCAGCCCGGACGGCCGCCCGGCAGCCTATATGACGCGCGACGCCGGCAAGTCCTGGCAGCGGCTGGACCACGGCCTGCCGCAGAGCCAGGCCTGGTGGACCGTCAAGCGCCAGGCGATGACCGTCGATGCGCTGCCGACGCCGGCGCTGTACCTGGGCACGACCAGCGGCGAGCTGTGGGTCGGCCACGCCGAGGGCGCGCGCTGGGCCCTCGCGGCGCGCCACCTGCCCGAGATCTACGCCGTCGAGGTCGCAACGCCGGCGCGCGCTCGGGCATGATGCACCGAGTCCCGCGCCGGCGCCGGCCGGCATGCGGCGCTGCGCAGCGGCCCCGCCCCGCCGCGCCCGCGCCCGCGCCATGAGGGTGCTGGTCCCGAGCGCGCTGCGGTCCTACACGCGCCAGCGGCAGGTCGAGACCGGCGGCGCCACGCTGGCAGCGATGTTCGACGAGCTCGACGCCCGCTACCCCGGGCTGCGCTTTCGCGTCGTCGACGAGACCGGCCGCCTGCGGCCGAACATGCGCGTCTTCGTCAACGGCCTGGCGATGCACGACCTCGCGCAGGCGCTGCGGCCGGACGACGAGGTCGCGATCGTCCTCGCGCTCAGCGGCGGTTGAACGGCTATCGCTCGTGGAGGCCGCGCCGCCGCACGTCACTGCGCGAGCGGCTGCGGCAGCAAGCCACCCAGCCCGGCCTGCACCCGCGCCGTCGCATGCCGCCCGAGCTGCCCCGACAGCCCGGCCGCGCCCCCGGTGTCGACCATGCGCGCGAAATGCCCGGCCAGCGCCGCGGCGTCGACCGCCTCGGCGCGCGCGATCCGCTCGGCGCTGCCGCGCACGCGGCCGAGCGCGAACAGGTCCAGCGCCGCCGCCTCGAGCCGGCGCGCCGGGCGCTCGTCCTGGCGCAGCCAGCGCACAGCGAGCTGGCGCCGCGCGCGCGCCAGCGCCTGCGCGTCGATCCGATCCGCCTGCGCCTGCAGCAGCGGCGGCAGCGCGGCGAGCAGCTCGTCCAGGCGCTGCGGCGCGCACGAGGCCTCGACGACCCAGCTGCCGCTGCCGTCGAGCACATCGGCGGCGCAGGCGGCGTAGTAGACCAGGCCGCGCGTCTCGCGCAGCTCGGCCATCAGCGGCGCACTCATGCCCTCGCCGAACAGCACCGCGGCGAGCTCGGCGGTCGGGTCGTCGGCCGCCAGCGGCGGCACCGGCCAGCCGAGCACCAGGTGCGACTGGCTGCTGCCGGCGAGCTGGCGCGTTCGCACGCCGCCGCCCCAGACCGGCGCGGCGAGCTGCGCCGGCGTGCCGGCCGGCGCGGCGCCGAATGCACGCTCGGCCTCGCGCAGCCAGGCGTCGGCGTCCATCGGCCCGGCGGCGGCGACGATCAGGTTGGCGCCGGTGAAGTGCGCGCCGACCCAGCGCTGCAGGTCCTCGCGCGCCAGCCGCTCGACATTCGCGCGGCGCCCGATCGCCGGCTGCGCGACCGGGTGCGATCCCCAGGCGGCGTGGTCGAACAGGCGATACGCGGTCGCCATCGGGTCGTCCTCGTCCTCGGCGAATTCCTGCAGCAGGACCTGGCGCTCGCGCTCCAGCTCGTCGGCCGGGAAGGTCGGCGCCAGCAGCAGGTCGGCCAGCAGCTGCACGAAGCGCGTCGCGTCGGCCGCCAGCCCGTGCAGGTGGAAGGCGCTGTGGTCCTTGTCGGTGTGCGCGTTGACCTCCGCGCCCAGGCTCTCGGCGTCGAGGTTGATGCGCGCGGCGTCGCGCGTGCGCGTGCCCTTGAAGACCATGTGCTCGACGACATGCCCGATGCCGTTGAGCACGCGCGGCTCGTGCTGGCTGCCGCAGCGCACGAAGACGCTGACGGCGGCGGTCTGGCGCTCGGGCATCGGCAGCACGAGCGCACGCACGCCGTTCGGCAGCGTGGTCTGGACGGGGGCGGTGGCGGCGCGGGGCATGCGGTGCTGGTTCGGCTCGTCGGCCCGCGATGCTATGCGAGCGCGCGCCGGTGCGTGGCGGCGTGGCGCTTCACCCGCATCGCCTCATCCGGGGTCGAGCAGTGCGCGCAGCGCCGGCAGCGAATCGGCCTCGTGCAGCGGCTTGTCGTGGCGGATGCGCAGCATGCGCGGGAAGCGCACCGCCAGGCCGCTGCGGTGCCGCGCGCTGGGCTGCACGCCCTCGAAGCCGATCTCGAACACCAGCGTCGGCCGCACGCTGCGCACCGGGCCGAACTTGTCGAGCGTCTGGGCGCGGATCTCGCGGTCGACGGCGCGGAACTCGGCGTCGGTCAGCCCCGAATAGGCCTTCGCGAACGGCACCAGTTGCAGCCCCTGCGGGTCCGGCGGCGCGCGGCGCACGATCGCGTCGACCACCGCAGCGGCCTCGGCGGCGTCGCGCGGCGCGCGGTTCCACAGCGCGAAGCCGTAGTCGGTGTACAGGCCGGCGCGCCGGCCATGGCCGGCCTGCGCGTGCACGAGCACGGCGTCGACGCGCAGCGGGTCGAGCTTCCACTTCCACCATACGCCGTCGGCGCGCGTGCGCCCCTGGCCGTAGCGCGCGTCGCGCTGCTTGAGCATCAGCCCCTCGACGCCGCGCCGGCGCGCCTCCTCGCGCCGCGCCGCCAGCGTCGCCCAGTCGGCCGCGTCCAGCACCGGGGCCAGCTGGGAGGCCGGCAGCAGCGCGGCCAGCGCCGCGCGCCGCTCGTGCTGCGGCCGCGCGCGCCAGTCGGCGCCATCGAGCTCGAGCAGGTCGAAGGCGAGAAAGCGCACCGGCAGCTCGGCCAGCAGGCGTCGCGTCAGCGTCTTGCGACCGAGCCGCCGTTGCAGCAGCGCGAACGGCGCCGGGCGGTCGTCGCCGTCGCGCCAGGCGACCAGCTCGCCGTCGAGCACGCTGCCGTCGGGCAGCGCACGCGCGAACTCCACCGCTTCCGGAAAGCGCTCGGTCACCAGCTCCTCGCCGCGCGACCAGATCCAGGCCTGGCCGGCGCGGCGGACGATCTGCGCCCGCACGCCGTCGTACTTCCACTCGGCGATCCAGCCGCCGACCGGGCCTAGCGCCGCCGGGTCGGCCTGCAGCGGGTGTGCGAGGAAGAACGGGTAGGGCCGGCCGGCGTCGGTGGCCGCCGCGTGCGGCGCGACCAGCTCGCGCCAGCGCGCGGCGTCGGGCGCGGCGCGCGAATCGGCCCAGCCCATCATGCGCAGCGCGACCTCCTTCGGATCGAGCCCGGCGAGCTCGGCGACCGCACGCTGCACCAGCAGCCGCGCGACACCGACGCGGAACCCGCCGCCGATCAGCTTGACGAGCAGAAAGCGTCCGCCCGCGTCGAGCTCGTCGAAGGCCTCGCGCAGCGCCGCCGCCTGAAGCTCCGGCGGCTGGCCGCGCAGCGGCAGCAGGCGTTGCCCGACCCAGTGCGCGAGCGGCTCGTCGCTGGCGCGCCGCGGCGGCGGCAGCACCAGCGCGATCGTCTCCGCGAGGTCGCCGGCGGCCTGGTAGCTGGCGTCGAACAGCCACTCGGGCAGGCCCGCCAGCTCGCGCGCGACGCGCCGCACGAGCGCGGTCGGCACGACCTGGCGCGGCCGCCCGCCGGCGAGGAAGCTCACCGCCCACGCGGCGTCGTCCGGCGGCGCTGCGCGCAGGTAGGCGACGAGCGCGGCGAGCTTGGCGCCGGTCGCGGTGCTGGCATCCAGGGCCTGGTAGAGGGCGGCGAAGCGGCGCACGGCACGATCATGCCGCGCCTGGCGAGCCGGCGCCGGGCGCTGCCGTCTTGCCGCCCGCACGCCGGGGACGACGCGCCACTGCGCCGGGCGGGCGCGGAAGGACGCGCGGCCCGCGGCGGGCGCCCGCGGGCCGCGCGCAGGCCGGGCCAGGGCCCGGCCCGGCGGTGCTCAGAGCAGGCTGCAGGCCGCGCCCTGGAAGTCGGCGACGCTATTCGTGCAGGTTCCGGGCAGCTCGTGCTCGCTGTTGCCCTTGAAGCTGCCGCGGCCGCGCGTGTCGACATTGCCGCCCGCGAGCTCGGTGACATTGCCCTCGAACAGCCCGTCGACGACGACGTTCACCGCCCCGGCGTCGAACTCCTCGACCCCGCCCTTGAACGACTGGCCGGCGGCGACGGTGACGCGCACCCCGCCGCCGCCGGTCTCGATCACCGACCCCTCGAAGCTGCCGCTGAGGGCGTCGACGACGACCCCGCCGTCGCCGCTTTCGAAGATCTCGGCGTTGATCACGCCAGGCAGGTCGACGACGACATTGACCGAGCCGAGCCCGGCTTCCTCGAGACCGCCGTTGACGCTGCTGCCGCCGCGCACGACGAGGTTGCCGGCATCGGCTTCGCTGACATTGCCGCCGATGCGGCCGCGCGCGATCGTGATCGAGCCGTCGCCGCTCTCGCTGACGGCGCCGTTGACGACGCCGCGCACGGTCAGGTTGCCGGGCCCGGTCTGCGTCAGGTTGCCGTTGACCTCGCCCGACGCGGCGATGGTGCAGGACACGCCGTCGGCGACGACATCGTCGTTGACGAATCCGCTGATGGTCTGGTTCGGGAAGCCCGCGCAGTCGACCGCGGCCAAGGCCGGGGTGGCGGCGCACAGCGCGAGCAGGCACGCGGGAATGAGCTTGTTCATCGGGAACTCCGTGGATGGGGGTGGGTTGTCTTCCGTCGGACCGCCACCGGGGCGGCCGGTCCGGCTGCGCGCTGCGCCCTTCGCATCGCGCTGGCAGGGCCACCGAGGGCGCTGCCGCGCGGGAAATACATCGCCGCCGCGGCGCGACCCTTGCGCCGGGACCGCGCCGCGCGCGGTGGCATCATCCCGGCGCATGGCCGAACGAACGACCCCGGGGCTGCAAGACCTGCCCGATGAACGGCTCGTCGAGCGCTGCCGCGAGGGCGAGCCTGCCGCGTGGAGCACGCTCGTGCGGCGCTACCAGCGGCTGATCTACACCGTGCCGCGGCGCGCCGGGCTGCCCGATCAGGATGCGGCCGATATCTTCCAGACCTGCTTCCAGCGCCTTTACGAGCACCTGGGGCGGATCGACGACGCCGCGCGCATCCGCGCCTGGCTCGTCACGACCGCCAAGCGCGAGACGCTGCGCCTGCTGGCCGAGCGCCAGCGCATGGTCGAGCCCGCGACCGGCGATGAGGCGGGCGACGAGGACGGTGCCGACCCGCTGGCCAGGCTGGCCGACCCGGCCCCGCTGCAGGACGAGCAGCTCGCCGAGCTGCAGGAATCGCAGCGCGTGCGCGAGGCGGTCGACCGTCTCGACCCGCGGTCGCGCCAGTTCGTCGAGCTGCTGTTCCTGCAGGACGAGCCGCTGCCCTACGCCGAGATCGCGCGCCGGCTGGCGATCCCCGAAGGCAGCATCGGCCCGACCCGCGCGCGCTGCCTGGCCAAGCTGCGCAAGCTGATGGAGGAGGTCGGCCGATGATGCCCGGGCGCGCCGCATGTATCGGCGCGCGCGCTGCGCGCTCCGTGTAGGCAGCCGCGCTGCCGCCGCAAGCGCCCCGATCCGACCCCGATCCGCGAACTCGCCGCCCCGACCATGACCAAGCCCACCGACCACCCCGACGATGCCGCGCTGGCGCGCATGCTGCAGCGCAGCCGTTCGCTGCTCGATGCACCCGAGCCCGTGATCCAGCGTGCGATCGACATCTTCCAGGCGCGTGGGCGCTCGCCCGCGCCGGCCGCGCCAGCCACGGGCGGATTGCGCCGCCTGGTGGCGATGCTCGGATTCGACAGCGCCAGCGTCGCGCCGCTGGCGGCGGGTCTGCGCTCCGCCGCGGCACCCGGGGCCGCCCGCGCGCCGCGCCAGCTGCTGTATACGGCCGAGGGCCGCGACGTCGACCTGCGGCTCGTGCCGCAGCCCGACGGGCGCCACTGGAGCGTCAGCGGCCAGGTGCTCGGGCCGGACCTGCGCGGCCGGGCCGAGCTGCGCTGCGGCGGCACGGTGCGCGAAGCGGCCTGGGACGAGATGGCCGAGTTCCGCTTCGACAGCGTGCCGGCCGGCCCCTGCACGTTGCGCCTGCAGGGCGCGGACTGGGAGGTCGAGCTGCCGCCGATCGAGCTGCCGGGCTGACAGTCCGGGTTCGGCGCAGGGCCCGGATCATGGAGGACCGCCTCATCGACCCGGCACCCGCGATGCCATCCGCCGAGCCGCGGCGCCAGGCATGGGAACTCAAGCAGGCCTGCTACGACGCCTGGCACCGCGACCCGCCGGCCGCGCGCGCCGCGGCGGCGCAGCTGGCCTCGCTCGCCGCCGGGCACGCCGGCGACGACGAGATCGCCGCGCTCGCGGCGTGGACCGCGGGCATCGGCGCGCTGACCGAGGGCCGCCTGGCCGACGCGCTGGCCCTCCTGCAGTCCGCCGAGGCGACCTTCGGGCGCCGCGGCGACGCCGCCCACGCCGCCCAGACGCGGGTGCCGCAGGTCATGCTGCTGTCGATCCTCGGGCGCGACGACGAGGCGCTGGCCTGCGCCGAAGCGGCGCTGGCGCAGTTTCTCGCCGCCGGCGACGAGCGCTCCGCAGGCAAGGTCGAGCTCAACCTCGGCACGCTGCTGGCGCGCCAGGACCGCCACGCCGAGGCCGCACCGCATTTCCGCCGCGCCGCGCTGCGCTTCGCCCGCGCCGGCGACGCCGAACTGTCGATCGCCGCCGACGGTGCGCTGGCGAATGCCCTGCATTGGCAGTTCCGATTCGACGAGGCGCTGCAGATGTTCGAGCGCGCGAGGCTGCGCGCACAGGCGCGCGGGCTCGGGCTGCTGGTGGCGCAGGCGCGCCAGGGGATCGGCCAGATCGAGCTGCAGCGCGGCCGCTGGCACCGCGCGCTGCCCGAGCTGGCCGCAGCGGCCGAGCTCGCCCGCGCGCACGGCGCGCCGCCGCAGCGCCGGATCGAGGCCGAGTCGACGCTCGCCGATGCCTACCTCGGCGTCAACCTGCTGGCCGAGGCGGTCGCGCTTTACGAGCGCCTGATCGCCGAGGCGGCGGCGCTGCCGGCGCCTGCCGAACAGGCCTGGGCGACGCTGCAGCGCGCGCGCGGACTCGGCCGGCTGGGTGATGTCGAGGCTGCGCGCGAAGGCTTCGCCGACGCCGGCCGCCTGTACCAGGAGGCGGGGAACCACAACGTGCTGGGGCTGCTCGCGCTGGCGCGCGGCCGCGTCGAGCTCGCCGCCGGAGATGCCGCGGCGGCGCTCGCCAGCGCCGACGCCGCGCAGCATGCGCTTCAAGACAGCGGCATCGTCGGCTGGCAGCTCGAGGCGCGCTTGCTCGCGGCCGCGGCACTGGCCGCCGCAGGACAGCCGGCGCAGTCGCAGCAGGCCTTCGACGCCGTGCGCCGCGACGCCGAGGGCCCGCCGGCGCTGCCGCAGTTCGCCGGCCCGGCCTGGGCCGGGCTCGGGGCGCTGGCCCACAGGCGCGGCGACCTGCAGGCGGCGCGCCGCGCCTTCGAAGCCGGCCTGGCGCTGGTCGAGCAGGCGCGCGCCGCGCTGCCCGGCGACGAGCTGCGCGCCGCGCTCGGCGCCGAGGCCGAGGCGGCGCACGAATCGCTGGTCGCGATCGCCGCCGCCGAGGGCGATGCCGTGCGCACCCTGGTCGACATGGAGCGCGGCCGCAGCCGGGCGCTGGCGCTTGCGCTCGACGAAGAAACCGGCGCCGAGGCCGAGGACGGCGCCGATGCGGCCCGGCTGCGCAGCCTGCGCCAGCGCTGGCAGCAGGCGATCGCCGAGGGCGATGCCGAGCGTGGCCCGGCGCTGGCAGCGCGCATCCAGGCGCTGGAGCACGAGCTGCTGGAGGCTCGGCGGCGCGCGCGGCTGCGGGCGGCGGGCTCGGCGCGGCGCCGCGCCGCGATCGACCGCCCGTTCGACGCCGCCGCCGTGGCCGCGCTG
>JACPVA010000069.1 GCA_016191995.1 Burkholderiales bacterium | reverse complement strand
GCGCGCCGCCGCCGGCGCTGGCGGCGCGCGGCGGCGGGGCAGCGGATGCCGAATAGCGCGGCGCGGGGCGCGGCGGGCGCGGCGCGCGCCGCGCGCGGGCCACGGTGACGCCGGTCACCGCGATCGTGGTGGCGATCTTCGCGATCGTCTACCTCGGCATGATCCTGGGCGGGCTGCCGCGCCTGAAGCTCGACCGCACCGGCGTCGCGCTGCTCGGCGCGATCGCGATCGTCGGCCTGGGCGATATCAGCCCCGAGCAGGCGGCGCAGGCGATCCACCTGCCGACCATCCTGCTGCTGTTCGCCTTCATGGTGATCTCGGCGCAGATGCGGCTGGGCGGCTTCTACGCCGCGGTGACGCGGCGCATCGTCGCGTTGCCCGGATCGCCCGCACGGCTGCTGGCGTGGGTGATCGCGAGCGCGGCGCTGCTGTCGGCGGTGTTCTCCAACGATATCGTCTGCCTGGCGATGGCGCCGGTGCTGGTGCAGGCCTGCCTCGGGCGCCGGCTCGACCCGGTGCCCTACCTGCTCGCGCTGGCCTGCGCGGCCAATATCGGGTCGGCGGCGACGCTGATCGGCAATCCGCAGAATATGCTGATCGGCGAGGTGCTGGGGCTCGGCTTCGGCGCCTACCTGCGCGACGCGGCGCCGCCGGTGCTGCTCGGCCTCGCGGCGCTGTGGCTGCTGCTGCGGCCCTCGCTGCGCGCGCTGCAAGGCACGCCGCCGGCTGCGACGTCCGAGGACGATCCGGGCTTCGATGCCTGGCAGAGCGGCAAGGGGCTGGCAGTGGCCGGCGTGCTGCTGCTGGTGTTCCTCGCGACCGGCTGGCCGCGCGATGTCGCCGCGCTCGTCGGCGCCGGGCTGCTGCTGCTGAGCGCGCGCTTCCACACGCGGCAGGTCACGGCGCTGATCGACTGGGACCTGCTGGTGCTGTTCATGAGCCTGTTCGTCGTCAACCACGCGCTGGCGCACACCGGCGTCACCGGGCAGCTCGTGCAGGGCCTGCGCGCGCAGGGGCTGGACCTGGCACAGACGGGGCCGCTGTTCGCGGCCACGCTGCTGCTGTCCAACCTGGTGTCCAACGTGCCGGCGGTGATGCTGCTGCTGCCGATGGCCGGCAGCGCCGGCGACGCGGCCGGCGTCGGGCTCGTGCTGGCGCTGGTCAGCACGCTGGCGGGCAACCTGCTCGTCGTCGGCTCGATCGCCAACATCATCGTCGTCGACGCGGCACGCCGCCAGGGGGTGACGATCGACTGGCGGCGCCACGCGCGCACCGGCGTTCCGGTGACGCTGGCGACGCTGGCGATCGCCGCCGGCTGGCTGGCCTGGCGCGGCTGACCCCGGACCCACATCCCGAGCAGGAGCTGGACCATGGCCGTGCGAGAGATCGTGAAGATGGGCGATGCGCGCTTGCTGCGCATCGCGCAGCCCGTTGCCGCCTTCGGCACGCCCGGGCTGAACGCGCTGGTGGCCGACATGGCCGACACCATGGAGGCCGCCAGCGGCGCCGGGCTGGCGGCGCCGCAGATCGGGGTCGACCTGCAGCTCGTGATCTTCGGCTTCGACCGCAACCCGCGTTACCCGGACGCGGCGCCGGTGCCGCGCACGGTGCTGCTCAATCCGGTGATCGAGCCGATCGGCGACGCGACCGAGGAGGGCTGGGAGGGCTGCCTGTCGGTGCCGGGGCTGCGCGGCATCGTGCCGCGCTTCGCGCGCATCCGCTACCGCGGTTTCGACCCGCAGGGGCGTCCGATCGAGCGCGAGGCCGAGGGCTTCCACGCCCGCGTCGTGCAGCACGAGTGCGACCACCTGATCGGCCGCCTGTACCCGACGCGGATGACCGACCTGAGCAAGCTCGGCTTCACGAGCGTGCTGTTTCCGGGGCTGGACGAGGCGCAGGGCGGGTGATGGCACCGGCATTGCGTCGCGGCGCGGCAAGCGGCATGCGCGCGGATGCCGCTTACCCATTCGCGTTCCATCGGCAGGGACCGGGTGTGGCCATTGACCCTCGATCCTGCAGTTGACCGCTTGCATCCGAATGCTGGTGCATGTCAATGCCAGCATTTGTGGCCACGCCCGGCCTCACTTGTCGGGTGACAGCGCTGCGCACCCGATCGTGCCGCCCTCGACCACGTTGGCGGCGTCGCAAGCCTTGCAGGCCGCGGCGGGCGAGGACGCCCGCCCGCTCGCCAGGCGAGAACCGTCCTCAGGACGGTTCTCGTCCGAGCTCGCCCTCGCGATGGCACAAGCCATCGCTGCGGTTCGGCCTTGCAGGCCGCGCGCTCGCAGGCGCTCGCGCCGCTCGCTAGACGTGGGCCGTCCGTAGTGGACGGCCCACGGCCGGGCTCGCCCTTGCCAGCGCGCCCGATGACGGCCCGCTCGGGCGCGCCCAGCTGCCGGCTTAGGTTGCCCGCGATCGGCCATGACCTGCCGGTCGCGAGCGTTAGCTTCGGAGCGTTTCGAACATGCCTAACCGGCCAACCGCACATAGGGGGTTGAGTTTGTAGTGCGCTTGCACTACAATATGAATATGAAAGACGCCGTCATCCCGCAAGTCCGTGTCGAGACCGAGCTACGTGCCAACCTCGACGCTGTCCTCCGCCCAGGCGAAACGCTAACCGACTTCGTCGAGGTCGCCGTTCGCAACGCCGTTGAATACCGGCGCGTTCAGACCGACTTCGCTTCGCGTTGCGACGCATCCCTGGCCGAGTATGAGCGCACAGGAGTGTCCATCCCTGCCGCCCAGGTCATCGCCAAGCTCGAATCCAAGTTGGCTAAGCGCCGCAAGCAACTGGGCGGATGAGCTACGCCGTCGAATTCACGCAAGGCGCTGAAGACGACCTGGTGCGGCTCTACGAGTACCTGCTCGATCGCGCCGAAACGCTCGAAGAACTCGATGTGGCCGACGTGGCGGTCAAGGTCATTCGACAAGTTGCACTGAGCCACCTATCGACAACGCCCTACAGCTACCGCAAGGTCGGTGCGCGATCGACGCTGCGCGAACTCATCATTCCGTTCGGCACAACGGGCTATATCCTGCGCTTCGACATCCGATCGCCCGAATTGGTGCTCGTGATCGGCGCACGCCACCAGCGCGAGGAAGACTTCCATTGACCCCTCCAGGCGGCCCTCAGGTACTGCGGCTCGCAGAACTACCTGTACCCGCTGTCGGCCACAAGCAGACATCGACCAGAAGAATTTGAGCGGCAGCCGACTGCGCGGTTGCAGCCACCCGAAGCGCGACCCGCGATCAACGAAGCTGACTGGCGGGGCACTCGTCCGGTTCCTGCCGTCCATCGCTCACGGCGAGTGGTGCCACTCGTAGCGCACGTCGTCGAGCCGCCAGAAGGGCTCGAAGCCGAATGCCGTGGCGGCAAAGCCGCGTCGCTCGTAGAAGTGTCGCGCGTTGGCATTGCGCGCGAAGGTGTAGAGCCACAGCGACCCGCCCGACGCCGCCTTGGCGCGCGCCAGCAAGGCACTGCCGATCCCGAGCCGATGCCAACCCACGCGCACGTACAGCTGGCTGATCGACGAGGCGTTGGAGGCCACGAATCCGACCAGGCTTCCGCCGTCACCGAACGCCACGGTCACCGCGTGCTCGGGCCACACGCGCTCGATCAGGTGCGCGCGCTGGCCCTCGATCGGATTCGGATCGACGATACCCACGCCATGCTCGAAGGCTTCGCGCCACATCGGCACGAGCTCGTCGGACATCGCCGGCTCGAAGGGCGCGAAGCGCAGCCTCATCGGTCGCTTCCGAGCTGCCGCGCGACAACACGCGCCACCTCGACCCCGATCTTCTCGCCGGCGAGGTTGGAGCTGCGGAAGTGCATGCCGCCGACGATACGCGCCTCGCGCACTTCCTCGACGGCGGCATCGACCGTCGGCCATTCGTGCGTCGTGTTCGTGGCCGTGCTGTCGAAGGCGAAGGCCACCTGGCGCGTGCCGAAGTACGAGGCCAAGGCCTCGGCCATGCCCGCGGTGGCGCAGCCGTGTGCGGCCGGGTACTCGGGGTGATTCGGGGTCGGAACGCGCGGCTTCCACGCCGGGTCGAGCGGGGCGATCGCGCTGGCGGGGCGCCAGCGGTAGTAGTGGTACTTGGTGTCGAAGCAGACCGTGATGGCGTCGGCCTGGGTGACCCACAGCAGCGCCATGAGCCGGGCGTTCTCCGCCAGCGTGGGCTGGCTGCGCGCCAGGCGGTTGAAGTTCCGCGCCCAGTACAGAGGCGGCGGCATCGTGTGAAAGCGCGCGTCCTCGACCTCACGCGCACTCGCCGGACCGCCTTCGCCGCCGCGCCGGCGCGTTTCCTCGAGGTCCGCGGCCCAGACGGCACTGTCGAGCGCCGGGGGAGGTGCGCTGCGGTAGCGCTCCACGCCGTCCAGGACAAAGGGCCGCACCTTGGGGCGCGTCTGCAGGATCGGGTTGACGCCGGCAAAGGCCCCGGACGCCGCGGCCGGCACGGCCGGCGCCACGTTCGCCCAACGGCCGTCGTCGGCGCGCTCCTGGACGATCCGCGCCGCCTGTTCGGCCCCGATGCGCAGGCCCGCGTCCCGCTCCGGGCCGGCCGGCAGCGCGGCCAGTGCGCTGTCGTAGGCCGACTGGTACGACGCGCTTCGCTGCGGGAACAGCGCCTTCAGCACGGTGTAGCCGGCGGCATGCACGGCCGCCTCCTGCGCGCCCGGCGGCGCCGCCTGCACCGCGCGGTGGATGGCCAGGTGGAGCGTGGCCATGTCGAGGTCGCCGCCGGGCCGTCGCTCCTCGGGCGTGCCGGCGGGCGACGGCGGCTGGTTGATCGTGGCCGCTGCGCGTTCGCCCCAAAGCGAGACGGGGTTGGGGCCGCGATCGACGATGCGCACGGGCGGGTGCTGCGGGCCGGTGGCGCAGCCGACGAGGGCCGCCACCAGGCAGCCGCCGACGATGCGCCCACGCCGAACGGCCTTCGGGCGGGGGCAAGTTGCAATACGATCCATGTCGCACTCCTGGGTCGGGCGGCGACGAAATGAGCCGCCTCGTACACGGGAAAGCGCAGAAGCGGCGCAGAACACGACACGCAGACGCTGGTGGCCGCGGCACTGCCGCCCCTGGCGCGTGGGAGGATCCGGAGCATGGCGACGATCCAGGCGTTGGTGGCCGCTACGGGCCAGGGTGACGCAATCGCCCGCTCGGCGCTGTTCGCGGCGCTTTATGACGAGTTGCACCGGCTCGCACGCCGCGAGGTCTACAAGAGCGGCGGCGCGCTCACGCTCGGCGCCACCGAGCTGCTGCACGAGGCCTACGAGAGCCTGATTGGCGCCGATGGCGCGGCCTTTCCCGACAAGGCGCGCTTCATGGCCTATGCAGCGCGCGCCATGCGCAGCCTGGTGATCGACCACGTGCGCCGCCGTCAGGCGGGCAAGCGCGGCGGCGGCCTGGAGTTCACCGAACTGGACACGACCGTGGCCGAACAGGTCGGCGACGCGGGGCCGCTGCAGTCGATCAGCGACTCGCTGGACGCACTGGCCCAGCTCGAGCCGCAACTGGCCGAGGTGGTGGACCTCAAGTTCTTCTGCGGGCTCAGCTTCGGGGAGATCGCCGCGCTGCGCGGCGTGTCGGAGCGCACCGTGCAGCGCGACTGGGAGAAGGCCCGCCTGTGGCTGCAGCAGTCGCTGGCCCCGGGCTGAACGCGCTTGTCGTGTCTGGCGGCCGGCTTGCGTTGTTCCCAGATGCCAGGTCCTGCGATGTGCAGACACCGGCGAACCCCGGGAGCCGCACCATGATCATCATCGCCATCGCCTTCATCGGTTCCACGATCGGCCTGCTGGCCGCCACCGCGTGGGAGGCCGTCCGCCACCTGTTCCGCGGGCATGCCGCCTGAGCCAAGATGCCGATCGACGCCACACGCTGGCAGCGGCTGAGCCCCTGGCTCGACCAGGTGCTCGATCTGCCGACCGAACGGCGCGGGGCCTGGCTCGACGACCTGGCCGAGCGTGACGCGGCGCTCGCGGCCGAGCTGCGCGCGCTGCTCGCCGGAAGCACCGCAGGCGACGCCGCCCAGGTGCTGCAAGGGGCCGCGCCGGCACTCGAGATGTCCTCGTGGGCCGGCCGCCGCATCGGCGCCTACACCTTGCTGGAGCCCCTGGGCGAAGGCGGCATGGGCTCGGTGTGGCTGGCCGAGCGCAGCGACGGCCGCTTCGAAGGGCGCGCGGCGGTCAAGCTGCTGCACGCCGGACTGGTGCAGCGCGCGCTGGCCGAGCGTTTCCGGCGCGAGGGCGCCATCCTGGCGCGCCTGACGCACCCGCACATCGCGCGCCTGGTCGATGCGGGCCTCACGGAAGACGGCCAGCCCTTCCTGGTGCTCGAGCACGTGGCCGGCGAGCGCATCGACCGTTGGTGCGACGCGCGGCAGATGGACCTGCGCGGCCGCATCGCGCTGTTCGCCCAGGTGCTGCAGGCGGTGCAACACGCGCACGCGCAGCTGGTGGTGCACCGTGACCTGAAGCCGGCCAACGTGATGGTCGACGGCCAAGGCGAGGTCAAGCTGCTGGACTTCGGCATCGCCAAGCTGATCGACGACGAGGGCGCGGCCGAGGCGACCGAGCTCACGCGCGACGCCGGGCGCGTGCTGACCCCGCTCTACGCCGCGCCGGAGCAGACGCGCGGCGACAGCATCACCATCGCCACCGACGTGTACGCGCTGGGCCTGCTGCTGTACCTGCTGCTCACCGGTCAGCATCCGCGCGTCGATGCGCGGGGTCAGCACGCCGCGGCCGCCGAGCTGCCGCTGGCCAGCCGCGTCGTCGCGGACAGCGGACGCCGCAGCGCCGACGAACTGCAGGCCGCCGCGGCGGCCCGCAACACCACGCCCGCCCGGCTGGCGCATGCGCTGGCGGGCGACCTCGACAACATCCTGGCCAAGGCGCTGCGCGCCGAGCCGGGCGAGCGCTACGCGACCGTCGCCAGCTTCGCCGACGACCTGCAGCGTCACCTCGACGGGCTCACGGTGAGCGCGCGACCGGACTCGTGGGCCTATCGCGCGAGCCGCTTCGTCAAGCGGCACCGGGCGGGCGTGGCGCTGGCGACGCTGGCGCTGGCCGCGATCGCCACCGCGGCCGGCGTGGCCGAGCACCAGCGGCGCGAGGCCGAATACGAGCGCGACCTGGCGAACCGGCAGCGCGAGAACGCCGAAGCGATCGTGATGTTCCTCGGCGAACAGCTGAGTCAGGTCAACGAGCCGGGCCTGCCGGCCGACCCGGGCCGGCGTCTTGACCTGGCGCAGCGGCGCGCCGAGCAGCTGTTCCGCGACACGCCAGAAGTGCTGGTGCAACTGTACGGTCGCTTCCACGACATGAACTCGGGGCTGGGCCGCATCGAAGCGGCTGATCGCATCCTCGGGGCCATCGAGTCGACGGCCGGGCGCAGCCCCGACCCCATCTTGCGCGCCGAGGTCCTTTGCGGCCCCCATCGCGACGACATGCGAAATGCCGAAGCGGTGGCGCGCATCGATCGCGGCCTGGCGCTACTCGACGCGAACACGGACGCCACGACCCGATCGAGATGTCTGTTTCACCGCTCGTCGCACATGAAGAACATGGCGCGTTTCGACGAGGCGCTGCGCGATCTCGACGCGGCGCAGCAAGCCGACCCGGCCTTGCTTCGCCGCCTGGGCTCGCTGAGCTACCTGCGCGGCCGCGCTCGGCTGCTCAACGAACTCGGGCAGGTCCACGCCGCCGAGCGGGCCCAGAGCCAGCTGATAGAGCAGATGCAGGCGGCCGGCCTCGGCAACGACCTGCAGATGCGCGACGATCTGCACTGGCGCTGCATCTTCCAATGGCGCATGGGGCGCCCGCGCGAGGCCCTGCAGTTCTGCGAGCAAGCGCGCAGGCTGGCCGAGCGGGCCGGCAACACCGGCTACCTGCGTGTGGTGGACGCGTTTCGCGCACGCATGTTGCAGGACCTCGATCAACCGCAGGCCGCGCGCCGGCTGTTCGAGGACGCCCTCGTGCGCGACGGCCGCCTGGAGCCGCCGTTCCCCCGTGGCGTGGACTTCATCGCCCGCCTGCATCACTTGCGCGGCAACACCGAGCAGGCGGTGGCAGTGCTCGAAAGCGACATCCAGCAGCACGGCAACGTGTTGCACAACGCGTGGGACACGATCAACCGCTTCGAACTCGCGGCCAAGCACATCGACCGCGGGGACAGCGATCGCGCGCTGGCGGCGCTGGCGCCGCTGAACCCGGGCTTCGCCGAGCGAACCTTCCGCTGGGACCGCGACTGGCTGCGCGCCCGCGCCCACAACCTGGCCGGTCGGCCGGTGCAAGCCGAGGCCGCTGCGCGCGCGGCGCTGGACGACGCAGGGCGCCGCGGACCGCCGGACGGCCTGTCGTCGTTGCATGGCCAGGCGCGTCTCGAGCTGGCACGAGCGCTTGCGGCGCAGGGTCTCTCCGAGGAGTCCCGCGTGGAGGCGCAGCGCGCTCAGGCGGAACTGGCGGACTCGCTGGGCACGGATCACTTTGCCACGCGCGCCGCAGCGGTGCTTGTACGGCAGTGACCCGAGAGACTCGCTTAGGCGGTTTGTGACAGCGAGCCAAGCACGATGCAGGCACACCGTCGGGCCGACGGGCGAACCCGTCGCCAACGCGATCGAGCTCGAAGGGTCAGTCTGGCATCAGGGCGGCGGTGGTAGAGCTGAGCGAGGCCGACTGCACTCGGCTGTACAGCCGACACTCACCTGGACTCGGCGAGGGTCGGCAACGGGTCGATACCGGCCCAACCGGCCGGAGACAATTCCGGAACGGCTGAACCCAATCCCGCATCAGCCCCAGATCGCGGCCAACCGCGCGGCGGCCTGGCGCGTTATGGGGCTCGGGGCGGGTGCCGACGATCCCGCCGCAGGAGATGTCGACGATGCAAGGCGGGCACCGACCGCTTGCCGGGATCTGCGCGCTGGGCCTGTCGTGCCTGCTCGCGCTGAGGCCGGCGGCGGCGCACGAGGACGATCTGCCGACGCGCGTGGGTCGCGTCGCCGAGCTGCAGGGCGCGCTGTGGGCCTGGGACGACGATGCGGGCGAGTGGGTCGCGGCCTGGCGCAACCGGCCGGTCGCGCAGGGCGACCGCTTCGCCGTCGGCGCCGACGGCCGGGCCGAGTTGCGCATCGGCCGCAGCGAGCTGCGGCTGGGCGCCGGCAGCGAGCTCGACGTACTGGCGCTGGACGACGCGCGCATCGTCGTCGAGCTGCACCGCGGCGCGCTCGCATGGCGGCTGGCCAGCGCCGAGCTGGCGCGCCAGGCCGAGGTCCGCACGCGCGAGGGCTCGCTGCGGCCGCTGGCGGCCGGCCACTACCGCGTCGACCGCGGCGAAGGCGGCGACGGCCCGACCTGGGCCGGCGTCTGGCAGGGGCGGCTGGAGTTCGTCGGTGGCGGCAACCTGCTGCAGCTCGACGCCGGCGAGCGCGTCGAACTGCGCGCCACCGGCGGCGGCGTGCGCACGCGCGTCGCCGCCATGCCCGACGACGGCTTCGGCGCCTGGGCGCGCGCGGCGGCGGTGACTTTCGAGGCCGAGTCCTGGCGCCATGTCTCGCCCGAGATCCCGGGCAGCGAGGACCTGGACCGCCACGGCCGCTGGGACCGTCACCCCGAGTACGGTGCGGTGTGGCTGCCGGGTGCGCTGCCGCCGGGCTGGGCACCCTACGCGCACGGCCGCTGGGTCTGGCTGCGGCCCTGGGGCTGGACCTGGGTCGACGCCATGCCCTGGGGATTCGCACCCTTCCACTACGGTCGCTGGCTGCGCTGGAGCGGGCGCTGGGTCTGGTGGCCGGGGCCGTACGGCGCCCCGCCGGTCTTCCAGCCTGCGCTCGTCGCGTGGATCGGCGGCCCGGGATTGTCGATCGGCATCACGCTCGGGCCGGGCATCGCGCCGCCGCCTCCTCGGGCCTGGGAGCCGCTGGCGCCGGGCCAGGTCTATGTCCCGATCTACCGGCCGCCGCCTCGGCACGCGTTTCCGCCGCCGCAGTATCGGCCGCCACCGCCGCGCGCCGGCCCGCCGCCGCGCTATGTGCAGCCGGTGCCGCCGCCCTTCACCCGGCGCGCGGTCGCCCCGCCGGGCCCGGGGCCGCGCGAGGAGCGGCGCGACGAGGCCTCGACGCGCGCGCCGCGACCCGAGGCGGGCAGGGCCGAGGAGCGTAGGCACGACGCGTGGACACACGACGAGCGCAAGTCCGACGATCGGAAGTCCGACGATCGGAAGTCCGACGATCGGAAGTTCGACGAACCGAAGCACGACGAGCCGAAGCACGACGGTCCGAAGTTCGACGAACCCAGGCGCGACGAGCGCAAGTCCTTCGAGCTGAAGTCCGGCGATCGAAACCCCGGCGAGCGGCGTCCCGGCGAGCATCCGTTCGCCGCTCCCAGGCCCGCGCCGCCGCCGGCCGACAAGCTGCGCGGCCGGGCGCCCGACGCTGCGCGCGGCGTCGAGCCACGGAACCCGCCCGACGGCCGCGGCAGCAACGCCGCTGCCGAAGCGCGCCGTGATGCGCCGCTGCCGCCGCCGCCGGCGGCCGCCGCGCCGGCGCTCGCCACGTTCGCGCCCTCGGGCCGCGACGGCAGGCCGGATGTCCGTATGCCGGCAGCGCCGCCGACGCCAGCCGGCACCGGCGCCGATCCCCGGCGGTCGTCGAACCCCGAGCCGCAGGAGACCGTGCGCACGACGGTGATGCAGCGCTGATCCAGGCTGGCAGTGCGGGCCGTCGCGCGCTGTGTCGCGTCGCGTCAGCCCAGCAGCCGGCGCAGCACCGGCCAGACGTTGTCGAGGATGCGCGGGTGCGCGCGCGCATTCGGGTGGATGCGGTCGCTCTGGAACCAGTCGGCCGCGTCCGGCGCATCGGCGACCCCGGCGAGCAGGAACGGCACCAGCGCCGCGCCCTCGGCCTGGGCGACGCGGCCGAACAGCGCGGCGAAGTCCTCGGCATAACGCCGGCCGTAGTTCGGCGGCACCTGCATGCCGGTGATGACGACGCGGGCGCCGATCGCCCTGGCCGCACGCGTCATCGCGACCAGGTTGGCCTCGCTGCTGGCCAGCGGCAGCCCGCGCAGCGCATCGTTGCCGCCGAGCTCCAGCACGACATGGGTCGGCCGGTGGCGCTGCAGCAGCGCAGGAAGCCGGTTGCGGCCGCCTGCGGTGGTGTCGCCACTGACGCTGGCGTTGACGACCTCGGCCGCCATGCCCTGCTCGGCGAGTCGCTGCTCGAGCAGCGCGACCCAGCCGCTGCCGCGCGGCAGGCCGTACTCGGCCGACAGGCTGTCGCCGACCACCAGCACGAGCGGGCGGGGCCCGGCGCCGCGTGGGGCTGCTGCCGCGGTGGCCGCGCCCGCCAGCGCCGGCGCGCTACAGTGCGCGGCCATCCATCCCAGCAGCGCGCGTCGTCCGATGCGCGCGTCGTGACCCTTCTTCATGTCCTCTCCCATCATCGAAGTCCTCGGCGTCAGCAAGGAGGTGAGCGATTCCACCGGCCGTCTGACCATACTGCACGAGATCGGTTTCACGCTCTCCGAGCGCCAGTCGGCGGCGATCGTCGGTGCCTCCGGCTCCGGCAAGAGCACGCTGCTGTCGATCATCGCCGGGCTCGATACGCCGACGCGCGGCACGGTGAAGCTGGCCGGCACCGACCTGTTCGCGCTCGACGAGGATGCACGCGCCGAGTGGCGCGCGCGCAAGATCGGGTTCGTCTTCCAGAGCTTCCAGCTGCTGGCCAACCTGACCGCGCTGGAGAACGTGATGCTGCCGCTCGAGCTGCAGGGCCGCGCCGACGCGCGCGAGCGCGCCACCGAGATGCTGCGCCATGTCGGGCTCTCGGAGCGGCTGGGGCATTACCCGCGCGTGCTGTCCGGCGGCGAGCAGCAGCGCGTCGCGCTGGCGCGCGCCTTCGTCGTGCGGCCGGCGGTGCTGCTGGCCGACGAGCCGACCGGCAGCCTGGACTTCGCCACCGGCGAGACGGTGATGCAGCTGATGTTCGACCTCAACCGCGAGGCCGGCACGACGCTGGTGCTGGTCACGCACGACCGCGCGATCGCCGCGCGCTGCGAGCGCCAGCTTCGGCTCGAGGCGGGGCGGCTGGTCGGCGGCGGCGACCCTGCCACGGCGCCGCCGCCGGCTGCCGGCGCCTTGGTGCCGGACCTCGAGCCGGCCGCGGCCGCCGCGACCGGCTTGACGCCGGCGGGGGACTGCGCGTAGCGTGCGCGGTCCCGATTCGACGCAAGGAGACCCCCGATGGCCCAGTACGTCCTCGTCCACGGTGCCTGGCACGGCAGCTGGTGCTGGCGCGATGTCGCCGCCGCGCTGCGCGCAGCCGGCCATACCGTCGTCACGCCGACCCACACCGGGGTCGGCGAGCGCGCGCACCAGGGCGGTGCCGACGTCACGCTGCAGACGCACATCCGCGACGTGCTCGCCGCGATCGAGGCCGAGGAGCTGCAGGACATCGTCCTCGTCGGCCACAGCTATGGCGGGATGGTGATCAGCGGCGTGGCCGACCGGCTCGGCGCGCGCGTGCGCACGCTCGTCTACCTGGATGCCTTCGTCCCGGAGAGCGGGCAGAGCCTGATCGACCTGGTGAAGGTCGCGCTGCCGGCCGAGATCGCCGCCGGCTTCATCGGCGCCTTCCACGACAGCGCGCGCGAGGGCGGGCTGATGGCGCCGATCCCGGCCGAGGCCTTCGGCATCAAGCCCGAGAACCGCGCCTGGGTCGACCGCCGTTGCGTGCCGCAGTCGCTGGCGACCTTCACGACGCCGGTGCTGCTGGCCGGCAGTGCGGCGCCGCGCGAGCGTGTCTACATCCTCGCCGACGGCTGGGACCCGAGCCCGTTCCGGTTTTTCGCCGCCCGCGTCGAGGGCCAGCCCGGCTGGCGCCTGGTCAAGCTGGCGTCGAGCCACGATGTCATGGTCGACATGCCGCAGGCGCTGGCGGCCGAGCTGCTGAAGCTGGCTTGAGCCCAGGAATGCGAACGCCGCCCCCGGGGCGGCGTTCGAGTCGACGGCGTCGCGGCCGCGGCGCGTGGCCGTCGGCGTCTTCGCGTGCCTATTCGCTGCCGAACTTGTAGTCGGTGCGCGCCTTCGCGCGCAGCTCCTCCTGGAAGCCCTGCATGCGCTGCTGCTCGATGCGCTGCTTGATCTGGTCCTTGACCTCGGCAAACGGCGGGAACGAGGCCTCGCGCGTATCCTCCAGCCGGATGATGTGCCAGCCGAAGTTGCTCTTCACCGGCGCGTCGGTCATCTGGCCCTTGGCCAGCGCCTTCATCGCGCTCGAGAACTCGGGCACATAGGCGTCCGGCTTGGCGAAGTCCAGGTCGCCGCCGTTGGCGCCGGAGCCGGTGTCCTTCGAATGCTGCTTGGCCAGCTCCTCGAAGCTCGCGCCGCCCTTGACCTGCGCGATCAGCTTCTTCGCCTCGTCCTCGGTCTCGACCAGGATGTGGCGCGCGCGGTATTCCTGCCCGCTGTTGCTGGCCTTGATCTTGTCGTACTCGGCCTGCGCCTGCGCGTCGGTGACCGGGTTCTTCGCCCGCTGGTCCTCGAACAGCTCGCGGATCAGCACGCCCTGGCGCGCGAGCTCCATCTGCTCGCGGTAGGCCGGGCGCTGCGCGAGGCCGCGCCGCTCGGCCTCCTGGACGAAGATCTCGCGCAGGACGACCTGGTCGCGCGCCTGCGCCTCGAGTTCGGGGGACATCGGCTGGCCGGCGCGCTGCGCCTGCTTCAGCAGGGCGTCGACGCGCGCCTTCGGCACCGGCTTGCCGTTGACGACGGCCAGGTTTTGCGCCAGCGCAGGGGCGGCGAGCAGGGCAGCGGCCAGCGCCACGGGGGCGACGGCGCGCCAGGCCACGGGGGTCTTGTTCATGCGGATCGGTCGGCGGGAGGGGGCGACGAGCCGGGCTCGCCGGGGGCGCGGGCGTCGATCGCCAGCGCGTGAATGCCCTGGGGGATCAGGGACGCCAGGGCATCATACACAAGCCGGTGTCGCGCCACGCGCGGCTTGCCGGCGAAGGCGGCACAGCTCAGCCGGACGGTGAAGTGGCGGCCCTCGCGCGCGCCGGCGTGGCCGACATGCAGGTGGCTGTCGTCGATGACCTGAAGCGACTCGGGCTGCAGCGCGCTGCGCAGCGCGGCGTCGATCTGTTCGGCGTGGATCATGGCTGGCGGGGTTCGAAGTCGATCGCGGCGGAGTTGATGCAGTAGCGCTCGCCGGTGGGCGCCGGGCCGTCGTCGAAGACATGCCCCAGGTGCGACCCGCAGCGGCGACAACGCACCTCGACGCGGACCATGCCATGGCTGTTGTCGGTCACGCGCTCGACCGCGGCGTCGTCGAGCGGCTGCCAGTAGCTGGGCCAGCCGCAGCCGGCGTCGAACTTGGTGTCGGAGCCGAACAGCGGCTCGCCGCAGCCGACGCAGCGGTATCGGCCGTCGGCGAAGTGGTCCCAGTACCTGCCGCTGAACGGGCGCTCGGTGGCGGCTTGGCGCGCGACCTGGTACTGCATCGGGTCGAGCTGCGCGCGCCAGTCGGCGTCGGTCTTGCGGATGGGGTAGCGTGGGTCGTCGTGGTCGTTCGCGGTCGTCATCACCAGTCCCGAGCCTGCCGCTGCAACGGCGAGGCCCGAATTGTCCGCCGGCACGCGGCGTGTTCCTGCGGCAGGGTCAATCGGCGCCTATGCCACCGGGCCGGCCCCCGCGGCCCCGGCTGTCCCGCGTGCGACCGGCCTTCGGGGTAGTCCCTGAGCGTGCAGGCTTGTCGACTCCGCTACTGTCGCAGGCTGTCCATTCATCGATCGATCGACCGCCGGAGATCTGCCCATGAGCCTGACCCGCCGCCTCTTCGCCCTCTCGACCCTGGCTGCCGCGGCGCTGGCCGCGGGCCACGCGCAGGCCCAGTCCGGCCAGACGGTCAAGATCGCCTGGCTGGACCCGCTGTCGGGCATGCTCGCCAATATCGGCCAGAACAGCCTGAAGACCTTCCAGTACATGGCCGAGAAGGTCAGCGCCGACAACCCGGCGGGGGTCAGGTTCGAGATCGTCTCGTTCGACAACAAGCTCTCGCCGCAGGAGAGCCTGACCGCGCTGAAGGCGGTCATCGACCAGGGCATCCGCTACGTGACGCAGGGCAACGGCAGCTCGGTCGCCGGCGCGCTGATCGACGCGGTCAACAAGCACAACGAGCGCAACCCCGGCAAGGAGATCGTGTTCCTGAACAACGCCGCGGTCGACCCGGACTTCACGAACAGCAAGTGCAGCTTCTGGCACTTCCGCTTCGACGCCGACACCTCGATGAAGATGGAGGCGCTGACCTCGTACCTGAAGGACGAGAAGAACGTCAAGAAGGTCTACCTGATCAACCAGAACTATTCGCACGGCCACCAGGTCGTCAAGTTCTTCAAGGAGTCGCTGGCGCGCAAGCGGCCGGACGTGCAGGTGGTCGGCGAGGACCTGCACCCGTTGGGCCAGGTGCGCGACTTCGCGCCCTACATCGCGAAGATCAAGGCCTCGGGGGCGGATAGCATCGTCACCGGCAACTGGGGCTCCGACCTGTCGCTGCTGATCAAGGCGGCCAAGGATGCCGGCCTGGACGCGAACTGGTACACCTACTACGCGGTCGCCAACGGATCGCCGTCGGCGATCGGGCCGACGATGGACGGCAAGGTGAAGGCCGTCTACATCGGCCACTCGAACATCCCCGCGCTCGCGCCGTGGATGAAGGAGTACCGGCAGCGCTTCAACGACGACCTGTCGCTGCTGTCGACGGTGCACGTGCTGCCGATGCTGGCGCAGGCGATGGCCAAGGCCAGGAGCACCGAACCGGTCAAGGTGGCGCAGGCGCTGTCGGGGTTGTCGTTCAAGAGCTTCTCGGGCGAGGTGACGATGCGCGCGGCCGACCACCAGCTGCAGCAGCCGCTGTACATCGCGACCTGGCGCAAGATCGCGGACCCGGGCAAGCAGTACAACGTCGAGGGCACCGGTTTCACCTGGGTGCAGGACCGCGTCCTCGAGCCCTATGTCTCGAGCACGCCGACTTCGTGCCAGATGAAGCGGCCGGGCTGACGCCGGCCGCCCGCCTTCGCGTCGCCGCGGGCGCGCGCGCCTGACCGGGCCCGCCGGGGTTGCCCCGACGGGCCTTGCTTTCGAGTTCACAAGGCCTTGGACCAGGTCCTGATCAACCTGCTCAACGGCATCAGCTCCGGGCTGCTGCTATTCATGCTCAGCGCCGGGCTGACGCTGATCTTCAGCATGATGGGCGTGCTGAACTTCGCGCACGCGAGCTTCTACATGCTGGGGGCGTATTTCGCCTACACGATAGGCACCGTCGTCGGCTTCTGGGCCGCGCTCGTGCTGGCGCCGCTGCTCGTCGGGGCGGCTGGCGCGCTGTTCGAGCGCACGGTGCTGCGCCGGGTGCACCGGGCCGGCCATGTCGCCGAGCTGCTGGTGACCTTCGGGCTGTCGTACGTGCTGCTCGAGCTGGTGCAGCTGCTCTGGGGCCGCACCTCGGTGCCGTTCGGCCCACCGCCGGCGCTGGCCGGCACCGCATTCACGCTCGTGTCGTCGTCGGCCGAGCCGATGCGCTTCGTGCTCGGCGTCGCGCCGGAGGCGATGTGCCAGCGCAGTGCCGAGGTCTTTGTCGCCTGCACGCGCTACCCGATGAACCGCGTCTTCCTCGCCTTCGTCGCGGTCGCGATGCTGCTGGCGCTGTGGCTGCTGCTGACGCGAACCCGCGTCGGCCTGGTGATCCGCGCCGCGCTGACGCATCCCGAGATGGTCGAGGCGCTGGGCCACGACGTGCCGCGCGTGTTCATGCTGGTCTTCGGCACCGGCTGCGCGATGGCGGGGCTGGCGGGGGTGGTCGGCGGCATCACCTTCGTCACCGAGCCGAGCATGTCCAACGTCGGGCCGATCATCTTCGCCGTGATCGTGATCGGTGGCATGGGGTCGCTGCCCGGCGCCTTCGTCGGATCGCTGCTCGTCGGGCTGCTGCAGACGCTGCCGCTGACGGTCGACAAGTCGCTGCTGCACCTGGCCGAGTCGCTCGGCACCCCGCTGGGCAGCGAAAGCCTGCTGTACCCGCTGGCCAAGATCACGCTGGCGCAGGCGGCACCGATCCTGCCGTACCTGCTGCTGGTGCTGATCCTGATCTTCCGCCCCAAGGGCCTGCTCGGCACGCGCGAGGGCTGAGCGACGATGCGCCGCTGGATTCCCTGGCTGGCCTATGCCGCGCTGCTGATCGCCGCGCCGCTGGTCTGGACCAGCGGCCTGGCGCTGACCATGCTGTCGCAGGTGGGCATCGCGATCGTCGCCTGCCTGGCCTACAACGTCATCTTCGGCCAGGGCGGCATGCTCAGCTTCGGCCACGCGGTGTACAGCGGCCTGGGGGCCTACCTCGCGATCCACACGCTGAACATGGTCGGTGACGGCCGCATCGCGCTGCCGGTCAGCCTGGTCCCGCTCGTCGGCGGCCTCGCGGGGCTGTTCTTCGCCGCGCTGCTCGGCTATGTCACGACGCGCAAGGCCGGCACCACCTTCGCGATGATCACGCTCGGCGTCGGTGAGCTGGTGTGGTCGATGTCGCTGATGCTGCCGGAGTTCTTCGGCGGCGAGGCCGGCGTCACGACCGACCGCGTCGTCGGCGACCCGGTGCTGGGCATCAGCTACGGGCCGCAGGTCCAGGTCTACTACCTGATCGCCGTCTACTGCTTCGTCAGCACGGCGGCGATGTACGCGCTGACGCGGACGCCGCTGGGCCGCATCCTGAACGCCGTGCGCGACAACCCGGAGCGGGTCGAGTTCATCGGCTATCGCACGCAGATGGTGCGCTACGTGGCCTTCGTGATCTCGGGCTTCTTCATGGGCATCGCCGGCGGGCTGGGGACGCTGAACTTCGAGATCGCCACTGCCGAGGTGGTCGGTGCGGCGCGCTCCGGGGCCTACCTGCTGTTCACCTTCCTCGGCGGCGCGGGTTTCTTCTTCGGGCCGATCATCGGCGCGGTGCTGATGGTGGTCGCGCTCGCGCTGCTGTCGGAGCTGACCCAGGCCTGGCTGCTCTACCTCGGGCTCGTCTTCCTGTTCATGGTCATGTATGCGCCAGGCGGCATCGCCAGCCTGATCATGATGAACCTGCGCATGCATGCCTGCGGCAAGCTCGCCCCGCTGCTGGGCCACTACCTCGGATTGCTGCTGGCCGCGCTGCTGGTGCTGGCCGGGGCCGGCGCGATGATCGAGATGGTCTACCACGGCCAGCTCAACGCGGCGCTCGGGCCCGAGATGCGCTTCATGGGCGTCGCGCTGGACATCGGGTCCGCGCGCTCCTGGGCCGCGGCCGCCGCGGTGCTGGCCGTGGGTGCGGCGCTGTTCGAGCTGCTGCGCCGGCGCTTCGCGCGGCGCTGGGGGCAGGCGCAGCAGGAGATCGAGGCCGCGCTGCGGGCGCGCGAAGGTGCGGCATGAACGCGGCGGCGCTCGAACTCGTCGACCTGCACAAGAGCTTCGGCCGCACGGCGATCATCCGCGGCGCGTCGATGCGCGTCGAACGCGGCGAGCGGGTGGCGATCATCGGCCCGAACGGCGCCGGCAAGAGCACGCTGTTCAACCTGATCAGCGGCCGCTTCGCCCCCAGTTCGGGTCAGGTGCTGCTGAACGGCCGGCGCATCGACGGCCTGCCGCCGTACCGCGTCAGCCGCCTCGGGCTGGCGCGCAGCTTCCAGGTCAGCAACCTGTTCACGCGCCTGTCGGCGTTCGAGAACCTGCGCTGCGCGGTGCTGTGGAGCCTGGGCTACCGCTATGCGTTCTGGCGCTTCCTGGCCGATGCGCACGATGCCAATGCACGCGCCGAGGAGGTGCTGCGAATGCTGCGGCTCGAGCGCCGGCGCGACGTGCCGGCCGCGAGCCTGACCTACGCCGAGCAGCGCGCGCTGGAGATCGGCATCACGATCGCCGGCGGCGCCGAGGTCGTGCTGCTCGACGAGCCGACCGCCGGCATGAGCCGCAGCGAGACCGCGCGCTTCGTCGAGCTGATCCGCGAGATCACGGCCGGCAAGACGCTGCTGACGGTCGAGCACGACATGGGCGTGGTGTTCGGGCTGGCGGACCGCATCGCGGTCGTCGTCTATGGCGAGGTGATCGCCTTCGACACGCCCGAGAAGGTGCGCGCCGACCCACGCGTGCAGGAGGCCTACCTGGGCTCGGTGCTCGCCGAGCAGGCGGCCGGCGGGGCAGGGCACTGACGATGCTCGAGCTGGACGACGTCCACGCCTTCTACGGCAAGAGCCACGTGCTGCACGGGGTGCGGTTCGGCGTGGGCGCCGGCGAGATCGTCAGCCTGCTCGGCCGCAACGGATCGGGTCGTTCGACGACGGTCAAGGCGATCATGGGGCTGGTCGACGGCACGGGCCGGATCTGCTGGCGCGGGCAGGACCTCGTCGGGCGCAAGCCGTTCGAGATCGCGCGCCTGGGGATCGGCTACGTGCCCGAGAACCGCGAGATCTTCCCCGACCTGACGGTGCACCAGAACCTGATGCTGGGCGAGAAGCGCGGCCGCGGGCAGGCGGCAGGGCGCGCGCCGCGGTTCGGCTTCGACGACATGTACCGGCTGTTCCCGCGCCTGAGGGAGCGCCAGCACACCGCTGCCGGCGTGCTGTCGGGCGGCGAGCAACAGATGCTGACGCTGTGCCGCACGCTGATGGGCGACCCGGATCTGATCATGATCGACGAGCCGACCGAGGGGCTGGCGCCGATGCTCGTCGAGCTCGTCGCGAAGTACCTGCACGAGCTGCGCGAGCGCGGCATCTCGGTGCTGCTGGTCGAGCAGAAGCTGACGATCGCGCTCGAGGTCGCCGACCGCTGCCTGGTGATGGGCCACGGCGAGATCGTCTTCGAGGGCACACCCGATGCGCTGCGCGCGGATGCCGGGGTGCGCAAGGAGTGGCTGGAGGTCTAGGCGGGTGGCCGTGCTTTTGGAGGGCTGCGCCGCGTGCTCGTTGGACAACCCTGTTGGCACTGGGCGCCGTGCGATGTTCGAAATCGCGTCCCATCACCGAACTTCCGGAGCGAGTGCGGTCCTCCGCCGTCGGCCCGTTGCAGACGTTTGTCGAAGTCTGTCCTTCAACTGTCCTGGCGTTCGACGTGCCAGCGAGCCATGGGTGGCGGGCACCCTCCCACTCCATGTCCCCCGGGTCGGGCTATGCCCGCCCCTCCTCCTTTACTTCCGTGGGAGGGTGCCCGCCACCCATGGCCTGCGAACGCCCCGGTTTTCGACCGTCGAACACCAATTCGGTTGCCTGCCGAGGACGGCGGGTGCCCTTGACCGTAAGTAAAGGAGGAGCCATCGGCCGCAAGGCCGATGGCGGGGGACAGTGCGCCCAGCATGGGCGCGATCTTCGGGGTGCAAGTCCCCGGCCGAGCTGGCCACAGCGAGGCAAGCGAAGCGCAACTGCGTGAGGGCGACCGAGCGTGGGAAGGAAGCGTGGAGCGTAAACCGTGAGCCG
>JACPVA010000068.1 GCA_016191995.1 Burkholderiales bacterium | reverse complement strand
CCGCCGCAGGCGCAGCCGGCGCCGCGCCGGGGATCGCGGCCGGCGCGGGCTCGGCGGCGGCCGGCACCGCCTGGTCGAGCACGCTGCCGCCGGCGGCGGGTGCCGGGCGGTTGCCGGCCATGAAGGCCAGCGCGAGCGTGGCGATGAAGAAGACGGTGGCGCAGACGGCCGTCGAGCGCGACAGGAAGTTGGCGCTGCCGGTGGCGCCGAACAGGCTGCCCGAGGCACCGCCGCCGAAGCTCGCGCCCATGTCGGCGCCCTTGCCGTGCTGCACCAGCACGAGGCCGATCATCGCCAGCGCCGACAGCAGCTGCAGCACCAGCACGAGGGTCATCCAGACTTGCATGGGAAGAAGGCTCCGGGTTCGATCTCGGGGTTCGCGCGCTTACGGCTTCAGCCGGCGGCGCGGCAGATGGCGACGAAGTCGGCCGCCTTCAGCGAGGCGCCTCCGATCAGGCCGCCGTCGATATCGGGCTGGCCGAACAGCTCGGCCGCGTTGTCGGGCTTGACGCTGCCGCCGTAGAGGATGCGCACGCGATCGCCTAGCCCGCTGGCGGCCCGCAGCTGCGCGCGCAGCAGCCGGTGCACCTGCTGCGCCTGCGCCGGCGTGGCGGTGCGGCCGGTACCGATCGCCCACACCGGCTCGTAGGCGACGACGATCTCGGCCACGCGCTCGCCGAGCTTGTCGATCGCGGCCGCGAGCTGGCGCGCGACGACCTCCTCGGTGCGGCCGGCGTCGCGCTCGGCCAGCGTCTCGCCGACGCAGACGATCGGCGTCAGGCCGTTCGCCAGCGCCGCCCTGGCCTTGTCGGCGACGAGCGCGTCGCCCTCGGCGTGGTAGGCGCGGCGCTCGGAGTGGCCGACGATCGCATAGCGGCAGCCCCATTCGGCCAGCATCGCCGCCGACACCTCGCCGGTGTAGGCCCCCTGCTCGTGCGCCGAGCAGTCCTGCGCACCCCAGCGGATATCGCTCGCGGCCAGCGCCGCCGCGGTCTCGCCCAGGTAGGGGAAGGGCACGCACACGGCGACCTCGGCCGCGTACGGCCGCGCCGCCAGGATGCCGGCGAGCAGCTCGGCATTCGCCGGCCGGCTGCCGTGCATCTTCCAGTTGCCGACGACGAGCTTGTTGCGCATGGGCTTCACCCTCTCACCAGGTCAGGACGATCTTGCCGACATGCGTGCCGGACTCCATCAGCGCGTGCGCGGCGGCCGCCTCGGCCGCCGGCAGCGCGCGATGGACCACCGGCCGCACGACGCCGGCCTCCAGCAGCGGCCACACCTGCGCGCGCAGCGCGCGCGCCAGCGCCGCCTTGTACGCGAGCGGGCGCGCGCGCAGCGTCGAGCCGGTGATCGCGAGCCGCTTGCGCAGCACGATGCCGGCGTCGATCTCGCTCCTGGTGCCGCCCTGCACCGCGATGATCGCGAGCCGGCCGTCGTCGGCCAGGCAGCGCAGCTCGCGCGCGACATAGTCGCCGGCGACCATGTCGAGCACGACGTCCACCCCGCGCCCGCCGGTGGCCGCCAGCGCCTCGTGCACGAAGTCCTGCTGCCGGTAGTCGATGGCGACCTCGGCGCCGAGCGCCACGCAGGCGGCGCACTTGTCGGCGCTGCCGGCGGTGGCGACGACATGCGCGCCGCGCGCCTTCGCGAGCTGGATCGCGGTCACGCCGATGCCGCTCGTCCCACCGTGCACCAGCAGCCACTCGCCGGACTGCAAGGCGGCGATCTCGAACACGTTCTGCCAGACGGTGAAGAAGGTCTCGGGCAGGCTCGCGGCCTCGATGTCCGACAGGCCTTGCGGCACCGGCAGCACCTGCCCGGCGGGCGCGCTGCACCACTGCGCATATCCGCCGCCGGCCACCAGCGCGCAGACACGATCGCCAAGCCCGACCCCGGCGGCCGCCAGATCCTCGGGCGCGCCCTCGACGACCGTGCCGGCGAGCTCGAGCCCCGGGATATCGGACGCACCGGGTAGTGGCGGATACAGGCCCTTGCGCTGCAGCACGTCGGGCCGGTTGACGCCGCTGGCGGCGACACGGATCAGCAGCTCGCCCGCGGCCGGCTGCGGCCGCGGGCGCTGCGTCTGGCGCAGCACCTCCGGCCCGCCGGGGGCGCTGATCTCGATCGCGTGCATCATCGCGCCGCCCGCGCGCCGCGCTCAGTCCTGGCGCGGCGCGTCGCCGGCCTCGGGCGCAGCGTCGACCGCGGTCTCGGCGCCGGGCGCCGGCTCGCGCGGTTCGCGCGGCTCGCGCGCTTCACGCGGCTCGCGGCGCGGGCGGTCGCCACGGTCGAAGCGGTCACCGCGATCGCGCCGCGGCGGACGCTCCTCCTCGACCCAGCCCTCGGGCTTGTCGAGCAGCGCCTTCAACGACAGCTTGATGCGGCCGCGGTCGTCGGTCTCCAGCACCTTGACCTTGATGACGTCGCCTTCCTTGACGAAGTCCTCGACGCGCTCGACGCGCTGGTGCGCGATCTGGCTGATGTGCAGCAACCCGTCCTTGCCCGGCAGGATGTTGACGAGCGCGCCGAACTCCAGGATCTTGGTCACCGGGCCCTCGTAGACCTTGCCGACCTCGGCCTCGGCCGTGATGTCCTCGATCTTGCGGCGCGCCAGCGCCGCCTTGTCGGCGTCGGTCGAGGCGATCGTGATCGTGCCGTCCTCGGCGATATCGATCGTGCAGCCGGTCTCCTCGGTCAGCGCGCGGATCGTCGCGCCGCCCTTGCCGATGACGTCGCGGATCTTCTCCGGGTGGATCTTCATCGTATACAGGCGCGGCGCGAACGGGCTCACGTCCTCCTTGGCCCCGCCCATGGCCTCGACCATCTTGCCCAGGATGTGCATGCGCGCTTCCTTGGCCTGCGCCAGCGCGACCTGCATGATCTCCTTCGTGATGCCCTGAATCTTGATGTCCATTTGCAGCGCGGTCACGCCGCCGGTGGTGCCGGCGACCTTGAAGTCCATGTCGCCGAGGTGGTCCTCGTCGCCCAGGATGTCGGTCAGCACCGCGAAGCGGTTGCCCTCCTTGATCAGCCCCATCGCGATGCCGGCGACATGCGCCTTCATCGGCACGCCGGCGTCCATCAGCGCCAGGCAGCCGCCGCAGACGCTGGCCATCGACGACGAGCCGTTGCTCTCGGTGATCTCGGAGACCACGCGCAGCGTGTAGGGGAACTGCTCCTTGCTCGGCAGGCAGGCGATGAGCGCGCGCTTGGCGAGCCGCCCGTGGCCGATCTCGCGCCGCTTCGGGCTGCCCACGCGCCCGGTCTCGCCGGTGGCGAAAGGCGGCATGTTGTAGTGCAGCATGAAGCGGTCTTCGAAGTCGCCCGCCAGCGCGTCGATGCGCTGCGCGTCGCGCTCGGTGCCGAGTGTGGCGGCGACCAGCGCCTGCGTCTCGCCGCGCGTGAACAGGGCCGAGCCGTGGGTGCGCGGCAGCACGCTGGTGCGGATCTCGATCGGGCGCACGGTGCGCGTGTCGCGGCCGTCGATGCGCGGATCGCCGGCCAGGATCTGGCCGCGCACGATGCGGCTCTCGATCTCGAACAACAGGCCCTCGACCTTGATCGGGTCGAAGTCGATGCCGGCGGCCTTCAACCCTGCCATCACCGCGGCGTAGGCGTCGCGGCAGGCCTGGGTGCGCGCCTGCTTGCTGCGGATCTGGTAGGCCGCGCGCAGCGCGCCTTCGCCGAGCTCGGCGACCTTGGCGATGAAACCCTCGTCCTTGGCCGGCGGCTGCCAGCTCCACTCGGGCTTGCCGGCCTCGCGCACCAGCTCGTCGATGGCGGCGATCGCCTTGCGGCCCTGCTCGTGGCCGTAGACGACGGCGCCGAGCATGACCTCCTCGCTGAGCTGGTCGGCCTCGCTCTCCACCATCAGCACGGCCGACTCGGTGCCGGCGACGACGAGGTCGAGCTGGCTGAAGGTCAGCTCGGTCTTGCCCGGGTTGAGCACGTACTCGCCGTTGACGTAGCCGACGCGCGCGGCGCCGATCGGGCCGTTGAACGGGATGCCGCTGATCGCCAGCGCGGCGCTGGTGCCGATCATCGCCGGAATGTCGGCCTGCACCTCGGGGTTCAGGCTCAGCACGTGGACGACTACCTGAACCTCGTTGAAGAAGCCGTCGGGGAACAGCGGCCGGATCGGGCGGTCGATCAGCCGGCTGGTCAGCGTCTCGAGCTCGCTCGGGCGGCCCTCGCGCTTGAAGAAGCTGCCGGGGATCTTGCCCGCGGCGTAGGTCTTCTCGATGTAGTCGACGGTGAGCGGGAAGAAGTCCTGCCCGGCCTTGGCGTCCTTGCGCGCGACGACGGTGGCCAGCACGACGGTATCGTCCATGCTGACGACGACGGCGCCGGTGGACTGGCGCGCGATCTCGCCGGTTTCGAGGGTGACGCGGTGGTTGCCCCACTGGAAGGTCTTGCTGACCTTGTTGAAGATGCTCATGCGGATGGCTCCTGGTTGGTGGGAGAAGCCGCCGGCGAGGCAACCATGCCATTCCATCGCGGCGCGCGGCGTGCCTGGCCGGCACGGCGCGATGGAATGACACAGCAGGTGCTCGCGTGCGGATCAGCTCCGGGTTGGCCCGCCGGCGGCGCGGCCGGCGGCGGGCGCGAGGCGGCACCCCGCGAGGGGCGCCGCGGCCGGCCTTACTTGCGCAGGCCGAGCTTGCCGATCAGCGCCGAGTAGCGCTCGGCGTCCTTGTCCTTGAGGTAGGCGAGCAGCCGCTTGCGCTGGTTGACCAGCTTGAGCAGGCCGCGGCGGCCATGGTGATCGTGCTTGTGTTGCTGGAAATGCGGCGTCAGCTGCTCGATGCGCGCGGTCAGCAGCGCGACCTGCACCTCGGGGCTGCCGGTGTCGGCGCCGCCGCGGGCATGCTGCTTGACGATTTCGGCCTTTGCGGCCACGGTCATGGACATGGGGATTTCCTGGTGGCCCGGAAACGCCCTGCCATGCCGCACGGCCCCGAGATGGCGATCTCGGGCCCGCTGGGACGGGCGGGAGCGGTTTCCGGTAACAAGACTCGCGGACACCAGTGAAACCGACCGGCGCCGTGCTGGGCCCGCGGCGCTCGCCCCGAACCAGAAACTATTATAGGCCAAGGGCGCGCGCCAGCCGGCGCAGCCCCTCGTCGAGCCGCTCCGGCTCGCGCGACGCGAAGCACCAGCGCAGCCAGCCCTCGCCCTCGGGCCCGAAGGCGACCCCGGGCGCCAGCCCCAGCCCATGCTCGGCGACCAGCGACTTGGCCCAGGCCAGCGAGTCGTCGCAGCCCTGGACGCGGAAGAACGCATACAGCCCGCCGGTTGGTGGCGCGGCCGTCACGCCGGGCAGCGCTTCCAGCCCGGCCGACAGCCGGTCACGGCAGGCACGCAGCCGCGCGACGAGCGCTGGGACGAAGTCCTCGGCCATCGCCAGCGCCGCCTGCGCCCCGCGCTGGACGAAGACCGGCGCGCAGGAGCTGTTGAACTCGAGCAGCTTGCCCGCGGCATCGACCAGCGCCGGCGGCAGCACCATCCAACCGAGGCGCCAACCCGTCATCAGGAAGGTCTTGGAGAAGCTGTGCACGACGACCAGCGGGTCCTCGGGCGTGGCGAGATCGAGAAAGCTCGGCGCACAGGGGCCGCGGCCGGCGGGCCCGGCGTCGTCGAAGACGATGCGCTCGTAGACCTCGTCGGCGACGATCCAGGTCCTGGTGGCACGGCAGTGGTCGAGCAGCGCGCGCTGCTCGTCGCGCCGCAGCACCCATCCGGTCGGGTTGTTCGGTGCGTTGACCAGCAGCACGCGAGTGCGCGATGTCACCGCCGCGCGCAGCGCGTCGAGGTCCAGCCCCCAGGCGCCTCGCGCATCCGGCCGCAGCGCGACGCGGACGACCTGCGCGCCGAGGATCGCCGGCTGCGCCGTCAGGTTCGGCCATACCGGCACCACCGCGACGACCTCGTCGCCGGCGCCGACGAGCATCTGCATCGCGATCATCAGCGCGCTGACCCCCGAGGACGTGACCGCGATCCGCCCGGGCCCCGGCGCCGGATGCAGCCGCGCGGTGTAGGCGGCGATAGCCTCGCGCAGCTCGGGCAGCCCGAGGTTGTGCGAATAGAAGGTCTCGCCACGGCGCAACGATTCCGCGGCCGCCTCGCGCACCGCTGGCGGCGTGACCTCGTCGCTCTCGCCGAACCAGAACGGCAGCACATCCGCACGCCCGATCCCGGCGTTGGCGACCTCGCGGATGGCCGAGCCGGACAGCGCGGCGATCGCCGGCCGCAGGATGGCGCCGGCCGGCGAGTTGGCCTGGGCGGCCCCCACTACCGGCCGCCTCGGCATGCAGGCGCCGGCGCACGAGGCAGGCGGCAAACGGGAGTGAACGAGGCTCGCATGGGGTCGCTTCGGTGGCAGGGCCTGCGCGCTGCGGCATGGCCGGCGGCGATCGCGGCAAGCGGCGGTGCGGGTTTCGCCGCCGCGGCTCGCACGTGCCGCGTTCAGGCCACGCTCAGCTCCTGCAGCGGCCAGCGCGGCCTGACGTCGAAGGCCCCCGCCGGTTCGTCGGGCAGCAGCCCGTGCTGCCAGCGCAGCGCCGCCGCGAGCGCGATCATCGCACCGTTGTCGGTGCACAGCGCCGGCGGCGGGTGGTGCACGCGCGCGCCGATGCGTGCCGCGCCGGCGTGCAGCGCCTCGCGCAGCCGCATGTTGGCGCCGACCCCCCCGGCGACGACGAGCCGGTCCAGCCCCGTCTCCTGCAGCGCCTGCAGCGACTTGGCCACCAGCACGTCGACGATCGCCTGCTGCGTCGACGCCGCGAGGTCGGCACGCGACTGCTCGCAGACATTCGGGCCGAGCCGGGCCAGCCGCGTCATGACCGCGGTCTTCAGCCCGGCGAACGAGAAGTCCAGGTCGCCGCTGTGCCGCAGCGGGCGCGGCAGGTCGTAGGCCTCGGGGTCGCCGAAGGCCGCAAGCCGTGCCAGCGCCGGCCCGCCGGGGTAGCCGAGCTCGAGCAGCTTGGCCGTCTTGTCGAAAGCCTCGCCGGCCGCATCGTCGACCGTCTCGCCGAGCAGCCGGTAGCGCGCCACGCCGTCGGCCCGCATCAGCTGCGTATGGCCGCCGGAGACGAGCAGCGCGACGAAGGGAAACGGCGGTGCATCCTCGGCCAGGAAGGGCGACAGCAGGTGGCCCTCGAGGTGGTGGATGCCCGCGGTCGGCCGCTGCAGCGCGGCGCCGAGCGCGGCCGCGACCCCGGCGCCGACGAGCAGCGCGCCGGCCAGCCCCGGCCCGCGCGTGTAGGCGACGAGGTCGACATCGGCCAGCGTCGCCCCGGCGTCGTCGAGCACGCGCCGCGTCAGCGGCAGCACGCGGCGGATGTGGTCGCGCGATGCCAGTTCGGGAACGACCCCGCCATAGGCCTCGTGCATGTCGGCCTGGCTGTGCAGCGCCTGCGCGCGCACGCGCGGCACGCCGTCGGCGCCGGCCTGGACCAGCGCGACGCCGGTCTCGTCGCACGACGATTCGATGCCCAGCACGTTCATCGGCGGGCAGTGTACGGGGCCGGCCGATCCGAGCCTGCACCCCCTTTCGGGCGCGGACAACGGGCGACGTTCACGCGCGGAACGCGCCCGGGCCGCGGCCCGGGGACGAGATCGCCGGCGCGCTCAGACCCGGAACGACTCGCCGCAGCCGCAGCGATCCTTCTCGCGCGGGTTGTCGAACCTGAAGCCCTCGTTCAGCCCTTCGCGGACGAAGTCCAGCCGCGTGCCGTCGACGAAGGGGAGGTTCTTCGGGTCGACCAGCAGCTTGACGCCGTGGGCCTCGAAGACGATGTCGCCGGGTGCGACCGCGTCGGCATACTCCAGGTCGTAGGCCAGCCCCGAACAGCCGCTGGCCTTGACGCCCAGACGCACGCCGACGCCCTTGCCGCGGCGCTGCAGGTTGCGCGACACATGCCGCGCGGCCGCTTCGGTCAGGGTGACAGCCATGGTTCGATGCTCCGATGCGTTGCCGGCGCCGGCCGCTGTGCGAAGCCCCGATCGCCGCATCCTGTGCCTGCGGGGCCCGCGCCGCAGCGGCGCGGTGATTCCAGGTTCACTTGCTGATCGCCGCGCCGAGCGCGAAGACCGAGTTCGGCGCCGTCACCTTCAGCGGCTTGACCACCGGCGCCGACGAGATCGCGCGCTTGACCGGCGCCTCCTCGATCGAGATGCCGCGCGCGAGCTGGTCGGCGACCAGCTTCTTCAGGGTGATCGAGTCGAGATACTCGATCATCTTCGCGTTCAGGCTGGTCCACAGGTCGTGCGTCATGCAGCGACCCACGTCGTCGCCCATGCAGTTTTCCTTGCCGCCGCAGCCGGTGGCGTCGATCGGCTCGTCGACGGCGACGATGATGTCGGCCACCGTGATGTCCTCGGCGGCGCGGCCGAGCGAGTAGCCGCCGCCGGGGCCGCGCGTGCTCTCGACCAGCTCGTGGCGGCGCAGCTTGCCGAACAACTGCTCCAGGTAGGACAGCGAGATCTGCTGGCGCTGGCTGATCGCGGCCAGCGCGACCGGCCCCGAATGCGAGCGCAGCGCGAGGTCGATCATCGCGGTGACGGCGAATCGGCCCTTGGTGGTCAGTCGCATGACGAACTCCTTCCTTGCCCTTGCATCGGATGCCGCGGCGGCGGAGCCGGCGGCGGGACATGGTGCTCGACGACGCAGCCCGGCAAGCGCGCCGGCCGTACGCCAGACCGCTCGGAACGGTTCTATAACTGAGCGGTTCACTCAAGTATACCCGAGACCGGATCGTTGGGTCGGATAAGGCCGGGCAAGTTCCCCACTGCGACGCTCGGTCATTCGGTGCCGCCAGGCCAGGCCTGGCTTGGCAGAGCCTGCGCGACCCGCCGCGGACCGCCGACGCCCCCGGCCGCTTCCGGACGGCTAGCCCTACGCGTCGCCCTGCCCGTCCTGCTCGTCCAGCAGCCGCTCGCGCAGGTGCGCGAGCAGGCCGTCGCAGGCATCCTCGATCAGGTCCAGCACATGCTCGAAGCCGTCCGGGCCGCCGTAATACGGGTCGGGCACTTCGCGCAAGCCGGCGTGGCGCGCGGCGAAGTCCAGCAGCAGGCGCGGCGCGTTGGCATGGCCGGCCGGGCGCAGCCGCTCGAGCTCGGCCAGGTTGTCCTCGTCCATCGCCAGCACGAGGTCGAAGTGGTCGAAGTCCTCCTCGACGACTCGGCGCGCGCGCTGGCGCGACAGGTCCACGCCGCGCGATCGCGCATGCTTCAGAGCCCGCGCATCGGGCGCGTCGCCGACATGGTAGCCATGCGTGCCGGCGGAATCGACGCGGACCCGGCCGTCCAGCCCGGCGGCGGCGAGCCTGGCGCGCAGCACGCCCTCGGCGGTCGGCGAGCGACAGATATTGCCCATGCAGACCATCAGCACCGCGAACTCGGGCGCCGGCGGCGGCTTGCCGAACCAGCGTCTCACGTCTGCACCCTCGCGCTGCGCGCGGTCCCGCCAGGCGGGACGGAGCGCCCCCTTCGGAGCGGCCGGGCGGGGGCGCTCACCGCCCGCCCCCGCCGCCGCCGGCCTGCGCCTGCGGCACGAGCGGCACGACGTTGACATCGTGCCCGGCGCCGCCGAGCACCTGCTCGCGCAGCAGCGCGAGCTGGTCGCGAACGCGCGCGGCCTTCTCGAACTCGAGGTTTCGCGCATGCTCGAGCATCTGCCGTTCCAGCGCCTTGATGCGCCGGGACAGGTCCTTCTCCGACAGCTCCTCGAGCTCGGCCGCGGCCTCGACGCGGCGCGCCTCGTCCTTGGCCGCGCGGTCGGAGACGACGCCGTCGATCAGGTCGCGCACCTGCTTGCTGACGCCGCGCGGGACGATGCCGTGCGCCTCGTTGTGCGCGATCTGCTTCGCGCGCCGGCGCTCGGTCTCGTCGATCGCGCGCCGCATCGAGTCGGTGATGCGGTCGGCGTAGAGGATCGCCCTGCCGTGCAGGTTGCGCGCCGCGCGGCCGATGGTCTGGATCAGGCTGCGCTCGGCGCGCAGAAAACCCTCCTTGTCGGCGTCCAGGATCGCCACCAGCGAGACCTCGGGCAGGTCCAGCCCCTCGCGCAGCAGGTTGATGCCGACCAGCACGTCGAAGCTTCCCAGGCGCAGGTCACGCAGGATCTCGACCCGCTCGACGGTATCGACGTCGCTGTGCAGGTAGCGCACCTTGACGCCGTTCTCGGTCAGGTAGTCGGTCAGCTGCTCGGCCATGCGTTTGGTCAGCGTCGTCACCAGCACGCGCTCGGTGCGCTCGACGCGCAGCCGGATCTCCTGCAGCAGGTCGTCGACCTGGGTCGTCGCCGGCCGCACCTCGACCTCGGGGTCGACGAGCCCGGTCGGCCGCACGAGCTGCTCGACGACCTGCCCGGCGTGCTGGCGCTCGTAGTCGGCCGGCGTGGCGCTGACGAAGATCGCCTGGCCGATCTTGCGCTCGAACTCCTCGAACTTCAGCGGCCGGTTGTCCAGCGCGCTGGGCAGCCGGAAGCCATATTCGACGAGCGTGGTCTTGCGCGCGCGGTCGCCGTTGTACATGCCGCCGAACTGGCCGATCAGCACATGGCTCTCGTCCATGAACATGATCGCGTCGGCCGGCAGGTAGTCGACCAGCGTCGGCGGCGGCTCGCCGGGCTTCGCGCCCGATAGGTGGCGCGTGTAGTTCTCGATCCCCTTGCAGTGGCCGACCTCCTGCAGCATCTCGAGGTCGAAGCGCGTTCGCTGCTCCAGCCGCTGCGCCTCGACCAGCTTGCCTGCGGCGACCAGCTCGGCCAGCCGTTCGCGCAGCTCGGCCTTGATCGTCTCGATCGCGGCGACGACGCGGTCGCGCGGCGTCACGTAGTGGCTCGACGGGTAGACCGTGAAGCGCGGGATCTTCTGCCGCACGCGCCCGGTCAGCGGGTCCAGCAGCGTCAGCGACTCGACCTCGTCGTCGAACAGCTCGATGCGCAGCGCCAGCTCGCTGTGCTCGGCCGGGAAGACGTCGATCACGTCGCCGCGCACGCGGAAGGTGCCGCGCGCGAAGTCGGTCTCGCCGCGCGTGTACTGCATGCGAACGAGCTGGGCGATCAGCTCGCGCTGGCCGACGCGGTCGCCGGCGCGCAGCGTCATCACCATGCGGTGGTAGTCCGACGGGTCGCCGATGCCGTAGATCGCGCTCACGCTGGCGACGATGACGACATCGCGCCGCTCGAGCAGGCTCTTGGTCGCCGACAGCCGCATCTGCTCGATATGCTCGTTGATCGCGCTGTCCTTCTCGATGAACAGGTCGCGCTGCGGCACGTAGGCCTCGGGCTGGTAGTAGTCGTAGTAGCTGACGAAGTACTCGACCGCGTTCCTCGGGAAGAACTCGCGGAACTCGCTGTACAGCTGCGCGGCCAGCGTCTTGTTGGGCGCGAAGACGATCGCCGGGCGGCCCAGGCGCGCGATCACGCCGGCCATCGTGAAGGTCTTGCCCGACCCGGTCACGCCGAGCAGGGTCTGGAACGCGAGCCCGTCGCGCACGCCGTCGACGAGCTGCGCGATCGCCTGCGGCTGGTCGCCCGCCGGCGGATACGGCTGCCAGAGCTGGAACGGCGAGTCGGGGAAGCTGGCGAAGCTGCCCGCCTGCGCGCTGGCGTGCGGAGTCGGGGCGTCGGACAGGTCGGTCATCGGTCGGGGTCGGTGGCGGCGCGCCGCGCAGTGGCCGCCGGGACGCGGCAGCCGCGTCCCTAGAATGCGGGGTCGGCGGCCGGCGCGCGGCAACGGCAAACTGGCAAGCCTAGCGCAATCCCGAAGGAATCCCCATGTCGATCCTTTCCGCGGCCGCGATGGCGCCGCGCGACCCCATCCTCGGCCTGAGCGAGCAGTTCGCCGCCGACCCGCGCCCGGGCAAGGTCAACCTCGGCGTCGGCGTCTACCTCGACGAGGACGGGCGGCTGCCGCTGCTCGGCTGCGTGCAGCAGGCCGAGCAGCAGCTGCTGGCCGCACCGCAGCCGCACGGCTACCTGCCGATCGACGGCATCGCCGCCTACGACCGCGCGGTGCAGGAGCTGGTGTTCGGCGCCGGCAGCGAGGCCGTCGCCGCCGGCCGCATCGCCACCGTGCAGGCGCTGGGCGGCACCGGGGCACTCAAGGTCGGCGCCGACTTCCTGCACGCCCTCGCCCCGGCGGCGCGGGTGCTGATCAGCGACCCGAGCTGGGAGAACCACCGCGCGCTGTTCACGCGCGCCGGGTTCGAGGTCCAGACCTACCCCTATTACGACGCGGCGACGCGCGGCGTTCGCTTCGACGCCATGCTGGCGGCGCTGCATGCCGCCGCCGCGGGGACGATCGTCGTGCTGCACGCCTGCTGCCACAACCCGACCGGTTGCGACCTGACGCCCGCGCAGTGGGCACAGGTCGTGCAGGCGGTGCGCGCGCGCGGGCTGGTCGCCTTCGTCGACATGGCCTACCAGGGATTCGGCGACGGCATCGCCGAGGACGGCGCGGCGGTGCGCGGCTTCCTCGACGCCGGGGTCGGCTTCCTCGTCTCGACCTCGTTTTCCAAGAGCTTCTCGCTCTACGGCGAGCGCGTCGGCGCGCTGTCGGTCGTCTGCGCCGACCGCGACGAGGCGGCGCGCGTGCTGTCGCAGCTCAAGGTCGCGATCCGCACCAACTACTCCAACCCGCCGACCTTCGGCGCCCGCCTCGTCACGACCGTGCTGACGACGCCGGCGCTGCGCGCGCGCTGGGAGCAGGAGCTGGCCGCGATGCGCGAGCGCATCGGCGCCATGCGGCTGCGGCTGCGCGACGGGCTGCAGGCCGCCGGGGTGACGCAGGACCTCGCCTATATCACGCGCCAGAAGGGCATGTTCAGCTACTCCGGGCTGTCGGCGGCGCAGATGCAGCGGCTGCGCGACGAGTTCGGCGTCTACGGCGTCGACTCGGGCCGCATCTGCGTGGCGGCGCTGAACGGCCGCAACCTCGACGCCGTGGTGCGCGCGATCGTCGCCGTGATGTAGCGCAGCGGCCCGCCCGCTGTCGCGCAGGCGACTGCGCGATCGGCGCGCAGGCCCGATCGTCGGGCTTTTTTCCCGCTGCGGCGTATCGCTCGCCGCAGCACCTTCGTGCGCTCGGGCGCCGTCCGCGCTATAGTCGCCGCTGGATTTGCTGCACTGCACAAATCCAGCCCCGAGCCGAGGATCCCGCCCATGCTCTACCAGCTCTACGAGACCCAGCGCGCGCTGATGGCGCCGTTCGCCGAATTCGCCGGTGCCGCGGCCAAGCTGTACGACCACCCGCTGTCGCCGTTCGCCCACCTGCCGCTGTCCGAGCGCATCTCGGCGTCGTTCGACCTGCTGCACCGCTTGGGCAAGGAGTACGAGAAGCCCGCGTTCGGCATCACCAGCGCCAGGGTCGGCGGCGGCGTCGAGGTCGCGGTGCAGGAGCGGGTCGCACTGGCCGAGCCCTTCTGCCGCCTGCTGCGCTTCAAGCGCTTCACCGACGACCCGCAGGCACTGGCACTGATGAAGGGCCAGCCGACGGTGCTCGTGGTCGCGCCGCTCTCCGGGCACCACGCGACGCTGCTGCGCGATACCGTGCGCAGCCTGCTGCACGACCACAAGGTCTACATCACCGACTGGACCGACGCCCGCATGGTGCCGGCCGACCAGGGGCCGTTCCACCTCGACGACTACGTGCGCTACGTGCAGAAGTTCATCCGCCACGTCGGCGCCGAGGCGCATGTGATCTCGGTCTGCCAGCCGACCGTCCCGGTGCTGGCCGCGGTGTCGCTGATGGCCAGCCGCGGCGAACCCACGCCACCGACCCTGACCATGATGGGCGGCCCGATCGACGCCCGGCGCAGCGCGACCGCGGTCAATACGCTCGCCACGACCAAGAGCCACGGCTGGTTCGAGAACAACGTCATCTTCCGCGTGCCGCCGAACTACCCCGGCGCCGGGCGGCGCGTCTACCCGGGCTTCCTGCAGCATTCAGGCTTCGTCGCGATGAACCCGGACCGCCATGTCTCGTCGCACTACGACTATTTCCGCGACCTGATCCGCGGCGACGACGACAGCGCCGACGCGCACCGCCAGTTCTACGACGAGTACAACGCCGTGCTCGACCTGCCGGCCGAGTACTACCTCGACACGATCAAGACCGTATTCCAGGACTTTGCGCTGATGAACGGCAGCTGGTATGTCGGCGGCGAGCATGTGCGCCCGCAGGACATCACCGGCAGCGCGCTGATGACGGTCGAGGGTGAGCTCGACGACATCTCCGGCGCCGGCCAGACGCAGGCCGCGCACGACCTGTGCACCGGCATCCCGGCCGGGCGGCATGCGCACTACGACGTCCCTGGCGCCGGCCACTATGGCATCTTCTCCGGCCGCCGCTGGCGCGAGATGGTCTACCCGCGCGTGAAGGCCTTCATCGAGCGCCACCGGCGCGGCGCCGCGGTCGCCGCCGAGCCCCGGCGGCACGGCGAGATCCACCGCGTTCGCTGAGGCGCCGCGCCGCGGCGGAAGTCGCACGCGCCGATAATCGGCACGTGCCCGCCGCCCCGCCCCCCTGCGCCGACACCGCGCGCGCGAATTCGGCGCGGGCCGACGCGCTGGACGCCGCGCTGCCGCAGACGCAGTGCCGGCGCTGCGGCTTCGCCGACTGCCGCGGCTACGCCGAGGCGATCGCCGCTGGCGAGGCCGACATCGACCGCTGCCCGCCCGGCGGCGCCGAGGGCATCGCCCGGCTCGCGCAGCTGACCGGACGCCCGGCGCGGCCGCTGGACCCGGCCTGCGGCGAGGAGCGGCCGCGCGCGGTCGCGGTCGTCGACGAGGCCGGTTGCATAGGCTGCACGTTGTGCATCAAGGCCTGCCCCGTCGACTGCATCGTCGGCGCGCCCGCGCTGATGCACAGCGTGATCGAGGCGGACTGCAACGGCTGCGAGCTGTGCCTGAGCGCCTGCCCGGTCGACTGCATCGCGATGCACCCGGCGAGCGGCACGCAAACCGGCTGGGCGGCGTGGAGCGCGGCGCAGGCGCAGCGGTCGCGCGCGCGCTACCTCGCGCATCGCGAGCGCGTCGAGCGCGACCGGCGCGAGCACGATGCACGAATGGCCGCACGAATGACCTCGGGGATGGCCGCGGGGATGGCCGCCGGGATGGCCGCCCCCGCGACGGGCACGGGCGAAGCGTGACCATGACCGACTCCGAGGTCGAGCGCTTCTTCGCCACGCTCGCGGCCGCCAACCCGCAGCCGCGCAGCGAGCTCGTCTACGCCAGCGTCTTCGAGCTGCTGGCGGCGGTGCTGCTGTCGGCGCAGGCCACCGACGCCAGCGTCAACAAGGCCACCCCGGCGCTGTTCGCGTGCGCGCCGACCCCGCGCCGCATGCTGGCGCTCGGCGCGGACGAGGTCGCCGCGCGCATCCGCACGATCGGGCTGTACCGCACCAAGGCGAAGAACCTGGTCGCGACCTGCCGCCTGCTGGTCGAGCGCCACGCCGGCGCCGTGCCGCGCGACCGCGCGGCGCTGGAGGCCTTGCCGGGCGTCGGCCGCAAGACCGCCAATGTCGTGCTCAACGTCGCCTTCGGCGAGCCGACGATCGCCGTCGACACGCATGTGTTCCGGGTCGCCAACCGCACCGGGCTGGCGCCGGGGCGCACGCCACTCGAGGTCGAGCAACGGCTGCTGGCGCGCGTGCCGGCGGCCTACCTGCAGCATGCGCACCACTGGCTGATCCTGCACGGGCGCTATGTCTGCCTGGCGCGCCGGCCGCGCTGCGAGGTCTGCGCGGTGCGGCCGACCTGCGACCACGGCCGCCTACAATCGTCGGCACCGAGCCGATACCGCCCGTCCGACTCCGCCTGAAGCTGCCCGAAGCCGCCCCGTGGCCACGCTGCGAGACCTCGCCGAACGCATCGAGCGCCTGCTGCTGCGCCACGAGGAGCTGCAGCGCGCGCATGCGCTGCTGGCGCAGGAGCTGGAAGCGGTCACGACCGAGCGCGACAGCCTGAAGGCCAGGCTCGCCGCGGCACGCGCGCGCGTCGACGCGCTGCTGGCGCGGCTGCCCGAGGACAGCGAGCGATGAAGCAGATCGAGGCGACGATCCTCGGCCAGAGCTATGTGCTCGGCTGCCCGGAGGGCGGCGAGTCCTCGCTGCTCGCGGCGGTGGCCGCGGTCGACACCGAGATGAGCGCGATCCGCGATGCCGGCAGGGTCAAGGCGCGCGAGCGCATCGCGGTGCTGGCCGCGCTCAACCTCGCGTACAAGCTCGCCGAGCAGCCGCTCGCCGCAGCGGCCGCGGCGCCGTCCGCGTCGCCGGCTGCCGCGCAGGCCGCGCACGCCGCGCCGGCCGACACCGACGGTGTCGACCTCGACGCGCTGGTCGCGCGCCTGGACCACCTGCTGCAGGACGACGGCCTGCTGCTGTAGCGCGGCCGCCGCCCGGCCGGCGCCGGATAATCCGGCGCATGAACCCGCGCCTGCGCCTGCTCCATCCCTACCCGTTCGAGCGCTGGGCCGAGATCGTCCGCGGCGTGCAGCCGGATACCTCGCGCGCGCCGATCAACCTCGGCATCGGCGAGCCGCGCCACGCCGCCCCCGAGCTCGTCAGGCGCGCCATCGCCGCCGCGCTGCCGGGCCTGGCGAGCTACCCGCCGACGCGCGGCACGCCCGCACTGCGCCAGGCCTGTGCCGCCTGGCTCGCGCGCCGCTACGGCGTCGACGTCGACGCCGAGACCCAGCTGCTGCCGGTCAACGGGTCGCGCGAGGCGCTGTTCGCCTTCGCGCAGGTCGCGGTCGATGCCTCGCGCCCCGGGGCCACCGTCGTCTGCCCGAATCCCTTCTACCAGATCTACGAGGGTGCGGCGCTGCTGGCCGGCGCCGAGCTCGCGTTCGCCAACAGCGACCCGGCACGCAACTTCGCCGCCGACTGGCGCCTGATCGACGATGCGACCTGGGCCCGCACGCAGCTGCTGTATGTCTGCTCGCCGGGCAACCCGACCGGGGCCGTGATCCCGCTGGCCGAATGGCAGCGGCTGTTCGAGCTGTCGGACCGGCATGGCTTCGTCATCGCCAGCGACGAGTGCTACTCGGAGATCTGGTTCGGCGACGCGCCGCCGCTGGGCGGGCTGCAGGCCGCGCGACGCCTCGGCCGCGGCGATTTCCGCCGCCTCGTCGTCTTCACCAGCCTGTCCAAGCGCTCCAGCGTGCCCGGGCTGCGCGCCGGATTCGTCGCCGGCGATGCCGAATGGATCCGCGCCTTCGCGCTGTACCGCACCTACCACGGCAGCGCGATGGGGCCGCTCGCCGCCGCGGCCAGCATCGCGGCCTGGGGCGACGAGGCGCATGTCGAGGCCGGCCGCGCGCTGTACCGTGAAAAATTCGCTCGCGTCACGCCGATCCTGGCCGAAGTCCTCGACGTGCGGCTGCCCGATGCAGGCTTCTTCCTCTGGGCCGGCCTGCCCGGCCGCGGCGGGCGGCCGGCTGACGATGTCGCCTGGGCGCGCGGGCTCTTCGCTCAATACAATGTGACGGTCCTGCCAGGCAGCCTGCTCGCGCGCGATGCGCACGGCGCCAACCCGGGCGCGGGCCGCATCCGGCTAGCGCTCGTCGCCGGCGTCGACGAGTGCCTCGACGCCGCCCGGCGCATCGCCGCCTATGCGCCGACTTCCCTGATGCAGGGCAGCGCCCCGGATCATGGACGACTTCCCCGATGAGGCCCGCACCGATGAACCCCGACGACATCACCCGCCTGCAGCCCCTGATCGACCTCGCGTGGGAAAGCCGCGCCGAGCTCGATCCGACCAATGCGCCCGAAGTCCGCGACGGCGTCGAGCGGGTCGTCTCCGCGCTCAACGCCGGCCGGCTGCGCGTCGCCGAGCGCCAGGGGGTCGGCCGCTGGACGGTCAACCAATGGGTCAAGAAGGCGGTGCTGCTGAGCTTCCGGCTCGCCGACAACCAGCTGATGCACGCCGGCGACCTCGCCTTCTTCGACAAGGTCAAGACCAAGTTCAGTCACCTCGACGAGGCGGCGATGCGCGAGTCCGGGGTGCGCGTGGTGCCGCCGGCGGTCGCGCGCCGCGGCAGCTATATCGCGCGCAACGTGGTGCTGATGCCGAGCTACGTCAATATCGGCGCCTACGTCGACGAGGGCACGATGGTCGACACCTGGGCCACCGTCGGCAGCTGCGCGCAGATCGGCAAGAACGTCCACCTGTCGGGCGGCGTCGGCATCGGCGGCGTGCTCGAGCCGCTGCAGGCCGGGCCGACGATCATCGAGGACAACTGCTTCATCGGCGCGCGCAGCGAGGTCGTCGAGGGCGTCGTCGTCGAGGAGAACGCGGTGCTCGGCATGGGCGTCTATATCGGCCAGAGCACGCCGATCTACGACCGCGAGCGCGACGAGGTCGGCTACGGCCGCGTGCCCGCGGGATCGGTCGTTGTCAGCGGCAGCCTGCCGAAGCCGGGCGGCAAGTACAGCCTGTATGCCGCCGTCATCGTCAAGAAGGTCGACGCGCAGACGCGCGCCAAGACCAGCATCAACGAGCTGCTTCGCCCCTGATCGCCCGCGCCGGCGGCCTGGTCCGGCGGCAGCTCGGCGCAGCAGGACGGCGCAGCCACCCAGGGAGCCCCGATGAGCAGCGGAAACATGGAGCGCGTGCTGCGCCTGATGGCCGAGAAGCAGGCCTCGGACGTCTACATGTCGGCCAACACGCCGATCCTGATCAAGATCGACGGCCAGATCCTGCAGCTGTCGGACCAGGTCCTCGGCGTCAACCAGACGCGCAGCCTGCTGGCCGAGCTCGTCACGCCGCAGCAGATGGAGGAGCTCGACGAGACCGGCGAGCTCAACTGCGGCGTCAGCATCCACCGCGTCGGCAGCTTCCGCCTGTCGGCGTTCCGCCAGCGCGGGTCGATCGCCGCCGTGCTGCGCTGCATCCCGCACGAGATCCCGACGCTGGACTCGCTCGGCCTGCCGCCGATCATGTCCGAGCTGGTGCTGGAGAAGCGCGGGCTGATCCTGATGGTCGGCGCCACCGGCACCGGCAAGAGCACGACGCTGGCGGCGATGCTCGAGTCGCGCAACCAGAACATGCCGGGGCATATCCTGACGATCGAGGATCCGATCGAGTTCCTGTTCAGCAACAAGCGCTCGATCGTCAACCAGCGCGAGGTCGGCCGCGACACCGAGTCGCTGCAGGTGGCGCTGAAGAATGCGATGCGGCAGGCGCCGGACTGCATCCTGATCGGCGAGATCCGCGACCGCGAGACCATGACCTCGGCGCTGTCGTATGCGCTGTCGGGGCACCTCGTGCTCGCGACGCTGCACGCCAACAACAGCTACCACGCGCTCGGCCGCATCCTGTCGTTCTACACGCCGGAGGCGCGGCCGGCGCTGCTGTCGGACCTCGCCGCGGGGCTGAAGGCGATCGCCTCGCAGCGTCTGCTGCGCGCCCAGACCGGCGGCCGCGTGCCGGCGGTCGAGGTGCTGCTGAACACCAAGCTGGTGTCCGAGCTGATCGAGAAGGGCGACCTGCCCAGCGTCAAGGAGGCGATGGAGAAGTCGCTCGCGCAAGGCTCGCAGACCTTCGAGCAGGATATCGCGCGGCTGATCAAGAACGGCACCGTCTCGCGCGACGACGGCATCGCCTACGCCGATTCGGCGACCAACCTGATGTGGCGGCTGGACCAGGGCGATGCCCCGGCGCCCGAGGCGGCGCAGGTGCCGGCCGACGAGGAGCCGGTCTTCACCGCGGTGACGCTGGACGTGCACCCGGTGGACGCGACCCCGGCCGCACCGTGGCTGGTGCGCCGATGAGCGCGCCGGGCCGTTCCCGAGCGCTCATCCGGGAGCGCGGCGCGCGGCGGGTGATCCGGTGAGCAGGCCGGCGCCGATGCGGCGCGCGTGCGGGCGGCCGCGGTGAGCCCGGCGCTGGAGCTGCTGCGCAAGCTGGTCGCGCGGCCGTCGGTCACGCCCGACGATGCCGGCTGCCAGGCGCTCGTCGCCGACCGCCTGCGCGCCGCCGGATTCGACTGCGAGACGATCGCCGCCGGCCCCGAGGCCGCGCGCGTGAGCAACCTTTGGGCGCTGCGCCGCGGCGGCGCGCCCGGGCCGGCGATCGTCTTCGCCGGCCACACCGACGTCGTCCCGCCCGGCCCGCGCGATCGCTGGGCGAGCGACCCCTTCGTGCCGACCGAGCGCGACGGCCGGCTCTACGGCCGCGGCGCCGCCGACATGAAGACCTCGATCGCCGCCTTCGTCGTCGCCACCGAGGGCTTCCTCGCCGCGCATCCGCGCCACCCGGGCGCGATCGCGCTGCTGCTGACGAGCGACGAGGAGGGCCCGGCGGTCGACGGCACGGTGCGCGTCGTCGAGTGGCTGCAGCAGCGCGGCGAACCCCTCGACGCCTGCATCGTCGGCGAGCCGACCTCGGTCGCGCGGCTCGGCGATACGGTCAAGAACGGTCGCCGCGGGTCGCTATCGGCGCGGCTCGTGGTGCGCGGCGTGCAGGGCCATGTTGCCTACCCGCAGCTCGCGCGCAACCCGGTGCACGAGCTCGCGCCGGCGCTGGCCGAGCTGGTCGGGCAGCGCTGGGACGACGGCGACGCGCACTTCCCCGCGACCACCATGCAGGTCAGCAACGTCCACGCCGGCACCGGCGCCGGCAACGTGATCCCGGGCGAGCTGGTGCTGGACTTCAACTTCCGCTTCGGCAGCGCGTCGACGCCGGCGTCGCTGCAGGCGCGCGTGCGATCGATCCTCGAGCGCCACCGCGTCGACGCGACGCTAGCCTGGACGCTCGGCGCCGAGCCCTTCCTCACGCCGCCCGGCACGCTGAGCCGGGCGCTGGCCACCGCGATCGAAGCCGAGACCGGCATACTGCCCGAGCCGTCGACCACCGGCGGCACCTCGGACGGCCGCTTCATCGCGCGCATCTGCCCGCAGGTGGTCGAGTTCGGCCCCGTCAACGCCAGCATCCACCAGGTCGACGAGCATGTCGAGCTGGCCGATATCGACCGGCTGGCGGCGATCTACCGGCGCACGCTGGCCAACTTCCTGCTCGCGCCGTGACGACCCTGCTGCAGCTCGTCGAGGACGCGGCGGCGCGCCTCGACGCCGCCGGCGTGGCCTTCGGCCACGGCACGACCAACGCCTGGGACGAGGCCGCGTGGCTCGTGCTGTGGCGGCTCGCCCTGCCGCTGGACGACCTCAACGGGGTGGCCGCGCGCGAGGTCGACGCTGACGGACAGGCCGCGGTGCGCGCGCTGGTCGATGCGCGAATCACGAGCCGCAAGCCCGCCGCCTACCTGACCGGCGAGGCCTGGCTGCAAGGTGTCGCGTTCACCGTCGACGAGCGCGTCATCGTGCCGCGATCGCTGATCGCCGAAGTCATCGCCGACGGCACGCTCGACGCCTGGCTGGCCGCCGACGCGACGCACGCGCTCGACCTGTGCACCGGCGGCGGCAGCCTCGCGGTGCTGGCGGCGCTGGCCTGGCCGGCGCTGGCCGTCGACGCCACCGACGTCTGCCCCGATGCGCTCGCGGTGGCAGCCCTCAACGTCCACCGCCATGGCCTGGAAGGCCGCATCACGCTGCGCCAGGGCGACGGCCTGGCCGCCGCGCGCGGCGCCTACGATCTGATCCTGTGCAACCCGCCCTATGTCAACCGGGCGGCGATGGACGCGCTGCCGGCCGAATACCGCGCCGAGCCGGCGCTGGCGCTGGACGGCAACCGCGAAGGCGGCCGCGACGGTATGGACTTCGTGCGGCGGCTGCTCGCCGGCGTGGCACCGCACCTGGGCCCGCAGGGCGTGCTCGTGCTCGAGATCGGGAATGAGCGCGCGCACTTCGACGCCGCCTTCCCGCGCCTGGAGGCGGTCTGGCTGCCGACCAGCGCCGGCGACGACCAGGTGCTGCTGCTGACGCGCGAGGCACTGACGGGCGATCCGGCCGCCGCGGTGCCGAGCAACGCCGTCGCGGCAACCGCCGCGCGCACGGGCCGCGCATGATCACGCTGCGACAACTCACGCTGCGCCGCGGCAGCAAGGTCGTGCTGCAAGGCGCGAGCGTGACGATCAACCCCGGCGAGCGCGTCGGCCTGGTCGGCCGCAACGGCGCCGGCAAGTCCAGCCTGTTCGCGCTGCTGGCCGGGCGGCTGCACGCCGACACCGGCGACGCCGAGGTCCCGCCCGGCTGGCGCATCGGCGAGGTCGCGCAGCAGATGCCCGAGACCGACGACGGCGCGACCGACTTCGTGCTGCAGGGCGACCAGCCGCTGCAGGCGGCGCGCGCGCGGCTGGCCACTGCCGAGTCCGCCGGCGACGGCCACGCGATCGCCGACGCCCACCTCGCGCTGGAGGAGGCCGGCGCCTTCGACGCCCGCGCGCGCGCGCAGGCGCTGCTGCTCGGGCTGGGGTTCGCCAGCACGCAGCTCGACGCCCCGGTGGCGAGCTTCTCCGGTGGCTGGCGGATGCGGCTGCAGCTGGCGCGCGCGCTGATGAACCCGGCCGAGCTGCTGCTGCTCGACGAGCCGACCAACCACCTCGACCTCGATGCGCTGGTCTGGCTCGAATCCTGGCTGCAGCGCTTCCCCGGCACGCTGATCGTCATCAGCCACGACCGCGAGTTTCTCGACGCCGTGACGCGCGTGACGCTGCACCTGGAGCAGGCGACGCTGACGCGCTACGGCGGCAACTACACCGCGTTCGAGGAGATGCGCGCCGAGCGGCTGGCGCAGCAGACGGCCGCATTCGCGAAGCAGCAGGAGCGCATCGACCACCTGCAGCGCTTCATCGACCGCTTCAAGGCCAAGGCGACCAAGGCGCGCCAGGCGCAAAGCCGCGTCAAGGCGCTGGCGCGCATGGAGCGGCTGGCGCCGGTGCTGACCGAAAGCGAGTTCGACTTCGAGTTCCGCGCGCCGGCCAGCCTGCCGAACCCGATGCTGTCGCTGCAGGGCGTGGCCGCCGGCTACGGGGCGACACCGATCGTGCGCGGGGTCGACCGCACCGTGCTCGCCGGCCAGCGCCTCGGCATCCTGGGTGCGAACGGGCAAGGCAAGTCGACGCTGGTCAAGACCATCGCGCGCGTGCTGCCGCCGCTGGCCGGCCGCATCGTCGAGGGCAAGGGGCTGGCGATCGGCTACTTCGCGCAGCAGGAGATGGATCTGCTCGGCGAGGACGACACCCCGCTGCAGCGCATGGTGCGGCTGGCGCGCGAGGTGGCCCCCGACAGCCCCGAGGCGCGCGAGCAGGCGCTGCGCAACTTTCTCGGCCAGTTCCGCTTCGAGGGCGACATGGTGCACCAGCGCGTCGGCACGCTGTCCGGCGGCGAGCGCGCGCGGCTGGTGTTGGCGACGATCGTCTGGCAGCGCCCCAACCTGCTGCTGCTCGACGAGCCGACCAACCACCTCGACCTGGCCACGCGCGAGGCGCTGTCGATCGCGCTGAACGAGTTCGACGGCACGGTGATGCTGGTCAGCCATGACCGCGCGCTGCTGCGCGAGGTCTGCGACGAGTTCTGGCTCGTCGCCGGCGGCGCTGTCCAGCCCTTCGACGGCGACCTGGACGACTACCAGCGCTGGCTGCTCGAGGTCTCGCGCGCGGCGCAGCGCGGCCAGCCGGCACCGCCGCTGCCGCGCGCGGGCGACGAGCCGGCCGCGGCGCCTGCGCCCGCGGCGAAGCCGCGCGCGGCGGCCGCGGCCGCCGCGAAAGCCGGCGGCGCGGCCGAGGTCACGGAGTCGCCAGCGCCGGCCGGCGGCCGCGACGAGCGCAAGGCCGCCAAGCAGGCACGCGCAAGGCTAGCCGAACGCACGCGGCCGCTGCGCGTCGAAGTCAAGCGCATCGACGACCGGCTGGCGGCGCTGGCGGCCGAGAAGGCCGAGGTCGAGGCGGCGCTCGGCGACCCGGCGACCCCGGCGTCCGGCTATGCCGAGTTGGGCCGCCGGCTCGCACATGTGCAGGCCGAGACGGCGATGCTCGAGGAGCGCTGGCTGCTGGTACATGACGAGCTCGAGGCGATGTCCAGCTGAAGACCGTGTGCGGCGTGACACGCCTTGCGTGTAGCGCCCCGCCAATGACCCGGATTGGGGTCTGGCAGGTGACCTGTAAGCTACGGGTACGTCCGGCGATTCGGACCAGCAGCGCCAGCTCCATCGCACGCATCCGGCCTGGGCAACCTCGATGCGCGCCGCACCGCTCGAGGCCATCGTATTCCGCCTGCGGGCGCGATCTGGCCCCGCATCGCTCACTCAACTCGGGCGGTCCTGGCTGCTTGGTGCAGTACATTTGCATCACCGCCACGAGGACGCCATGGCCGCCAGCAAGACCGCCACTCTCACGCTGCGCATCGAGCCCGAGATCAAGGAGGCGCTGCAGCGCGCTGCCGAGCTGGAGCACCGCTCCATCGCCAACATGGTCGAGGTGCTGATCCGCGAGCACTGCAGGCTCAAGGGCATCGCCACGGGCAACACCAGCAACAACAAGCGCGCGGCCAAGGGAGCCACTTCGTGATCAAGACTGTCAAGCAGGCCTGCCGCTTCAACGCGGCCATCCACGACTACCGGATGAGCCAGGGCATCGAGAACCTGGCCGACCTCATTCACGACGCCGGCGACGGGCGTGAGTTTTTCTCGCGCAACTTCGTCACCCACGGCATGGCGCAGCTGTTCCGCGAAGGCCTGCTGCGTCTTTCGGCCAAGTCGGACCAGGCGGTCTTCGAGCTGACCCAGGCGATGGGCGGCGGCAAGACGCACATGATGATCGCGCTGGGCCTGCTGGCGCGCCACCCGCACTTGCGGCAGGAGGTGCTGCCTGCCGACCTGAAGGACCGCATCGACTTCGGCCAGGCGCGCATCGCCGCTTTCAATGGCCGCAACACCCCCGACAACTACATCTGGGGCGACATCGCAACGCAGCTGGGCGAGCCCGAGGCGATCAAGCCTTACTGGGCCAACGGCCCGAAGTCCGTCGACCAGGCCAAGTGGAAAGAGATCATCGGCGACAAGCCGACCCTCATCCTTCTCGACGAACTCCCGCCCTACCTGGACAACGCGAGCACCCAGGTCTTCGGGCAGGGAACGCTGGCCAACATGGTGGTGTTCTCGCTGGCCACGCTGATGAGCGCGGCGCTGGAACTGCCCAACTGCTGCATCGTCGTTGCCAACCTATCCGGCAGCTACCAGGCGCAGACCAAGGCGCTGGCCGACGCGATCTCGAACCTGCAGCAGGAAACCCGCCGCCAGGCGATGACGATCACGCCGGTCCAGCTGGCCGGCAACGAGATCTACGAGATCCTGAAGACCCGCCTCATCGACGAGATGCCCAGCGAGCGCGTCATCGCGGACGTGGCCGAGGAGTACGCCCAGCAGGTCAAGAAGGCCGAGGACGCCGGCTACATCGTCGCAGCCAGCATCGAGCAGATCGCCGAGCAGGTGCGGGAGACCTACCCTTTTCATCCGTCCTTCAAGCACCTCGTGGCCCTGTTCAAGGAGAACGAAGGCTTCCGGCAGACCCGCGGCCTGATGCAGTTCACCGCGCGGCTGCTCAAGAGCGTGGCGCTGCGCGAGGACGACGACGTCCACCTCATCGGTACCCAGCACCTGGCCCTCAACGATGACCAGGTGCGCGACGAGATCGAGCGCATCGCGCCCAAGCTGCTGCCGGCTGTCACGCGGGACATCGCCGACAAAGGCAACGCCATCGCCGAGACCATCGACGCCGAGCTCGATACCGATGCGGCGCGCCAGGTGATGACGCTGCTGCTGGCGTCGTCGCTGTCGCGCGCGGTGGGCGGGCGCATCGGCCTGTCAGAGAGCGAGGTCATCGAGTTCCTCGCCGCGCCCGGCCGCAAGCCCGACGAGTTCCTGCAAGCGCTGCAGCGGCTGCGCGAGCAAGCCTGGTACCTGCACCGCGAAGACCAGCGCCTGTTCGTCAAGGAGACCGAGAACCTCTCGCGCCAGATCGAGCGCAACGCCAAGGAGGTGCCGCAACCCAAGGTCGACCAGGCGCTGATCAACCGGCTCACCGGCATCCTTCAGCCGGACAGGCGCCAGGCCTACCAGGACGTGCAGGTGCTGCCTCGCTTCGACGAGATCCGCCTGAGCGGCCCGCGCACCCTCATCGTCATCAAGCCGGACGGCAAGGTGCCGCCCAGCGAGTTGCAGAACTTCTTCGACTACCAGCAGGAGAAGAACAATCTGCTGGTGCTGACGGGGCAGGATAGTCACCTGGCCGACGCCGTGGAAGACCGCCTGCGCGAGCTCTACGCCATCGAGCAGATCCACAAGCGCCTGAAGGCTGGCGACACCCTGTTCGAGGAAGCACGTGACCGCCTCGAAGAGGCGGAAGACCGCTTCGCCAAGGCGCTCTCCGCCGCCTACAACCGGGTCTATTTCCCGGGCACCGACCCCATCGACGGCCGGCACTTCCTGGCCAACGTCACCATCGACAACGGCCTCAAGCTCGGCAAGGGCGAGCAGTCCGCCGAGGCCCAGATCGAGACGCTGCTGGCCAGCCCGCGCGCTAACTACAAGCTCGCGGCCAACCTGACCGCCAGCTTCGGCGAGTATTTCGCCATGGCGGAAGAGGTTCTGTGGCCCTCGGGCAAGGACAACCGCCGCACGCCATGGAAAGACGTGGTCGCGCGCGCCAAGAGCAACCCCGACTGGCCCTGGATGCCTGGCTCGGGTGGCATGGACACGCTGAAGGCCGAGGCCCTGAAGCAAGGCCGCTGGCGCCTGGGTGAAGACGGGTACATCGAGAAGGGTCCATTCCCGAAGGACAAGACCACGGTCAACGTGTCGGTCGTCGGCAGCCAGCCGGACACGGGCGCCACCATCCTGAGCCTCACGCCGCGCCACGCGGGCGAAAGCCCGGTGGTGGTCTACGCCACCCGCCCCGAGGGGCTGGTGAACGGGCAGTCCATCGAGGATCTCGACGGCTTCACCACGACCGAAGGCACGCTGTACTTCCTGGCCCGCGACAACACCGGCCACTACGAAACCGGCACGCCCGTTCGCTGGACCGCCGAGCTGAAGGTCCGCCACCAGGTCGAGCCCGCCGCCGACAAGCGCCGCGTCACGCTGGCGTGCACGCCCAAGGCCACGCTGACGTACACGCTGGACGGCTCCAACCCGCGCGACGGCTTGCCCTACGAGGGGCCGTTCGAGATCGGCGCCGCCGCGGCCCGATTGCTCGTCTACGCCCGCGCCGGCGAGGCCAACAAGACGGCCGACTTCCAGATCCCGGCCAGCGGCGACAAGACCGTCCAGATCAACGACACCAAGCCCGTCAAGCTGCAGCCCAAGCGCATCGGCCTGGACACCACCGACCGCGTGTTCGGCGTCATCAACCGCTTCCGCGACCAGCCCGGCACACTGTTCAAGGGCGTGCGCATCGAGATCGGCGAAGGCGAGAAGACCGTGACCGTGCGCTTCCAGGAGCGCGAGGTCACCGCCAGCGTGATCGAGGGCGTGATCAACAGCCTGCGCCAGCTGCTGGCCGAAGACCAGGCGCCGGTGGTCGTGAACATCAGCGACGGCGCCCACTTCGACACCGGCTTCGCGGCCAAGGAGTTCGCCAAGCTGGTGGGCCTGGAGCTGAAGCCTGGCGACGTGGTCCAGGAGGCATGACATGACCCCCCCCCGAAGCGCCTTCGGCGCCTCCCCCCCAGGGGGGCGCCGCCAGCGGCCCAGCGAAGCCGGTTCCGCGGCGGCCGCTGGGTTGGGCGCAGCGGGCGACGCACGCCCGACGCTGGGCTTTGGCGTGCCCGCCACGTCGGACCCGCACCATTTCAAGGTGGTCGTCCCGCGCAGCAACACCGCCCCCGTGCAGGTGAGCGAGTACCTCGGCCTGCAGGCCCTGAGCGACGAGCACTCCGTGATCGACCGGGCCGTGCTCGACCGCGCGCGCTGGACCGCCATCCGCGCCGATGTGCAACGCGCCTTCAATGCCCGGCTCAGCACGCACAACCTCAAGCCCAGCGCCTGGAAGGCCGGCGACAACCTGGTCGATCGGCTGCTGGGCAAGGAGCTGTGCGTGCTGGTCTGGGCCGTCGAGCACATGGAGATGGAGAAGATCCCCGTCGCCGTGCGCAACTGGCTCGCACTGCGCCCCGAAGAACGCTGGTGGCTGTTCGGCATGACCGCGATGAGCACGGGCGGCATCGGCGATGGCGACAAGGGCTGGCGGCTGGCCCTGCGCCACGCGCTGGGCGACGTGGCGCAGAGCGAGCTGCTGTCGCCGCGCGCGCGCCGCGGCCTGGTCGCCCGCGACAGCGGCATCGCGGGCGAGCGGCCGACGCTCGACCTGTTCAGCGACGGCACGGCATGACCGCCCAGGAGTTGCTCGAACGCCTGCAGCTGCTCGACGAAACCGAGCGCATCGAGGCCAAGGCCGGCTCCGACGTGGGCAAGTCGGTCATGGAAACCGTGTGCGCCTTTGCCAACGAACCCGGCATGGGCGGGGGCTGGCTTCTGCTGGGCGTGGTGCGCGAGGAGATGGCGCTCTTCCCCGGCTACTCGGTGGAAGGTGTGGAGCAGCCCGAGCGCGTCGGCGCCGACCTCGCCACCCAGGCGGCCAGCATGTTCAACCAGACCGTTCGGCTGGAAGTGCGCACCGAGCAGCTCGAAGGCAAAGCGGTGCTGGCGGTGTTCGTGCCCGAGGCGGCACCGCAGGACAAGCCGGTCTACCTGAAGGCCCAAGGCCTGCCGCGCGGGGCCTTCCGCCGCATCGGCAGCACCGACCAGCGCTGCACCGAAGACGACCTGATCGCGCTGTACCAGGCCCGCCAGGTGGAGAGCTTCGACTCCGGCCTGGTGCCCGACACCACGATCGACGACCTGTCCCCCGAAGCCATCGCCGACTACCGCGTCGCCCGCCGCGAGGCCAACCCCGACGCCGAAGAGCTGCGCTGGTCCGACGAAGAGCTGCTGCAGGCCCTGGGTGCCGTGCGCCGCAATGCGCAGGGCGCCTGGCAGCCCACCGTGGCCGGCCTCGTGCTGCTGGGCAAACCCGTGGCGCTGCGCCGGTGCTTTCCGATGACGCGCGTGGACTACATCCGCGTGCCCGGCCGCGACTGGGTGCCCGACCCGGACCGCCGCTTCGACACCGTCGAGCTGCGCGACCCCTTGTTCCGCCTGATCCGCCGCGCGCAGGCCGCCATCCTGGACGACCTGCCCAAGGCCTTCGGCCTGGCCGAGGGCGAACTGCAGCGGCAGGACAGCCCGCTCGTCCCCCAGCGCGTGATCCGCGAGGCCGTCGTCAATGCGCTGATGCACCGCAGCTACCGGCTGCAGGCGCCGGTGCAGATCATCCGCTACAGCAACCGGCTGGAGATCCGCAACCCGGGCTTCTCGCTCAAGTCCCCCGACCACCTGGGCGAACCCGGCTCGGTACCTCGCAATCCCAAGGTCGCCGCGGCGCTGTACGACACCCGCTTTGCCGAGACCAAGGGCAGCGGCGTGCGGGTGATGCGAGAGATGTGCGAGCGCGCCGGCCTGGCGCCGCCGCTCTTCGAGTCTGACCGCGGGCAGGACCAGTTCACGCTGCGCCTCTTCTTCCACCACTTCCTGGGGCCGGACGACCTGGCCTGGCTGGCGCGGTTCAAGGAGCTTCAGCTCTCCGAGGCCGAGGCGCGCGCGCTGGTGGTGGCCCGCGAGGCCGGGGCGATGGACAACCAGACCTACCGCGAGATCAACAAGGTCGACACCCTGGCCGCCAGCAAGGCGCTGCGCCGGCTGCGCGACGCCGGCCTCTTCACCCAGAAGGACCGCGGATCGGCCACCTGGTACCAGCCCACCGCTCGGATGCTGGGCCGCACTGACCAGGATGGCGGCAAGGACGGCGCCGCCCAGACCGCCGGCGAACTTACTGCCCAAGGCGCTGGCGGGGCCAGCTTGTCTAGTAACCCCCTCGGCTTATCTAGTAACCCCGGCGCCTTGTCTAGCAACCTCGGATCCCAGGACAGTAACCCTCGCCAGCCTGAACCTCGGGATGACCCGCTGGCCGACCCGCGCCGCCAGGCCTTGCTGAACGAGCTGCCCGGCGGCCTGGCCGCCCGGGTGGGCGCCATCGGCCAGCGCCGCCCGCCGCAGGAGGTGCAAGACCTGGTGGTGGCGCTCTGCGAACTGCGCCCCTGGCGCGCCGAGGAGATCGCGGCCCTGCTGGGCCGCAACGCCGAGACCGTGCGACAGAACTACCTGCGCCCCCTGCTGCGCGCCGGCCGGATCGCCATGACCCGGCCCGACAAACCCAATGACCCGGACCAGGCCTACCGTGCCTGAAGCGGCTGCATGACCAAACGTCCCATCCTCATCCCTGGTGCGCTGCGCGACGCGCCCGCCTTGATCGAGTCCGTCTTCCCTGCCCAGAAGGTGTCCTTCGAAGCACAGAGGGAACGGAAAGCCGGGCCAGGGCAGACCTTGACCGCACTTGGTTCCTACTGGAAAGGTCGTAAGCCTCTGATCTTGGTACGAGCCGTATTGCTCGGTAGTCTGCTGCCGACCACTGAGGATGCCGAAGGAGACCTTGCCATCTTCGAGAAGCTGATGGCGTTCGACGATGAAGGTTTGGCAAGGCGCGTACTGGCGAGTAACACCCTATCGCCTGCGGAGATTGCCGCCCGTATTCAGCTTGACGCGCCTTGGAATTACTTCAAGGCCACAATCAAGCGATCCGGCGTCACGGGGGGCGATCTTCGTTGGATGCGCTTTCCCCTGAATGCCGATGCAGAGGGGATTTCGCTACGGTGGCAAAGAGGACTGACCGATGACCAAAAGTTGGTCATATACCGCAGGGTGCTCGCCACTTACGGCACCTACGAGGAAAAGGCAAGTCTCGGAAAACGTCCAGAAGAGCTAGATCAAGATTGGCTTTATGCCAATGCCTGGGCAGACATAAATCGCTATTATGCCAATCTAGGTGTAAGCGCAACATCACTGCCTGAGCTGGTAGAGCAACTTGGAATACTCCGCTTCGGTCATCGTCCGCGTGTCGGCGATACGTTTTCCGGCGGTGGCTCCATCCCTTTTGAAGCTGCACGTATCGGCTGCGATGTTTTTGCCTCGGATCTAAACCCAGTCGCTTGCATGCTGACTTGGGGCGCTCTCAATATCGTGGGCGCCTCACCCGAACGCCAGACAGAGATAAGACGAGCCCAACGAGAGGTAGCGGAGGCTGTAGACCGCGAAATCACCGCTCTTGGGATTGAACATGACGAGCCGGGCAATCGCATTAAGGCCTACATATACTGCATTGAGGCCAAATGCCCTGAAACCGGCTGGATGATTCCTCTGGCACCCAGTTGGGTCATTTCGCCAAGGCAGCGCGTTATAGCGAAACTCGTGCCCAACTACGAAAGCAGACGATTCGAAATCGAACTGAAGTCTGGCGTTTCCAGCGATGAAGTTGCGGCCGCGCAGAAGGGAACGGTGCTGGATGGGGATATGGTGTATGAACTTAACGGAAAGACCTACCGCACCCCAATAAAGACCTTGAGAGGAGACTTCAGGAAAGACGATGGTAGTACCGCTAATCGTTTGCGGTTGTGGGACAAGAGCGACTTCAAGCCGAGACCTGAAGATATCCTTCAGGAGCGACTTTACGCGATTCAATGGATCACAAAAGACACGTTGGAGGCTGGGCGGCAGGAAACATTCTTTGCGGCCCCAAGCGAAACTGACTTGCAGAACGAGCGAAGAGTTGAGGAAATAATTGCCGAAAATCTCCAGCGCTGGCAGACCGATGGTTTGGTGCCAGATATGGCAATTGAACCCGGCTACAACACTGAGCAACCGATTCGAGAGAGAGGATGGACCCATTGGCACCACATGTTCTCGCCAAGGGATCTCCTTAAGCTCGCATTGCTCCGGAAACACATTCGCCAACCCGAGTTGGTTCCTGAATTCTGCGGTACTCTTGACTTTTGTTCAAAGCTTTCGCGTTGGATTGTGCGATTTTCTGCGGGCGGCGGTAGCGACTTCACCTCCAATGTCTTCTCAAATCAAGCGCTTAATACTCTCTACAACTGGGCGAACCGATCATTCTTTGATCACTGCTTCGTGCAGGACTATAAGTGCACGCCCATCTGTACCAGCACCTCAATAGTTTGCGCCCCAAGCAACGAACTTGCCGAAGGTCAAGACATATTCATCACTGACCCACCTTATGCGGACGCAGTGAACTATGAGGAAATCACCGAGTTCTTTATCGCCTGGTTAAGGAAGAATGCACCCGCCCCGTTCAGCGACTGGGTTTGGGATTCGCGCCGTGCTCTAGCGATAAAGGGTGCGGGTGAAGACTTCCGTCGCGGCATGGTCGCTGCCTACAAGGCAATGACTGATCAAATGCCAGACAACGGCATGCAATGCGTGATGTTCACGCACCAGGACACCGGTGTCTGGAGCGACCTCGTCGGCATCTTCTGGGCCGCAGGGTTGCAGGTGGTGGCGGCCTGGTACATCGCCACCGAGACCACGTCCGAACTGAAGAAAGGCGGATATGTGCAGGGCACGGTGACGCTGATGCTGCGCAAGCGCCCGGTGGGTGACCGGCCCGCCTTCAAGCAGCGCCTGCTACCGGCCGTGCGGCAGGAGGTGGACCGGCAGATCCGGACCATGATGCACCTGAACACCGCCGTGAAGGCCCACCATGGCGAGCCGGTGTTCAACGACTCCGATCTGCAGATGGCCGGCTACGCCGCGGCGCTCAAGGTGCTGACCGGCTACACCCACATCGGCGGCGAAGACGTCACCAGCTTCGCGCTGCGCCCTCGCGTGAAGGGCGAGGTCACGGTGGTGGACGAGATCGTGCAGCAGGCCGCCGAAGCGGCCAGCAACCTGCTGGTGCCCGAGGGCCTGGCGGCAGACACCTGGGGCAAGCTGTCCGGCATCGAGCGCTTCGTGCTGCGCATGATGGACATGGAGACCACGGGCGCCCGCAAGCTGGACAACTACCAGAACTTCGCCAAGGCCTTCCGCGTGCAGGACTACGCCCGCGTGATGGCCAGCATGGCGCCCAACGAAGCCCGGCTGAAGCAGGCGACCGAGTTCGCCTCGCGCGACCTGACCGACAGTACCGAGCTGGGCGCCACGCGGCTGGGCCGGCTGGTCATTGCGCTGCAGCAGATGCGCGCCGACCTGGAGCCGCAGACCATCATCAGCCAGCTGCAGGCCGAGATGCCCGACTTCCTGGAAGCCCGCCCGCTGCTGGTGGACCTGCTGGCCTTCGTGGAGCGCAAGGCTCCTGAGGCCGATGTGCGCACGGCGGCCGAGGTGCTGGGCGCGCGGCTGAAGAACCAGCGCTTCGGGGTCTGAGGAAGACAGCGCCATGTCCATCCGGCGGTTCTCGTCACGCACGCACCGGCTGGACGCCAGCTTTCTGCTGGAGCACCTGAAAGGCGCGCGCAGCTACCGGCGCATCGCGGGCTACTTCACCAGCTCGCTGTTCGAGGTGGCGCACGAGCTGCTGGAGGGCATTCCGCACGTCCGCATCGTCTGCAACGTCGACATCCACCCCGACGACCTGAAGGTGGCCCAGCTGCGCGAGGCCCGGATGATGGGCCGCTGGAACGAGAAGGCCATCGAGGCCGAGGCGCTGCTGAACCGCGACCGCTACCGCCGGCTGGACGCCTTCCTGCAGCGGCACGGCCAGGCGGTGCGGGTGGCGCCCGACAGCGTGTGCGGCTTCGTGCACGGCAAGGCCGGCGTCATCGAGCTGGCTGATGGGCGCAAGCTGGGTTTCATCGGCTCCATGAACGAAACCCGCAGCGGCTGGCAGCGCCATTACGAGATCCTGTGGGAAGACGAGTCGCCCGAGGGTGTGGCCTGGATCGAGGGCGAGTTCGACTTCCTGTGGAACGCGGCGCGCCCGCTGCCCGAGGCGGTGATCCGCGAGGTGCACCGGCGTGGCTACCGCCGCGAGGTGGTGTTCGACGAGATCGAGGGCGTTGACGACGTGGCACCGGCCGCGCTGATCGAGTCGCCGCTGTACCGCGAAGGCCTGTCGCTGCAGCCGTGGCAGCAGGGCTTCGTGACCGAGTGCCTGCGCCACCACCAGATGCACAAGGTGGTGCGCCTGCTGCTGGCCGACGAGGTGGGCCTGGGCAAGACGCTGTCACTCGGCACGGCGGCGCTGACGCTGTGCCTGCTGGCCGACCGCGAGCAGCAAGCCCGGCGGCCGGTGGTGATCTTTGCCCCGGCCACGCTGTGCGAGCAGTGGCAGACCGAGATGCTGGACAAGCTGGGCATCCCGTGCGCGCGCTGGGACACGGTGCGCAAGGTGTGGCTCGATGACCAGGAACGGGCCATCTCGCCCGCCGGCCGCGAGCACATCGCGCGCTGCCCGCTGCGCATCGGCATCGTCTCGACCGGGCTGATGATGCGGCAATCGGCCGAGAAGCAGCACCTGCTCGGCCTGCGCTTCGGCCTGGTGATCCTGGACGAGGCGCACAAGGCGCGCACGCGACAGGGCTTCGGCGCCGACGCGGGCACGCCGAACGAGCTGCTGGCCTTCATGCGCGAGATCGCGGCCCGGTCGGAGCATGTGCTGCTGGGCACGGCGACGCCCATCCAGACGCAGCCGCAGGACCTGTGGGACCTGATCGGCATCCTGCACCAGGGGCGCGGCAACTTCGTGCTGGGCAACGACTTCGCGGCCTGGCACCGGGCCGGTGAGGTGCTGGAGATTCTGTCGGGCCGGCAGGAGGTGACCTCTGCCGAGCATGCGTGGGAGCTGCTACGGTCCCCGCTGCCGCTGGTGGACTCCACGCGCGAGCCGCGCGCCAGGCGGCTGTTCAGCGCGATCCGCCAGGACCTGGGGCTGGTGAACGGCGAGACCCAGACCGCCCGGTCGCTGGCCGACCTGAGCGAGGACACGCGCGAGATTCTGGAAGACGAGCTGCACCGGCAGGTGTCCGGCGCCACCTTCTTCCAGCGCGAGAACCCCTTGGTGCGCCACGTGGTGCTGCGCAGGCGCGTCAGCCTGGAGGACGCCGGCCTGCTGGCACGGGTGGGCGTGGACGTGCATCCCGATCGGCAGCTCGTTCGCGAGCCCCAGGGCTTCGACGCGCTGTTCGAGGCCAAGGCCCTGCGCACCAGCGAGGACTTCCGCGAGGCGTACCGCGAGGCACGCGCCTTCGGCAAGGCGTTGAGCGCGAGCGGCCAGGGTCGCGGGGGCGGCGGCGGGTTCATGAAGAACCTGGTGGAGCAGCGCATCTGCTCGTCCATCCACGCGGGCCTGAACACGGTGCGAGCGCTTCTGCAAGGCCAGACTCTGCGCGACGAGGAAGACGAGGGCGACGCGGAGCTGGCCGTTGAAACCAGCGACGAGCGCGAGGCCCTGGAGCGGCTGCTGAACCGGCTGGAGAGGATCGAGTCCGACCCGAAGCTTGCGGCACTGCTGTACTACCTGGACCGCGAGAAGTGGCTGGAGCTGGGCGTGATCATCTTCAGCCAGTACTACGACACCGCGCGCTGGGTGGCGGAGCAGCTCGCCCAGCGCTACCCGGATGAAGCCATCGGTCTGTACGCTGGTGCCGGCCGCAGCCGGCTCTACCAGCGCGGCGACAGCGTGTCGTGCGAACGCGAGACGCTCAAGAAGATGGTGGCCGAGCACCAGATCCGGATCATGGTGGCCACGGATGCCGCCTGCGAGGGCCTGAACCTGCAGACCCTGGGCACGCTGGTGAACGTCGACCTGCCCTGGAACCCGACGCGGCTGGAACAGCGCATCGGCCGCATCAAACGCTTCGGCCAGAAGCGCGACACCGTGGACATGCTCAACCTGGTCAACGAGCAGACCGTCGACGAGAAGATCTACGACCGCCTCTCGGACCGCATGCGCGACCGCTACGACCTGTTCGGCTCCGTCCCAGACACGATCAAGGACGAGTGGATCGACGACATCGAGGCACTGGGCCTGAAGATGGACGAGTACATCGACGCCCAGCGCGAGGCCACCGGCTTCGACCTTCGCTACACCGCCACGATGGCGCCGCCCGATAAGGACTGGCGCGACTGCACGGCCGTGCTGTCGCGGCGCGACTTCGCGGTGCTGATGACGACGGCGTGGTCGGGATAGAGGGCCTGCATCACGCAGATGCGATTCGCCGGCTGCGGAATGGTTGGGCCGAGCCAGCCCGCAGCGTCACACGAGCCCTGCGGAGCCGGCGCGCCCCGGCGGCACCAGCTCCAGCATCAACGCCACCCGCGCCTGCGCCGGTGTCAGCGAGCCGGCCGACGGCAGCTCGCCGGCCGGTGCGCCGACGACGCCGCCGGCCAGGCAGCGCGACGCGCGCCAGACGCGCACGCCGTGCGCCTCGGCGCGCGCCGCGGCCTCGCGCAGCTGGCGGTGCACGCTGCCGTTGCCGGTGCCGGCGATCACGATCCCCTGCGCACCGGCGGCCACCAGGGCGTCGATCACCGCGCCGCGCGCCCCGGCGTGGCTGGTGACGAGATCGACCACCGGCCAGTGCGCCGGGTCGAGGTCGGGCAAGTCCTCGCGCAGCGCCTCGCCGCGCGGCCAGTCGCGCAGCACGCGCACGCCGCCGTCCTCGACCCAGGCCAGCGGCCCGGCGTCGCCGGCGCTGAAGGCGTCGACGCGCCAGCCGTGCAGCTTGCGCAGCTCGGCGCCCGCCAGCACCTGGCCGCCGAGCACCGCGACGACGCCGCGCACCCCGGGCGTGCGTGCCAGCGTCACCGCGTCGAACAGGTTGCGCGGCCCGTCGGGCGACAGCGCCGTCGCCGGCCGCATCGCCGCGGTCAGCACGACCGGCTTGTCGGCGCGCAGCGTGCGGTGCAGGAAATACGCCGTCTCCTCCAGCGTGTCGGTGCCGTGGGTGACGACGACGGCGCCGACCTCGGGCCGCGCCTGCAGCGCGCGCAGCCGGCGCGCGAGCGCGGCCCAGGTCGCGTGGTCCATGTCGCGGCTGTCCAGCCGCGCCAGCGTCTCGGCCTCGATCGGCAGCCCGGCCAGCGGCGGCACCGCTGCCAGCAGCGCGCCGGCGTCGAGCACGCCAGCGGTATAGCCGACGGCATCGTCGGCGCGCGCCGCGCTGCCGGCGATGGTGCCGCCGGTGGCGACGACGACGGTGATTTGCATCCTGCGCCTCTCTGGATGAAAATACAGTACCTGGATAAATGGACAGCCCCCGCGGCCGACCCGCCATGCAAGACCCCGCCCCCGACAGCCCGCGCCTGACGGCGCGCCAGCAGCAGGTGCTCGACCTCGTCACGAGCGCGATCGAGCGCAGCGGCGCGCCGCCGACACGCGCCGAGATCGCCGCCGAGCTCGGCTTCAAGTCCGCCAACGCCGCCGAGGAGCACCTGCAGGCGCTCGCGCGCAAGGGCGTGATCGAGCTCGTCGGCGGCACCTCGCGCGGGATCCGGCTGCGCGCCGAAACCCTGCGCGCGCTCAGCGTCGCGCGCATCGCAGGATACGGCAAGCAGTTCCTGCTGCCCTTGCAGAGCCAGCTGACGCTGCCGCTGGTTGGCCGCGTCGCCGCCGGCAGCCCGATCCTGGCGCAGGAGCATGTCGACCAGACCTACGTCGTCGAGGCGACGCTGTTCCAGCGCCGGCCCGACTTCCTGCTGCGCGTGCGCGGCATGAGCATGCGCGACGCCGGCATCCTCGACGGCGACCTGCTCGCGGTGCAGAAGACGGCCGAGGCGCGCAGCGGGCAGATCGTCGTCGCGCGGCTGGGCGACGAGGTCACCGTCAAGCGGCTCGCGCGCCACCGCCACGGCATCGAGCTGTTGCCCGAGAACCCCGATTTCGAGCCGATCGTCGTGCGCCGCGGCGACGAGGGATTCGCGATCGAGGGTGTGGCGGTCGGGCTGATCCGCAACCACATGCTCGTGTGATGGGCCGCCGCAGCACAGACGCGAGCGCGCCGGCCGCAACGCGCCGCGCCAGGGCCCGGCCGCCGTCGGCGCGCCGCCCGGCCAAGGCGCGCGACGCCGCCGATTGCGATCGGCTCGAGCAGATCCCCAACGTCGGGCCGTCGATCGCCGCCGACCTGCGGCGGCTCGGCATCGCGCACCCGCGCGATCTCGCCGCGCGCGATGCCTTCGCGCTGTACCGCCAGCTCTGCGACGCGACCGGGCAGCGGCAGGACCCCTGCGTGCTCGACGTCTTCATGGCCGCGGTCGACTTCATGCGCGGTGCGCCGGCGCGGCCCTGGTGGGCCTATACCGCCGAGCGCAAGCGCAGCCACGGCCCGCTCTGACGGCGCCGCGGCAGCCACGCCGCGCGCGCCGGCCCGGCACCGAACTGGCGCCCGCTGACGGCGCATTTCGCGCCTTCGCCGTGCCGCGCAGTGTGAAGAATGACTCAAGACGAGGCCGATCCGGCCGAAGTCCGCTGCATGCCGATGACCGCCCTCACCCTGCGCCGCTGGACCCGCACGCCGTCGCCGGTGGCTGCGTCCAGCAGCCTGCGCACCGAAGTGCGCCCGCCGTCGCTGCGCCATGCTCCGGACTCGATGTGGCAGCGCGCGCTGTGCTGGATCATGTCGCCGGCGCCGCTGGACGCCGCCGCCTCGCCCCGACACCTGCCCGCGGTGCGCGCCGAGTTCCAGGCCGCGGTCGCCGACCTGACCGCCGCCGCGGAGGCCGGCGCGCTGGTGCGCCGGATCGAGATCAGCCCGACGCTGCGCGACCTGTGGCACCTGCGCGCCGAGGTGTATCGCGTGGTCGCGCTGCAGCACAGCCAGGCCGAGGCCGACGCGCGGCTGGCGCGGCTGAACCGCCACTTCCCGACGCGCTCGCCGCGCTCGGGTTTCGCGCCGCTGTAGCCGCGGCCGCACGAGGCAATCCGGACACGACATGCACAAGTCCCCGATCGAGCCGCGCCGCTTCCTGCCGCAACCCGGCCTGCCCGGCGCCGGGCTGCCCGGCGACCGCCTGGCGCGGCTCGCGGCGCGGCGCGTCTTCGTCGGCCTGAAGCGGGACTTCATGGCCGCCGTCGCCTGCCTGGACGACGAGCGCGGACGCTGGCTCGCCGAGCAGGTGCGCCGCGCCGAGGAGCCCGAGGACCTGCTGCTGCTGCGCGGCCATGTCTTCGCCAGCCTCGCCGGCGACGACGAGGGCTGCTGCCAGCGCCGCCGGACGCTGCGCCGCAGCCTCGACTCGCTGTTCCCGGACAGCGCACCGCGCAGCGGCTTCGCGCCGTTCTGACACATCGCCGGCACGCGGGCGCGGGAAGCTCCGGGCCCTCTGCGCGGCACCCGCCAGGGCCTGCCTGTCCTGGTTCAAGGCCCCTGGCGACAGATGCTGGCAAGATGCCGGCATGACGATTGCCGACCAGATCCTCGCCGACCTGCGCGCCGCCCTCGCCCGGCGCAAGCTGCCGCGTGTGCGCTCGCTGCACCTGCCGGCCAGCGCGCTGCGCCAGTCCAAGGACGGCGAGTTCGGCGCGCTGGCGCTGGAGGACGGCAGCCTCGGATTGAGCTACCTGCTGCTCGGCGCCACGCTCGCCGGGCTCGACGCCGGCGGCCACCACGACGCGCTCGCCGGTGCCGATGCGCTGGCGCTGGCCGCACGCTGGAAGGACCCGGACCCGGCCTGGCAGGCGGTCGGATTCGCCGCCGTCAATGCGCTGACGCGCCACCTGATGGACGCCGCCGGCTTCATGCCCCCTTCGGCCTCCGACTCGATCGCCGGGCTCGACCCGCAGCCTGGCGAGGCGATCGGCATGGTCGGTTTCTTCCCGCCGCTGGTGCCGCAGATCGTCGCCCGCGGCGCGCGGCTGACGGTGCTGGAACTGCGCGCCGATCTGGCCGGCGAGCGCGACGGCTATACCGTCACCCTCGACCCGGCCGCGCTCGCGCCATGCCGCAAGGTGCTGGCCACCAGCACCGTGCTGCTCAACCGCAGCTTCGACGCCGTCGCCGATGCGGTGCGCGGCGCCGAGGTCTTCGCCCTCGTCGGCCCGAGCGCCGGCTGCCTGCCCGACGCGCTGTTCCGGCGCGGCGTGACGCGCATCGGCGGCACCTGGGTCAGCGACCCGGCCGCTCTGGTGGCGGCGATCGAGTCCGGCACGCCCTGGGGCTCGAACGCGCGCAAGTTCAGCCTCGAGCGCGCCGACTACCCCGGATGGCCGGCGTTGGTCGCCGCGGCCGGACGATGAGCGTGCGCCCGACAGCTGGCGCGGCCGGCGCGGACGTTCGTGGCAGCCACCGGGCGCACGACGCCGCGAGGACCGTCGCATGAGCCCCGACGCCACCACCGCCGCACTGCCCGCGCGCGATCGGCTGCGCGCGCACCTGGCCGCGCTCGAGGACGGGCTGCTGGAACGCCAGACCGCGGTGCGGCTGCTGCTGCTCGGCGCGCTGGCCGGCGAGCATGTGCTGCTGATCGGCCCGCCCGGCACCGCCAAGAGCGAGCTGGCGCGCCGGCTGCACCGCGCCTTCGCCGGCACCGCGTACTTCGAGCGGCTGCTGACGCGCTTCTCGACCCCGGAGGAGCTGTTCGGCCCGCTGTCGCTGGTCGCGCTGGAGGACGACCGCTACGAACGCCTCGTCGACGGCTATCTGCCGACCGCCGGCATCGCCTTCCTCGACGAGGTCTTCAAGGCCAACTCGGCGATCCTCAACGCACTGCTGACGCTGCTCAACGAGCGCGAGTTCGACAACGGCAGCGGCCGGCGCCCGACGCCGCTGGTCAGCCTCGTCGGCGCGACCAACGAAGCGCCGGCCGACGAGTCGCTGCTCGCCTTCCACGATCGTTTCCTGCTGCGCGTTCCGGTGGCGCCGGTCGGCGACGCCTCGTTTGCCGCGCTGCTGACCGGGCGCGACGGCAGCGCCGCCGACGTCCCGGCGCCGCTGACGCCGGCCGAGCGCGCCGCGGTGCGCGCCGCGGCCGATGCGGTGACGCTGTCGGCGGATGCGCTGGCCGCGCTGGCCGAGCTGCGCGCAGCGGTGGCCGAACGCGGGCTCGCAGTCTCGGACCGGCGCTGGCGGCGCATCGTCGGGCTGCTGCGCACCGCCGCCGCGACCGAGGGCCGGCGTGAGGTCGAGCGGCTGGACCTCTGGCTCGCGCCCTATGTCGCCGGCCACGACGCCGACAGCGTCGCCGCGCTGCGCGACTGGGTCGATGCGTCGCTGCTGGACCTCGCCGACGACCCGCTGCCGTGGTTCGAGCGCGCCGCCGAGGCCTTCGAGCAGCAGCTCGAGGTCGAGCGCCGCACCCCGGGCGACGAGGCCGACGCCAGCGCCGGCAAGCTCGCGCTGGCACGCGCGGCCGGCGCGCGCGAGGTCGAGGCCGGATCGATGCGGATCGTCTCGGCGCGGCTGGAGCGCGCGCAGCAGCGGCGCTGGAGCCCGGTGCACGTCGCCGCGCGCGTCGCCGAGGCCGGGCAGGCGCTGGCGCGGCTGGATGCGGTGCGCGCCGAGCGCGCGGCGCGCCGCGATACGCTCGCGGCGCAGGCGGCCGCGCGCCTGTGG
>JACPVA010000054.1 GCA_016191995.1 Burkholderiales bacterium | reverse complement strand
CACCGGCACCGGGCACTCGCCGTTGCGGCCATAGACCGCCTGCAGCAGGTCCGACTGCTCGATCTTGGTGGGTAGGCCCGTGGACGGGCCGCCGCGCTGCACGTTCACCACCACCAGCGGCAGCTCCAGCATCACCGCCAGGCCCAGCGCCTCGGTCTTCAGCGCCATGCCCGGCCCGGAGGTGGTGGTGAGGCCCAGGGCGCCGCCGTAAGCCGCGCCGATGGCCGAGCAGATGCCGGCGATCTCGTCCTCGGCCTGGAAGGTGGTGACGTTGAAATGCTTGAGGGCCGCGAGCTCATGCAGGATGTCCGAGGCCGGCGTGATCGGGTAGGAGCCCAGCATGAGTTTCACGCCGGACAGCTCCGAGGCGGCGACGAAGCCCAGGGCCGCCGCCTGGTTGCCCGTGATGCTGCGGTAGCGTCCCGGCCGCACCTGCGCCTCGCGCACCCGGTAGCTGGTGTCGAACATCTCCGTCGCCTCGGCATAGGCGTAGCCGGCGCGCAGCGCCGTCACGTTGGCCGCGGCGATGTCCGGGTTCCTGGCGAACTTCGCCCGGATTTCCGCCACCTCCTTGTCCAGGGGCCGGCCGTACAGGCACAGCATGAGGCCCAGGGCGTAGAAGTTCTTGCAGCGGCCGGTCTCCTTCTTGGAGAGCCCCGAGTCGCGCAGGGCATGGGCCGTCAGCTCGCTGATGTCGATGCGGTGCAGGCGATAGCCGTCGAGGCTGCCGTCCTCCAGGGGGTTCGCCGCGTAGCCGGCCTTGGCCAGGTTGCCCTCGGAAAAGGCCCCGGTGTTGGCGATGACCAGGCCGCCGCGCTTGACGTCCCCGAGGTTGGTCCTCAGGGCCGCCGGGTTCATGGCCACCAGGGCGTCCGGCGCATCGCCCGAGGTGAAGACCGGGCGCGAGGAATACTGGATCTGGTAGCCGGAGACGCCGAACAGCGTGCCCGAGGGGGCGCGGATCTCCGACGGGTAGTCCGGGTGGGTGGCGAAATCGTGGCCGGCCTTGGCCACCGACCGGGAAAAGCCGGCGCCGGTGAGCTGCATGCCGTCGCCCGAGTCCCCGACGAAGCGGATGACCACGCT
>JACPVA010000053.1 GCA_016191995.1 Burkholderiales bacterium | reverse complement strand
CGGCGCCGCCGCTGCCGGCGGCCTTTCCCGCGCCGCCGCAGGCCGTCGCTGCGCCGGTCGCCGCGGCGGGCGCGACGCCGGCAGCCGCCGTGCCATGGACCGACTTCGTCACCGATGCGCGCACGCAGGCGCTGGTGCGGCAGGCTCTGGCGGCCAACCGCGACCTGCGGATCGCGGTGGCGAATGTCGAGCGTGCGCGCGCGCTGCTGGGCGTGGCACGCGCCGACGAGCTGCCCGGCGTCGGCGTCGGCGCGCAGGTCGCGCGCAGCAGCGCGTCGGACAGCTACAGCGTCGGCTTCACGCTGGCGAACTACGAGGTCGACCTGTTCGGCCGCGTGCGCAGCCTGGGCGACGCCGCGGCGGCGCGGCTGGCGGCCAGCGACGAGGCGCGCCGCGCCGCCGAGCTGAGCCTGATCGCCGCCGTCGTCGACACCGAGCTCGCGCTGCGCGCCGACGATGCGCTGATCGAGGTCACCGAGCGCGTGCTGGCGTCGCGCGAGGCCACATTGCGCCTGGTGCGGATCAAGTTCGACGGCGGCGCGGCCGGCGCGCCGGAGCTGCACGGCAACGAGTCGCTGGTCGCCGCCGCGCGCGCGCAGCAGGCCGCGTTGCTGCGCCAGCGCGCGCAGCGCAGCCATGCGCTGGCGCTGCTCGTCGGCGGCGAGCTGCCGGCCGATCTGCCGCCGCCGCGCGCGCTGGCCGACCATGCCTTCGCCGAACTGCCGGCGGGGCTGCCCTCCGAGGTGCTGCTGCGGCGACCCGACGTGCGCCAGGCCGAGGCCCAGCTCGCCGCCGCCGAGGCCGACATCGGCGCCGCGCGCGCCGCGATGTTCCCGCGCATCACGCTGACCGGCAGCATCGGCACCGCCAGCAGCGAGTTGTCGGGGCTGTTCTCCAACACCGCCTGGAGCTTCGCCGGCCAGCTGCTGCAGCCGCTGTTCGACGCCGGGCGCAACCGCGCCGCGCTCGCCGCCGCGCAGGCGGCGCGCGATGCCGCGCTGGCGCAGTACGACAAGGCGATCCAGTCCGCGTTCCGCGAGGTCGCCGATTCGCTGGCCGCGCGCGCCACGCTCGCGCTGCAGCTCGACGCCCAGCGCGCCCAGGCGCGCGCCGAGGCGCAGCGGCTGGCGCTGGTCGAGATGATGCTGTCGCACGGCGCCGCGAGCGCGCTGGAACGGCTGGACGCCGAGCGTGCGCGGCTGGCGGCCGAGCAGGCGGCGCTGCAGACCGAGCTCGCGCTGCGGCAGAACGCGGTGCTGCTGTACCGGGTGCTGGCCGGTGGCACGCAGCCCCCGGCTGCCGCGCCGGCGCCGCGCGCGCGCGCGTCCGTCGATGTCCGCTGACGCTGGCGCGCGCCTGGGCGAGGGCGCCGTTCGGCGCGCGGCGCCGATCCCTCGGTTGCCCCGCGCGGGCGCCTCTTGCGTTGTCGCCTAGCATCGGGGTATGCAACTCCTGTCGCACCTGCTGCGGTCGCCGTCGCTGACGGGGGCGGTCGCACCATCGTCCCAGTTCCTCGCCCGCGCGATGGCGGATGCCGCGCGCGGGGCCGGGCGGATCATCGAACTGGGCGCCGGGACGGGCGCCGTCACGCGTGCGCTCGCGCGCCAGCATCCGGTGGCGACGCTGACCCTGGTCGAGCTGCAGCCGGCGCTCGCGCGGCGTCTGCAGCGCAGCTTCCCGCTGGCGCGGGTCATCGCGCGGCCGGCGGCCTGGGTGCTCGACGGCTACGATGGCGTCGATGCGGCCGATGCCGCGGTCCCGGCTGCGGCGCAGGCCTGCGCCGTCGACGCCCGCGAAGCCGGGCCGCACCATGGCGAGCGCGGCCGCGCCGGCGACGGCGAAGCGGGCCCCCCGATCGCCGGCGCGCCAGTTGGCGAAAACGGCGGCAGCTCGGTCGCGCTCGTCTCCAGCCTGCCCTTCCGCTCGCTGCCGCCGCCGGTGCACGACGAGACCCGGGGCGCGATCCTGCGCTTCCTCGCGCGCCACCCGGGAAGCTGGCTGGTGCAGTTCACCTACCAGCCGCGCGCCCCGTTCGACGCCGGGCCGGGCTGGCGCTGGACGCGCGGGCGCACGATCGTGGCCAATATCCCGCCGGCGACGGTATGGACTCTCGCGCCGGCGGGCTGACCGAGGCCGCATCGATTCCGTCATCCCGCGTCTGCCGTGCCTGCTGCACAACCGAGCTGCTTCATCAGCTACTCGTGGGATTCCGCCGCGCACCGCGACTGGGTGCGCAGGCTCGCGACGCGGCTGCGCCAGAACGGGGTCGACGCCGTGCTCGACGCCTTTCATGCGCCGCTGGGCGCCGACCTCGCCGCCTTCATGGGCCGCATCGCGATCTGCGACCACGTGCTCGTCGTCTGCACACCGGGCTTCTGCGCCAAGGCCGGACGGGCGGCCGGCGGCGTCGGCTACGAACAGGCGATCATCACCGGCCAGATCTTCGCCGGCGCAGCGCGGCCCGAGAAGTTCATTCCGCTGCTGCGCGAAGGCGCGCCGCAAGAGGCGGTGCCGCCCTACCTGCTGGGGCGGCACGCGGCGGACTTCCGTGACGATGCCGACTTCGAGGCGAGCCTGCAGTCGCTGCTGCGTGCGCTGCACGGCGTACCCGTGCACCCGGTGCCGCCGATCGGCCCGCCGCCGCAGTTCGCGGCCGCCGCCGACGAAGGGCCGATCGCCTGGCGGCGCCTGGTGCACGAATCCTTCGACCTCGACGACGACGCGCCCGGCGCCGTCGATCGCTACGCTGCGGTCTGGGTCCTCGGTGCCGACGGCCCATGGCAGGGGTCGGTGCGCGATGGCGTGCACCGGATCGAGAACCTGCGCGACCCGGACGCCGTCACCTACGGCTACCTCGGGATGAGCAGCGGCGACCCGCCGCAGCCGCTGGACCTCGGCGACGCGCGGGTCGAGGTCGCGGTGCGGGTCGTCGCCCGGCACGGCGGGCCGCTGGCCGGCGCAGGGCTGCTGATGCGCTTCGATCGCGCCCGGCGTCACTATGCCGGGCTGGTCCTCGCACAGTCGGGTGCCGCGGGCCAGGCTGGGTCGACCTCGCTGCAGTTCGTGCGGCGGGACGATGCCGGGTTCGCGCTCGCCCCTCTCGCGCTGCCGCCATGGTGGCAGCGAACGAACCGCGACGGCTGGGTGCAGCTCTCGATCGAGGGCCGCGGCCGGATGCTCGCCGTCGGCGTCGACGGCCGACCCTGGCGCGAGATCGCCGCCCCAGCAGGGCTCGGCGGCGATCCGGGCTGGATCGCGATCGGCGCCGGAGCGTTCGAGTTCGACGACTTCGTGGTCGCCGAGCGCGCATGAGCGATCATGAACCCATCGCGCCTGGCCTGGGAATCGTGTGGACGTGGATCCCTCCGCGCGGGGCTGGACCGAAGCGCACGATCGCCGGGTCGCGGCATGCGGACGTGCAGCCCGGGGCGACTGCGCTACAGCCCGAGATAGGCCTGCCGCACCCGGTCGTCGTGCAGCAGCGCTTCGCCCGAGCCGGACATCACGACGCGGCCGTTTTCCAGCACATAGGCGTGGCGCGACAGCTTCAGCGAGACGGCGACGTTCTGTTCCACCAGCAGCACCGTCATGCCGTCGGCGTTGAGGCGGCGGATCGTGTGCAGCACCTCCTTGACGATCGCCGGCGCGAGCCCTAGCGAGGGCTCGTCGAACATCACCAGATCGGGCTGGCCCATCAGGCAGCGTCCGATCGCCAGCATCTGCTGCTCGCCGCCCGAAAGCGTCCCGGCGTCCTGCCCGCGGCGCTCGAGCAGGCGCGGGAACATCGCGTACACCCGCTCCAGCGTCGGCCGCGCCCGGCTGCGCGCGCGCGGCAGCAGTGCCCCCATCTGCAGGTTCTCCTCCACCGTCAGCGTCGGGAAGACCTGCCGCCCCTCGGCGACCTGGCCGATGCCGAGATCGCAAACCCGGTGCGACGCCAGCCCGGTGATGTCGTGCCCCTTGAAGACGATGCGGCCGGCGCGCGGGCGCTCGATGCCGGCGATGCTGCGGATCAGCGAGGACTTGCCGGCGCCGTTGGCGCCGACGATGGCGACGATCTCGCCGGCCGGCACCTCGAGCGAGACCTGGTCGAGCGCCTGCGCGTCGCCGTAGTAGAGGTCCAGACGCTCGACACTCAGCATCGCCCGGCCTCCCGTCGCGCGAGCACGCGCCTCATACCTCGGCATCCTCGCCCAGGTAGCACTCGAGCACCGCCGGGTCGCGCACGACCTGCCCGGGGCTGCCGCGGGCGACGATCTGGCCGTGGTGCAGCACGACGAGTTGCTGCGCCAGCGCCATCACCGCGCGCATCACATGCTCGATCAGAAGGATCGTCACGCCGTCGCTGCGGTTGAGCTCGCGCAGCACCTCGACCATCTGGTCGCACTCGGTCGGCCTCAGTCCCGCCATCACTTCATCGAGCAGCAGCAGCCTGGGCTGCGTGGCCAGCGCGCGCGCGACCTCCAGCCGCTTGCGGTCGGGCAGGGTCAGCGTCGAGGCGAGGTGCTCGCTTCGGTGCGCCAGCCCCAGCTGCTTCAACACCCGCGCGGCGAGCGCACGCGCCGCCGGCACGCCCGGGCTGCGCTGCAAGGCGCCGACGACCACGTTGTCCAGAACCGTCAGGCCGGCGAAGGGCTTGACGACCTGGAAGGTGCGGCCGACGCCGGCGGCGCAGACCTGGTCCGGGCGCAGGCCGTCGATGCGCCGGCCGTCGAAGCGGATCTGCCCGGCGCTCGGTGCGAAGGCGCCTGCGATCATGTTGAAGATCGTCGTCTTGCCGGCGCCGTTCGGGCCGATCAGCGCGACGATGCCGCCCTCGGGCACGTCGAAGCTGGCATCGGCCACCGCGCGCAGCCCGCGGAAGGACTTGCCCAGGCCCTGCACCTCGAGCAGCGCGTGCATCGCCTTCAGCGCCCGGCGTCGCCGTCGCGCGCCACGCCCAGCCGTCGCGCCAGCGCCGGCCACAGCCCGTGCGGGCGGAACATGATGACCAGCAGCAGCACGAGGCCGTAGAAGACCTGCTTGACGCCGGGGAACTCGATGCCGAGCCTGGCCAGCAGGTCGGTGATCCCGTCGGCCAGCAGGGTCAGCACCGCGGCACCCAGGACCGGGCCGAACAGCGTGCCGACACCGCCGATGATCGGCCCGAGGATCATCTCGATCGAGCGGCTGATGTGGAAGATCTGCTCCGGGAACAGGTTGTTGTAGTAGAAGGCGAAGAAGACGCCGGCCAGCGCCGTCATCGCCGAGCTGATAAGCACCGCCAGCATCTTCCAGCGGAAGGCGTGGATGCCCAGCGCCTGCGCCGCCTCCTCGTCTTCGCGGATCGCCTGCCAGTAATAGCCGGCGCGGCTCCTGAGCAGCCAGGCGCACAGCGCGAAGGCGGCGACGGCGAGTGCCAGCATCACGTAATAGAACATCACCGGCGAGCCGCGCAGCCCGAGCAGGTCGTTGGCCCCGCGCTGCGCGACCGGCAGGAAGAAGCCGCCGCTGGCGCCGACCCACTGGAAGTGGTCGAAGCCGATGCGCGTGAACTCCGCGAAGGCGATCGTCAGCAGCGCGAAGTACACGCCGCCGATACCGAAGCGGAAGGCGAGGAAGCCGATCACCGCGCCGAGGCCCGCGCACAGCAGCACCGCGAGCCACAGCCCGATCCAGGGCCCGACGCCGAAGTGCACGTACAGGGCCGCCACCGCATACGCCGCCACGCCGACATACAGCGCGTGCCCGAGCGAGAGCTGGCCCGCGAACCCCATCATCACGTTCCATGCCTGCCCGGTGTAGGCGAAGTACAGGATGAGGATCGACACCGACAGCAGGTAGCCGCTGACGGCGAAGGGCAGCGCCAGCAGCAGCACCAGCAGCAGCGCCAGCCCGACGGCGGCGCGCCGCTCGTGCGCGGGACGGGCGGCCCAGGGCATCATGCGCAGCACGTGCCCGCGCGACGGCCCGGCGCGCTCACGGGACTGAGCTCCGCGCTGCGCGCTGCGCGATGAGCGCTCGGGAGCGGCCCGGCGCGCTCACGCCCGCCGCCCCAGCAGACCCTGCGGCCGCAGCAGCAGCACCGCGATCAGCAGCGCGAAGCTGAACATGCTCTTGGCCGACGGCGCGATGAACAGCCCCGCCAGCGCCTCCGACAGGCCGATCAGCACCCCGCCGAGCAGCGCACCGCCCATCGACCCGAGCCCGCCGACGATCACGATCACGAAGGCGAGCAGCGTATACGCCGGCCCGAGCACCGGCGTCACGTCGACCAGCAGCACCATCAGGCAGCCCGCGACCGCGACGCAGGCCGAACCCAGGCCGAAGGTCAGCGCGTAGTAGCGCTCGACGTGCAGGCCGACGACGCGCGCGCCGAGGTGGTTGTCGGCGCAGGCGCGGATCGCCTTGCCGGTGAGCGTGTAGCGGAAGAATGCGAATAGCGCCGCCGCGGCCGCGAGCGAGGCCAGCGCCGCGTAGACACGCGCCTTGTCCAGCAGCAGCGCGCCGAGCTCGAAGCTGTCGAGCTGGTAGTCGACCATCACATTGCGCGCGCTCGGGCCGAAGACCATCAGCAGCACGTTGATCATGATCATCGCCACCGCCACCAGCAGCATGAACTGCGAGTGCTCGGGGCGGCCGATGAAGGGGTTGATCAGCCCGGCCTGCATCGCGTAGCCTAGGCCGAAGAAAAGCAGCGCCACCGGCAGCGCAGCGAGGAACGGGTCGACCTGCCATTGCGCGAACAGCACCACCGCGGCATACATCGCGATCGTCATCATCTCGCCGTGCGCGAAGTTGACGACGCGCACGACGCCGAAGATGACCGACAGCCCGAGCGCCATCAGGCCATAGACCATGCCGGTGAGGACGCCGGAGACGACGACGTTGGCGATCAGGTCGATCGGCATGCGGTCTGGGCCGTGGCTGGCTCGGGCTGGGCTGACTGCCTGGCGAAATGGCGGGGCGGGGCCGGGCGGGCTGGGCGGGCAGGGCGCACCGGGGCGGGCCGGCGGCGCGGCCCCGGGGGCACAGCGAGGCGCGTCTCAGGCCGGCCGGTAGCCGGGCATCGGAAACACCGGCTTGGCCTCGGCCGAGGCCACCGGCAGCACCACCGTCGGGCGCATGGCCAGGTTCTGGATGCAGGCCGAGCGGTTGCCCTCGACCTGGCCCTTGGCGTTGAAGCGGAGCGGGCCGCCGAGCATCATGCGCTTGCTGATGTCGGTGCCGCGGATCGCGTCGGCGAGCGCCTTCGGGTCGGTGCTGCCGGCACGCTTGAAGGCGTCGGCGGCGACCATCACGGCCTCGAAGGTGAAGCCGACGTTGAGGGCGTGGAACATCAGCTCGTCGTCCTTGTTGCGCGCCTTGAAGGCGCGCTCGACGACCGTCGTCAGCTCGGCCTTCGGGTCGTACCAGGGCACGTTGGAGATCGCATGCTCGCTGAGCTTGCCGAGCGTGGTGTAGTACTGCTTCTCATACATGCCGGGCGACCCCGGGCTGACCAGCCCCATCGGCGCCCAGCGCTGCTTGACCATCTCGCGGCGCAGCAGGATGGCATCGTTCAGGCGCGAGACGAGCAGCACGAAGTCGGCCTTCGTCGCCCGCGCGCGCGAGACTTCCACCGTGAGATCGCGCGCCGCCGGGTCGTAGGCGATCGTGTCGACGACCTTGAACGGCAGCTGCGTCAGCTTCGGAAGGATGACCTGGATCGCGCGCGTATTGGCCTGGCCGAAGGTATCGTTGACGTGCATGTACACGGCGGTGCGCGGCGCCGTGTTCGTCGCCTGGAACAGGTCGCCGATCAGCGCCAGCCCGTTGCTGATCAGCTCGGGCGCGGTCGGGAAGTTGCGGAAGACGAACTTGTAGCCCTGCTCGGTGATCTGCGGCGCAGCGGCGATATTGATCACGAACGGCACGCCGCGCTGCTCGGCGACCTGGGCGATCGCCGCCGATGCGCCGGAGTCGAAGGCGCCGACGAGCACATGCGCGCCTTCCTGGATCAGCCGCTCGGCGCGCGTGCGCGCGACGTCGACGTTGGTCTCGGTATCGACGTTCATCAGCTCGATGTCGACGCCGTACATCGACTTCAGCACCTCGGGCGCGAGATCCGAGCCCTTCTTGCACGACTGGCCGATGAAGCCTTGCACACCGCTCAGCGGGTGCAGCATGCCGACCTTGAGCGTGCGCGACTGCGCGCGCACGATCGACACCGGCGCGAGCGCGGCGGCGCTGGCGGCACTGGCCAGCGCGAGGTTGAAGCGGCGACGCGAGCGGGAAGGGCGGGGGTCCATGGTGAAGTCTCCGTGCGGTGTTGTTCGACAGCGCTGCTTATAGGGCAGCGCGGTCTTTCGCGGCATCGGGACAACCCTTCGCCACAGCCGCCGAGTTGCGCCCGCGCGTCGCTCGCGGGCGATCAGCGCCCCGGCGAGGGCGCGCGCAGCTCGAGCTCGGCCTCGACCTCGACCGGGATGTCGAACGGCAGCTCGGCCATCCCGACCGCGCTGCGCGCGTGCGTGCCGACCTCGTCGCCGAAGACCTCGAGGATCAGCTCGGAGAAACCGTTGACGACCTCGGGCTGGCGGTTGAAGCCGGGCGCCGACGCGACCATGCCGAAGACGCGGCACCAATGGCCGATCGCATCCAGGCTGCCGAGCGCGCGCTGCAGGCTGCCGAGGACCGCCAGCGCGGTCAGCCGCGCCGCCTCGCGCCCCTGCACGAGGTCGAGCTCGCGCCCGAGCTTGCCGCGCTGCGGCGCCAGCGTGCCGTCGGGGGCCTGCGGGCCATGGCCGGAGACGAAGACGCGCCGGCCGACCACGTGAACGAACGGGAACGGCAGCCGGATTCCGCCGGGCGCCTGGATCGGCGGCGGCAGCGTCAGGCCGAGCCGGGCGAGGCGGTCGGCGATGGGTTCGCGCGCGGGGCTGGCGTCGGGTTTCATTCGAGCTCAGGTTGCAGCGTCGTCGGCGATGGTGGACGGCCGTGAGGCGCAGCCATGTGCTGGCCCGGCAGCCGCGCGCCGAGAATCGTATCGATCCGATGTGATGCGCATGCAAGCGCTGACCCGGCGCGCCGGCGGGGAGCGGCGAGGAAGCGTCACGGCCTAGGCCGGCGGTCAGGCGATCTGGAAGACGAGTTGACGCTCATGCTTCAGCGCCAACAGCACGACACGGTCGCTGCCGTGCGCGTAGAGCAGGACATAGGGCTTGATCACCAGTTCGCGCAGTTCCGGAACACCATGTGCGGCGGCGAGTGCCTTGGCGCGGGATGCCATGGTTTGTCCCTGGGCCGACTGCGCCTCGAGAAAGCGGGCCGGCCGACCCGACGCGGGGTTCCAGCGCAGCATGTCGCGTGCATCGCGCAGCTGCGCCAGCAGTGTCTCGTAGCGAGCGTCGGCGACCGTGACGTCCTGCTGCAGCAGGAAATCCCGCGCCGAGCGAACATTCCGGACGAACGAGGCGGCCGCCTGGATGGTCGCGTCGACCGGCAGCGCCATGGTGAGTCAGCGCGCGGCTGGGGAACCGGGTGGTTGCGCTGCAAGGACCGCACGGTCGAGGTCTGCCTCGGTAAGGACGCGTTGAGCCGCCAGGTCTTCGAGCCCTTCGAGCGCGCCTTGAAGCAATACGAGCCCCGCATGCTCGGCTTCGAGCGCGTGGTAGTAGTCCAGCTTGCGGGCGTCGATCAGCGCCACATAGCTGGCGCCATTCTTCGTCAGCAGCTTCTCGCTGCCTCGTCCTACGACGTCCTCCGCAAGTTCGGTAAGCCGCGCTCGAGCGTCGCTGATCGGCACCACATCGCGGGCCCATACGGCCATGACACTCTCCTTGCATCCAAACATGGACGTTCGATGGTGCCAATAGTGTAACGGATGCCGGCGGCGGGCCATCCTGGTTTCGGGGAAAGGCGGCCTCGGATCGTGCAGGCTGGCCTTCAAAGAGGCCCGGCGCCGAACGGTCTGCGCGGCAGGCCCCGATGGACGTGCCACGGCAGCCTGGCACTGGCGATGGTCAGTGCCTGCCAAGCATGAAATTTTACATAATATACATCGTCATCGGTTAACGATGCTTCTGGCCCGGTGCCTGGGCTTCGCCTGGATCCTGCAGTTGAGCGCGCCCGAGCGGCCCACACTTCAGTTGTCCATGGCGCGGCCGCGCCACCCGCGACGCATGAAACCGGCCCAGCCTAGCCCTTGCGCGGATCCGGCTTCGCCGGTCCGCAGCAAGCACCCCCTTTGGGGGCAGCGAACGCAGTGAGCGTGGGGGCTTGATCTCAGTCGCGGTCTTCGGGCGCCGTCTCGGCGTCCGCCTTGGCCGCGCCGCCTTCGGTGCCCGGCGCCGGTTTGTCCAGCGGGTGGCACATCCGGCGGCGCAGTCGGCCGAGCTTCTCGGACCGTTCCACCGCGGCCAGCACCTTCTCGGGCTCCAGCATCAGCATGAACGGGTTGTGGACCAGTTCTTCCTGCCTCATGGTCGTTTCGCTCCTCGTCAGCGGGTACCGGCCCATGTTGGACCCGATCGCCCACGCGTGGACAGTCGGTCTCGCGCCAAAACCCGCGTCGGCGGCATTCCGACACGCCGGTAGGCGCCATGCCTCGAGCGCCTGTCGGGTCGCGGCGGCCGCGGCGTATCTTCGTCGTCGGCAAATCTTGCTTATTTCACAATCCACTGGCCGCACTACTTCATCCATTGCATCAGCTTCTATCGAATCGACAACAGATGAGCATGTGATCGAGTTTCATTCATCACGACAAAGGTTTGCCGCGTTTTCTTCACGTGACACTTAACAATCGGGCTGGTGCGCCGACAGCCCTCGATCGCCGCCTTCGGCGATCGCGAACAGGCGTCCGAAGTTGTCGCTCGTGATCTGCGCGACCTGCTCCACCGTCACGCCCTTGATGCGCGCCAGCTCGGCGGCGACCTGGGCGACGTAGGCGGGCTGGTTGGTCTTGCCGCGGTAGGGCGCGGGCGCCAGGTAGGGGCTGTCGGTCTCGATCAGGCAGCGCTCCAGCGGCACGCTGCGTGCCACCTCGCGCAGCTCGTGGGCGTTACGGAAGGTCAGGATGCCCGAGAACGAGATCGAGAAACCCATCTCCAGCGCCGCGTCGGCCACCGCCTGCGTCTCGGTGAAGCAATGGAAGACGCCGCGCACCGCGCCGCCGCCCTCCTCGCGCAGCAGCTCGATCGTGTCCTGCGCCGCACTGCGCGTGTGCACGACGAGTGGCAGCCCGGTTGCACGCGCGGCGCGGATATGGGTGCGAAAGCGCTCGCGCTGCCACGCCATGTCCTCGACGCTGCGCCCGCCGAGCCGGTAATAGTCCAGCCCGGTCTCGCCGATCCCGACCACGCGCGGCAGCACGGCACGATCGCACAGGTCCGCCAGCGTCGGCTCGGCGACACCCTCGTTGTCGGGGTGGACGCCGACGGTGCACCACAGCTCCTCGTGTGCCAGCGCGAGCGCATGCACCTGCGGGAATTCCTCCAGCATCGTGCAGATCGTCAGGGCGCGGTCGACGCCGGCCGCGCGCATCGCAGCCAGGATCTCGGGCACGCGCGGCGCCAGATCGGGGAAGCTCAGGTGGCAGTGCGAATCGACGTACATCGGCGGCGGCAGGCAGGGTCGGCGGGCGGCCGATTCTGTCCGCAGACGGCCCGCGGCGCACGGTCCGCCGTTCGAAGACCGGCAGGCCGCCGACGCGGTCGCCGGCTCTCAGATCGTCTGCGTCGGCTTGGACGACGAGATGCTAGTGCCCAGCAGCTGCTCGATCTTGATCTTGAGCTGGCGCGTCTTCTCGTCGTTCGGAAACCGCACGCCGACGCCCTGCGTGCGGCCGCCCGAGGCATTCGCCGGCGTCAGCCAGGCGACCTTGCCGGCCATCGGGTAGCGCTGCGGGTCGTCGGGCAGCGACAGCAGCAGGTAGATGTCGTCGCCGAGCCGGTACGGCCGCGTCGTCGGCACGAACAGCCCGCCGTCGGTCAGCGCCGGCATGTAGGCGGCATAGAGCGCGCCGATCTCGCGGAAGACGAGCTGGATGACGCTCGGACGGCCGGCCACGGCGCCGGCCGGCGGCGCCGCAGGCGCCGCCGCCGCACCAGGCGGGGGGCTGCTCATGCGCGCAGTCTACCCAAGGCTTCGCGTCCCTGGGCGACCAGCGATTCGATCAAAAGCGCCTCATTCCACGGGTGTTCCGCATGCGAGAGCGCGCGCACCAGCGCATCGGCCCAGCGCGCGAGCACCGCGATCGCCTCCGTCGCGGGCGGGGAAGCGACCGCCGCCGGGGAGTCGCCGGATGCCGCTGCCGCCCGCGCCGCCGGTCCCGGAGGTGCCGAGCCGTGTGCCGACCGCAGCGCGCGCAGGGCCTCGGTGCGCCCGCCACCGGGGCGCGCCGCCTCCAGCGCCGGCGCCGGGAAGTAACGCGGCGCAGCGCCGCAGGCGACGGCCATCAGGTCGTGGCAGAGCTTGTGCAGGGCCTCCAGCGCGCGCGGCAGCGGCCAGTCGGCCCAGGCCTGGCTGCGTCCGTCGGCGAGCGCGCGCGGCAGCGCCGCCCAGGCGGCGGCGTCGATGCCGGCGCCGTGCAGCGCCAGCGCATCGAGCGGGCCACCGTTGGCGGCGGAGAGCAGCACCGCGGGGTCGGGCAGCCCCCTTGCCGCCAGCCACTGGGCGGCCTGCGCCGCCGCCGGCGCCGGCAGCCGCACGCGCTGGCAGCGGCTGCGCACGGTCGGCAGCAGCCGCTCGGGGTCGGTGCAGCTCAGCACGATGCGCATCCCGGACGGCGGCTCCTCCAGGGTCTTCAGCAGCGCGCTGGCGGCCTCCCGCTGCAAGGCCTCGCCGGGGTGCAGCAGCAGCACCTTGGCACGCGCGCGTCCGCTCGTCGTCGCGGCCCAGGCGATGGCCTCGCGCACCTCGGCGATGCGGATCCAGCGGCTCGGCTTGCGCTTGCCCTCGCCGCCCTCGCCGGCCGGCTCCCAGCCGCGCGCGACGCGCTGTGCCTCGGGAAGAAGCACGCGCAGGTCGGCATGCGTGCGAGCCTGCACCAGCCGGCACGAGGCGCAGCGGCCGCAAGGCGGCGCCGCCGGCGCGCCCGCCGGGCGCGCCTCGCACAGCCAGGCCTGCGCGAGCGTCATCTGCAGCTCCAGCGCGCCCACGCCGGGGGCGCCGACGACGAGCAGTGCATGCCCCGGCTGCGCCAGCGCCTGTGCCAGCGGCGCCGCCAGCCAGGGCAGCGGCAGCGCGCCATCCGCGCCGACGAGCAGGCCTTCGGTCTCGGCGCTCACCGGCCGCGCTCCGTGCCGCCGGCTTCGGCCACCAGCGCCTGCAAGGCGTCCAGCAACTGTGCGCGGACGGACTCGGCCTCCTGCGCTGCGTCCAGGCGGACAAACCGCCGTGGTTCGGCCGCGGCACGCGCGGCGTAGCCGGCACGCACGCGCTCGAAGAAGGCCTCGTCCTCGGACTCGAAGCGGTCGGGCGCGCGCGCGGCAGCGCGGCGCGCCGCGGCGACCGCCGGCGGCAGGTCGAACCAGAAGGTACGGTCGGGCTGGCGCCCCTGCTGGACCCAGGCCTCCAGCCGCGCCAGCACGCCGAGGTCGAATCCGCGCCCGCCGCCCTGGTAGGCGAAGGTGGCGTCGGTGAAGCGGTCGCACAGCACGACCGCGCCGCGTGCCAGCGCCGGCTCGATGCAGCGCCGCAGGTGGTCGCGCCGGGCCGCGAAGACGAGCAGCGATTCGGTCAGCGCGTCCATCGGCTCGTGCAGCAGCAGCGCGCGCAGCGCCTCGGCCAGCGGCGTGCCGCCGGGCTCGCGCGTGCGGACGACCTCGGCGCCGCGCGCGCGCAGCCAGGCCTCGGCGGCGTCCAGGTGGGTCGACTTGCCGGCGCCGTCGATGCCCTCGAAGCTGATGAACAGCGCGCGCGGCGGCGCGATCGCCAGGCCGGCGCTCATCGCAGCCCCCGCTGGTAGCGGTCGACGGCGCGGTTGTGCGCGTCCAGCGTCTCGCTGAAGACGCTGCTGCCGTCGCCGCGGGCGACGAAGTACATCGCCCGCGTCTCGGCCGGCCGGACCGCAGCGCGCAGCGAGGCCAGGCTCGGCATCGCGATCGGGGTCGGCGGCAGCCCGGCGCGGGTATAGGTGTTGTACGGGCCGTCGGCGAGCAGGTCGCGCTTGCGCAGGTTGCCGTCGAAGGACTCGCCCAGGCCGTAGATGACGCTCGGGTCGGTCTGCAGCCGCATGCCCAGGCGCAGGCGGTTGACGAAGACGCCGGCGACCAGCGCGCGGTCCTCGTCGCGGCCTGTCTCCTTCTCGACGATGCTGGCCAGGATCAGCGCCTCGTCGGGCGACGCCAGCGGCAGGCCTTCGGCGCGCTCGTCCCAGGCCGCCCGCAGCTGGCGCTGCATGGCGTCGAGAGCCTGCCGCAGCACCGCCAGATCGCTCGCGCCGCGCGGGTAGGCGTAGGTGTCGGGGAAGAAGCGGCCCTCGGCGGCGATGCCGGCCGCGCCGAGTGCGGCCATCAGCGCGCGATCGTCGAGCCCGGCGCCGTCGCGCTTCAGGTGCGGCGCGGCTGCCAGCACCGCGCGCCACTCGCGCAGCGTCGCGCCCTCGGGCAGCCGGACGCGCTCCAGCGCCTCCAGCCCCAGCACCATGATCTGCAGCAGCCGGCGCGGCGTCGTCCCGGCGGCGATCTCGTAGTGGCCGGCGCGGATGCTGCCGGCGTCGCCCGAGAGCCTGAACCAGGCGAACAGCCAGCGCGGGTCGGTGCGCACCCCGGCCTCCGTCCAGCCGCGCGCGACCGCGCGCGGGCTCGCCCCGGGCGCGACCGTGTAGGCGACCGCCGGCGCCGCCAGCGCCAGCGGCGCATCGACCCAGCGCCACGCGGCCCAGGCGAGGGCGCCCGCCGCCGCGGCGGCCAGCATCAGCAGCGCGATGCCGGCCAGCAGCAGCGTGCGCGCAAGGCCGGCAGCCCGAGACCTCTTCGAACGTCGCTGCATGGGCGCTGATCATAATGAGCGGCTGAACGCGCGCTGCCGCGCCCGACGCCAGCCGCGCACCCCGCGACCCCGATCCCGACCATGTCCACTGCCACCCTTCCCGGCCTCGACCTGCCCGCCGTGCCGGCCGATCCCGCGGGCGTGCTGCCGCTCGAGGACTGGGGCCTGATCCGCGCCCGCGGCGACGATGCGCGGCGCTTCCTGCACGCCCAGCTGACGCAGGATGTCGAGGGGCTGCCGCCCGGCCAGGCCCGGCTCGCGGGCTATTGCTCGGCCAAGGGCCGGCTGCTGGCGAGCTTCGTCGTCTGGGCCGACCCGGCCAGCGGCGACATCCTGCTCGCCTGCAGTGCCGACCTGCTCGCCGCCACGCTGAAGCGGCTGTCGATGTTCGTGCTGCGCGCGAAGTGCAAGCTCGGCGATGCGAGCGCCGAGCTGCCGCTCGCGGGCCTGGCCGGTCCCGCCGCCGCGGCCGCGGGGATCGCTCCCTGGGGCACCGGCGCGGCGCACGGCGGCACGCTGATCCGCCTTCCCGACGCCGCTGGCGTGCCACGGGCGCTGCTGGCCGGTGGCACGCCGCCGACGGGCTTGGCACTCGCGCCGCAGGCCTGGGCCTGGCTGGAAGTGGCCTCCGGCGTGCCGCGCATCGTCGCCGCAACCGCCGAGCAGTTCGTGCCGCAGATGGTCAACCTCGACCTCGTCGGCGGGGTCAACTTCCACAAGGGCTGCTACCCGGGGCAGGAGGTGGTGGCGCGCAGCCAGTACCGCGGCACGCTCAAGCGCCGCATGCTGCTGGCCGGCGCCGACGCCCAGCTGCAGCCCGGGCAGGAGGTCTTCGCCGCCGAAGACCCCGGGCAGCCCGCCGGCATGATCGTCAATGCGGCGCCGGCGGCCGGCGGCGGCGCGATCGCGCTGGTCGAGGTCAAGCTCGCGGCGCGCGCGCAGGCGCTTTCGGCCGGCGCGCCGGGCGGGCCGGCGCTGCGGCTGGCCGCCCTGCCCTACGCGATCCCCGAGACGGACTGACCGGGCGCGCCCGCCCCTCGCGGCGCGCCGCTCGGCCCCCTTGGCGCGCGCCGCCGCCGCGCACGTCGGCGCGGCATCTACAGCGCCAGCACCATCGCCTGATGCTCGATCCCGGCCTCCTGGAAGGCCGGCCCGACGGGCGTGAATCCGTAGCGGCGATAGAAGCCCACCGCACTCGCCTGCGCGTGCAGCAGCAGTTCGCGGTCGCCACGCGCACGCGCCGCGTCGACCAGCGCCGCGAGCACCGCGGCACCGGTGCCGCCGCCGCGCAGCGCGCGCACGACCGCCATGCGCCCGATCTTCGATACCCCCGGCGCATGCTCCAGCAGCCGCCCGGTCGCCACCGCGCGGCCGAGCCGGTTGACCGCCAGCGCATGCAGCGCCGACGCGTCGGCGGCGTCGTGCTCGATCTCCACCGGCACGCCCTGCTCGCCGACGAAGACCGCATCGCGGATCGGCTGCGCCTGCGCGCCGAGCGTCTCCCAGCTGCCGAGCCTGACCTCGAGCACCGGCTCGCCGGCCTCGAAGCCGAGGAACAGGTCGCGCAGTGGCTGCGGCACCGGCTGCGCGCGCTGCGTCGCCGGGTCGGCCCAGACATAGACCAGCTCGCCGGTGACGAGCCTCTCGCTGCCGCGAAACGCCGCCGCCTGCAGCCGCATCGAGCTGCTGCCGATGCGCTCGCAGCGGATGCCGACCTCGAGCTGGTCGTCGTAGCGCGCCGAGCCCTCGTACTCGACCGTGGCCTTGCGGACGAAGAAGTCGCCGCCGAGGTCGTGCATGGTCTGCTCGTACGGCAGCGCCATCGCGCGCCACCAGCCGGCCACCGCGGTGTCGAAGTACATCAGGTAGTGGCCGTTGAAGACGATCCTCTGCATGTCGACCTCGGCCCAACGCACGCGCAGGTGCTCGGCGAAGCGGAAGTCGGCTCGGTTCATGCGGTCCTCCAGGCGGCTCGAAGCGCGTCGGCCGCGGCCTGCTGGGCCAGCGCGGCCTCCTTCAGCGCGCGGCCCATCTTGATGAAATCGTGCGTGACGCCACGATACAGCTCGAGCCGCACCGCGACCCCGGCGGTGCGCAGCCGGTCAGCGTAGGCGAGGCCTTCGTCGACCAGCGGGTCGCATTCGGCCAGCACGACGCAGGCCGGCGCCACGCCGTCCAGGTCCGGCGCCTCGAGCGGCGCGAAGCGCCAGTCGCGCCGGTGATGGTAGGGGCAGCAGTGGTCGAAGAACCACGCGATCGCGGCGGCGTCGAGCAGGAAGCCTTCGGCGTACAGGCGGTGCGACGCGAACTCGGCGTGCGCCGCGGTGCCGGGTGTGATCAGCAGCTGCAGCGCGAGCTTCCAGCCGTGGTCGCGGGCGTGGATCGCGCCGACCGCGGCCAGCGTGCCGCCGGCGCTGTCGCCGCCGATCGCCAGCCGCGCCGGGTCCAGCCCGAGCGCCGCGGCGTGGTCGCGCAGCCAGGCGAGCGCGGCCCAGGTGTCGTCGACCGCGGCCGGGAACGGGTGCTCGGGCGCGAGCCGGTAGTCCAGCGCCAGCACCGCGCCGCCGCTGCGCCTCGCGAGCTGGCGGCACAGGCTGTCGTGCGTCTCCAGGCCGCCGATGACGAAGCCGCCGCCGTGCAGGAACAGCAGCGCCGGCAACCCGGCGGCCGGGGTCTCGGCGCGCGCGAGCGGGGCGTACAGCCGTGCCGGCAGCATGCGGGCGTCACCGCCGGGCAGCTGCAGCGCCTCGACGCGCGGCAGCGGCGCGCGCGGCGGGTCGAGGATCTCGGCCATCAGCGCGTAGGCGCTGCGCGCCTGCTGCGGTGTCATCGCGTGCAGCGGCGTGCGCCGGGCGCGGCGGATGCGGTCGAGCAGCCCGGCCATCGCCGGGGTGAGCAGATGGGTCGGCAAGGCGGGCTGGGGCTCGGGACGGGGCGGTGAGCAGGTGGCGGGCGTCGCGTACGCGACAGCGCGGGCCGGGTCGGCACGGGTGGCCGAGCTCGGCGCCGCGCGAGCATACTCGGGCGCCGCGACGGGCCCATCGAGGACGATCATGAGCCGCATCCTCTACCTGACCCAGATCGAGATCGCCCACGGCGCACGGCGCATCCTGCCGGCGGAGTGCGCGCGCGCCGGCATGCGCCGGCCGCTGGTCGTCAGCGACGCCGGCGTTCGCGATGCCGGCGTGCTGGCGCAGGCGCTGGAGGCCATGGACGCACCCGGCGGCCTGCCCTATTCGATCTTCGACGCCACGCCGTCCAACCCGACCGAGGCCGCGGTGCGCGCGGCGGTCGCGGTCTATCGGCGCGAGCGCTGCGACGGGCTGGTCGCGATCGGTGGCGGGTCGAGCATCGACCTGGCCAAGGCGGTGGCGATCCTCGCCACGCACGAGGGCCCGCTCGCGACCTACGCGACGATCGAAGGCGGCAGCGACCGCATCACGGCGCGCGTCGCACCGCTGGTCGCGCTGCCGACGACGGCCGGCACTGGAAGCGAGGTCGCGCGCGGCGCGATCGTGATCGTCGACGACGGGCGCAAGCTCGGCTTCCACAGCTGGCACCTGATGCCGAAGGCGGCGATCCTCGACCCCGAGCTGACGCTGGGCCTGCCGCCCGGCCTGACCGCGGCCACCGGGATGGACGCGATCGCGCATTGCATGGAGACCTTCATGGCGCCGGCCGTCAACCCGCCGGCCGACGGCATTGCCCTGGACGGGCTGGAGCGCGGCTGGGCGCATCTCGAGCGTGCGACACGAGACGGCCTGGACCGCGACGCGCGCTGGCAGATGATGAGCGCGAGCATGCAGGGTGCGATGGCATTCCAGAAGGGGCTGGGCTGCGTGCATTCGCTGTCGCACAGCCTGGGCGGCGTCGACCCGCGGCTGCACCATGGCACGCTCAATGCGGTCTTCCTGCCGGCGGTGATCCGCTTCAATGCGCGCGCCGACAGCATCCGGCGCGAGCGACGGCTGCAGCGCATGGCGCACGCGATGGGGCTGGCGGGCTGCGACGACGACGGCCACGCGGTTGCCGATACGGTGCGCGCGCTGAGCACACGGCTCGGGCTGCCGGCGGGCTTGCGCGCGATGGGGGTCGACGAAGGCGTCTTCGAGCGCGTGATCGACGGTGCGATGGCCGACCACTGCCACAAGACCAACCCGGTGATCGCGACGCGCGAGGACTATCGGCGGATGCTGGCCGAGTCGATGTGACGCAGCCGCGCGTCGGCCTCATTCGGGATCGCGTTCAAGCCCTCGACTGGCGCCCGCAGTCGCAGTCGAATGGACGCGGCCGGCCCGTTGCTGTCCTTCGCTCAGGCCCGCTGTTTGCACCTGGCCGCGTACGACGACCGCGCGTGCCAAGGCCGGCGGGCACCCTCCCACTCCATGTCCCCCGCCGTCGGCTTGCGCCGCCGGCTCCTCCTCTACTTACGTGGGAGGGTGCCCGCCGACCTTGGCCTGCCACCGCCAAGGTATTCGACCGTCGAACACCAGCTCCGCGGCCTGCCGAGGGCGGCGGGTGCCCTTGACCGTAAGTAGAGGAGGAGCCAGCGGCCGAAGGCCGATGGCGGGGGACATGGAGGGCAAGGGTACCCGCCGTCCTCGGCCCGCTCGGTCATGGCACGCATACAAAAGAAGACTGCTGTCGAGGGGCGGCAACGGACCGACAGTGGTCCATCGCCGACAACCCAATCCCTGCCGATTGAACGCCAACGCGGATTGGCGCTCATGCACGGCCCGCAGTGGAGCATGGCCGTCGCCACCCGCCCGCGCAAACGAAAGCGCCCGGCGTGGCCGGGCGTCTCGATGCGGAGCCGCGGCCCGGCGTCCTGCCGGGCCGTGCCGTCGTCGATCAGTGGAACTGCTCTTCCTCGGTCGACCCCGTCAGCGCCTTGACGCTCGACGATCCGCCCTGGATGACGGTGGTGACGTCGTCGAAGTAGCCCGCTCCCACCTCCTGCTGGTGCGACACGAAGGTGTAGCCCTTCTCGCGCGCCTTGAACTCGGGCTCCTGCACCTGCTCCACATAGTGCTTCATGCCCTCGCCGCGCGCGTAGTCGTGCGCGAACCTGAAGCTGTTGTACCAGTTGATGTGGATGCCGGCCAGCGTGATGAACTGGTACTTGTAGCCCATCGCCGCGAGCTCGTCCTGGAAGCGCGCGATCGTCTTGTCGTCGAGGTTCTTCTTCCAGTTGAACGACGGCGAGCAGTTGTAGGCCAGCAGCTTGCCCGGGTGCTTGGCCTGCACCGCCTGCGCGAACTCGCGTGCGAAGCCGAGGTCCGGCGTGCCGGTCTCGCACCACACCAGGTCGGCATAGGGCGCGTAGGCGACGCCGCGGCTGATCGCCTGCTCCAGGCCGTTCTTGACGCGGTAGAAGCCCTCGGGTGTGCGCTCGCCGGTCAGGAAGGGCTTGTCGTTGGCGTCGTGGTCGCTCGTCAGCAGGTTGGCGGCCTCGGCGTCGGTGCGCGCCAGCACGATCGTCGGCACGCCCATGACGTCGGCGGCGAAGCGCGCGGCGATCAGCTTCTCGACCGCCTCCTGCGTCGGCACCAGCACCTTGCCGCCCATGTGGCCGCACTTCTTGACCGCGGCGAGCTGGTCCTCGTAGTGCACGCCCGCGGCGCCGGCGACGATCATGTTCTTCATCAGCTCGAAGGCGTTGAGCACGCCGCCGAAGCCGGCCTCGGCATCGGCCACGATCGGCAGGAAATAGTCGACGAATCCGGCGTCACCGGGGCCGACGCCGCGGCTCCACTGGATCTCGTCGGCGCGCTTGAAGGTGTTGTTGATGCGGCGCACCATGGTCGGCACCGAGTCGTAGGCATACAGCGACTGGTCCGGGTACATCGTCTCGCTCGTGTTGCCGTCGGCGGCGACCTGCCAGCCCGACAGGTACACCGCCTCCAGCCCCGCCTTGGCCTGCTGCATCGCCTGCCCGGCGGTGATCGCGCCGAAGGCGTTGACATAGCCCTTCTTCGCCTCGCCGTTGATCAGCGTCCACAGCTTCTCGGCGCCGCGGCGCGCGAGCGTGTGCTCGATCGCGACCGAGCCGCGCAGCCGAACGACGTCGGCGGCGCTGTAGCCGCGCTTGACGCCTTTCCAGCGCGGGTTGCTGGCCCAGTCCTTTTCCAGGGCGGCGATCTGCTGTTGACGGGTCGGGTTGCTCATCGAGGGGCTCCTGTGGGGGTCGGGATGCGGGTTGGAGAAAAGCCGACGAAATCGCCGGTGCAACGCGGGCAGCGTACCGGGGCGGGTGTCGCGCCGCAAGACTTATGTCTTATATAAGACAAAAGATTAGGGGCCGACAAATCAAGCACTTAGGACCGCGGTTCCGCATCGCGAAACACGATTCGACTTGGCGAAAGTTCACGCTGCGGCGCAGCAATCTTGTTTCCACATCATGAAAACAGACCCAAGGCGGTGAAATCGTGCGCGGTCCCTCGACGCATCCGTATGATCCCGAGCCGCCCCGACCGGCCGGCTGTCCGACCCGCCGCCACCGATGCACGACTTCGCCTACCTCAGCGACACCCGGTTCCTGAAAGCCCCGCCGGCTGCGGACCAGCCGCTGGCGGTCGCCGGCATCGCCTGGGACGGGTCGACCACCGGCCGCCCGGGCGCGCGCATGGGCCCGCGCGCGATCCGCCAGGCGAGCCACATGCTGTGCGACGGCATCCACCCGCACTTCGACGTCTCGCCGCTCGGCCACCTCGGCGACGCCGGCGACCTGGCGCTGCCGAACACCTCGCTCGGCGCGATGCGCGAGGCGATGGCCGCACCGGTGGCCGCCCTGATCCGGCGCCACCACATGGCCTGGCTCGGCGGCGACCACTCGATCACGCTGCCGCTGCTGCGCGCCTACCGCGAGTGGCTCGGCCGCCCGCTGGCGCTCGTGCACCTGGACGCGCACTGCGACACCTGGCAGGACCACTTCGGCGAGCCCAGCGGCCACGGCACCTGGGTCTGGGAGGCCTTGCAGGAATGCCTGCTCGTGCCGGCGTGCGTGACGCAGATCGGCATCCGGTCATCGGGGACGCGCGCGGCGCGCGAGCATGTGCGCGACCGCGGCGGGCTGATCTTCGGCGCCCGCGACCTGCGCGGGCTGGAGGCGCCGGCCCAACTCGCGCCGGTGTGCGACGCGATCCGCGATCGACTCGCCGCGCATGGCCACCCGCCGGTCTACCTCAGCCTCGATATCGATTGCCTCGACCCGGCCTTCGCCCCCGGCACCGGGACCCCCGAGCCGGGCGGCCTGACGAGCGCGCAGGTGCTGACGCTGCTCGAGGATCTCGCAGACCTGTCCTGGGTCGGGATGGACTGCGTCGAGGTCGCGCCGGCCTACGACCACGCCGAGCTGACCAGCCTGGCGGCAGCGTCCTTCGTGTGGACCTATCTGTGCGCCTGCGTCGCGCGGGCCTAGGCTCGGCAGGGCCCTGCGCCAGCCCTGGAAGCACGATGCACGAGCCGGCCGGCCGCGCGGGATGGGCGGCGCATCGTGCATTCTTGACATCACGCAAGCCGGCCCGCGAGGACGGCGCCGATCATGGCCGGACCGCCCCCTGCACGGAGCCGCATGATGACCCCGCCCGCTCACCGCGCGCCGCGTCCCGAGCGCGACGCAGCCCCGCCGCTGCCGGCGATCGACACGCTGCAGGCCGAGCACCGCGCGATGCTCGAGCATATGACGCGGTTCGACGATCTGGTCGCGCACCTGCTCGAGGACGGAGCCGACGATCGTGCGCGCGAGCTCGCCGCGGCCGTGCGCGACCATTTCGACCTGCACGCGCGCGCGCACCACGCCGAGGAGGAGCGCGTCGTCTTCCCCCCGCTGCTCGCATCGGCCGACGCCGAACTGGTGCACGACGTACGCCGCTTGCAGCAGGACCACGGTTGGCTGGAGCAGGACTGGATCGAGATCGGCCCGCAGCTCGACGCCGTCGCGCGTGGCCAGGCGGGCTGCGACCTGGCACTGCTGCGCGAGGCGCTGCCGGTCTTCCGCAGCCTGTACGAGGAGCATATCGCGCTGGAGGAGGTGCGTGTCTATCCGCGCGCACGCCAGCACCACGAGGCGCAGACCGCGGCCGACCGCGCGCGCGGCGAGACTTGCGGTTGATGCGGAGGTCTTCCATGAACCGGGGCGATGCCCCGGTCGATGAGAGTCTGCGCGGGACGGCCGCGGTCGGCAAGGCCGCCGGGCGTTGCCGCGCCGGTCACATCGGCTGCAGCGGCAGCGCGGTCGTCTTCTTGACCGTGCGCAGCACCAGCATCGAGTTGGAGCGCACGACGCCGGGCAGCCGCGGCAGGATCTCGGCGAAGAAATGCTCGAGGTCCTCGGCGTCGCAGTAGCTGAAGCGGATCAGGTAGTCGTCGGTGCCGGCGACGTAGAAGCAGTCCAGGATCTCGGGCGTGTCGCGCACCGCGCGCTCGAAGGCCTCGAGCTTGTGCGGCTGCGTGCCCTCCAGGTTGACGATCGTGTAGCTCGTTCCCGGGCGCCCGATCGACTTCGGGTCCAGCAGCGCGACGTAGCGCGCGATCACGCCGCCGTCCTCCAGCGTCTTGACGCGCCGCAGGCAGGCCGACGGCGACAGGTGCACTCGCGCGGCCAGCGCCTGGTTGCTGATCCGGCCATCGTCCTGCAGGACGGCGAGGATCGCGCGGTCGATCGAATCGAGTTGTGCAACGGGCTTGCGGTTTCGCATATCCTGCCGTCCAGAGCCGGGTCGGCCGCAGGATTGTGCACCGACGCGGGCCGGCCCCGATCGATCTTGCACGCACATTGCACGTCGCGCTGGCTAGACTGCGCACTCTCGAGCCCCACCGACGTCCACCCCGCCGGAGCTGCGCCATGGCCAGGAATCTCGACGCCTTCTGGATGCCCTTCACCGCCAACCGCCAGTTCAAGAAGGCGCCGCGCATGCTGGTTCGCGCATCGGGCATGCACTACTGGGATGCCGACGGGCGCCAGATCCTCGACGGCGTGGCCGGGCTGTGGTGCGTCAACGCCGGCCACAACCGGCCGCAGATCGTGCAGGCGATCCAGGCCCAGGCAGCCGAGATGGACTATGCGCCGCCGTTCCAGATGGGCCACCCCAAGGCCTTCGAGCTCGCCGAGCGGCTGGCGGCGATCGCGCCGGCCGGCATGGGGAAGGTCTTCTTCACCAACTCCGGGTCGGAGTCGGTCGAGACCGCGCTGAAGATCGCGCTGGCCTACCACCGCGCGCGCGGCGAGGGCCAGCGCACGCGGCTGATCGGACGCGAGCGCGGCTACCACGGGGTCAATTTCGGCGGCATCTCGGTCGGCGGCATGGTCGCCAACCGCAAGCACTTCGGCACCCTGCTCGCCGGCGTCGACCATATTCGGCACACCCACGACCCGGCGCGCAATGCCTTCAGCGTCGGCCAGCCGGCGCAGGGCGCGGAGCTGGCGGACGACCTCGAGCGGCTCGTCGCACTGCACGACGCGTCGACGATCGCCGCCGTCATCGTCGAGCCGGTGGCCGGCTCGACCGGCGTGCTGGTGCCGCCGCACGGCTACCTGCAGCGGCTGCGCGAGATCTGCGACCGCCACGGCATCCTGCTGATCTTCGACGAGGTCATCACCGGCTTCGGCCGCACCGGCAGCCCGTTCGGCGCGCAGACCTTCGGCGTCACGCCCGACATCATGACGGCGGCCAAGGGGCTGACCAACGGAAGCGTGCCGATGGGGGCGGTGCTCGTGCGCGACACGATCCACGAGGCCTTCATGACAGGGCCGGAGAACATGATCGAGTTCTTCCACGGCTACACCTACTCGGCGCACCCGCTGGCCTGCGCGGCCGGGCTCGCGACGCTGCAGACCTACGCCGACGAGGGGCTGCTGACGCGCGCCAGGGCGCTCGAGCCCTACTTCGCCGAGCAGCTGCACGCGCTGCGCGGCGAGCCGAACGTGATCGACGTGCGCAATATCGGCCTGGTCGGCGGCGTCGAGCTCGCGCCGATCGCGGGCGAGCCGACGCGGCGCGCGTTCGGCGTCTTCCTCGATTGCTGGGAGCAAGGCGTGCTGGTGCGCACGACCGGCGATACGGTGGCGCTGTCGCCGCCGCTGATCATCGAGCGCGCCCAGATCGACCAGCTCGTCGACACGCTGCGCCAGGCGCTGCGGCGCGCCGCCTGAACCCGCCCGAAGCCTGCTTCAGCGACCGGAAATCGCCAACGCCGCCCTTCCATGCCCTTGCTGGACACCGACCGCGAGCTGACCCGGGATTCGTACTACGCGGCCACCGCGCCGCGCGGCGCCGCCCATCCGCCCTTGCAGGGCGACGCCGAGGCCGACGTGGCCGTGGTCGGCGGCGGGCTGGCGGGTCTGTCGGCGGCGCTGGAACTGGCCGAGCGCGGGCTGGAGGTCGTGCTGCTGGAGGCGCGCACGCTCGGCTTCGGCGCCAGCGGGCGCAACGGCGGGCAGGCGATCCACGGGCTGGCCTGCGACCAGTCGGTGATCGAGGCGCAGCTCGGCGCGGCCGACGCCCGCCGCGTGTGGGGCATGACGATCGAGGCGCTGGACCTGATGCGCGATCGCATCGCACGCCACGCGATCGACTGCGAGTGGCGGGCCGGCTACCTCGGGCTGGCAACGAGCGCGCGCAAGGGTCGTGAGCTGAGCGACTGGGCCGACCGCATCGAGCGCGTCTACGGCTATGCGCTGCAGCGCATCGGGGCCGCCGAGGTCGGTGGCTGGATCGCGAGCCGGCGCTTCCACAGCGGCGTGCACGACCCGCGCTCGGGCCACCTGCACCCGCTGAAGTACACCCTCGGGCTGGGCCGCGCGGCGGTCGAGGCCGGGGTGCGGATCTTCGAGAACACGCCGGCGGTCGCGCTCGAGCCCGGCGCGCCGGTGCGGCTGCGCACGCCGCAGGGGCGCGTGCGTGCGCGCCACGTGCTGCTGGCCGGCAACGTCTACCTGCACGACGACGGCGCGTCGCTCGCGCCGGCGCTGGCGCCGCGCGTGATGCCGGTCGGCACCTACATCGCCTGCAGCGCGCCGCTCGGCCGTACGCGCGCCGACGCGCTGATCCCGTCGCGCGCCGCGGTCTGCGACACCAACTTCGTGCTCGACTACTTCCGCCTGACCGGCGACGACCGGCTGCTCTACGGCGGGCGCGTCAGCTACTCGACGCTGACGCCGGCGCGGCTGGCCGAGGGCATGCGCCGGCGCATGCTGCTGACCTTCCCGCAGCTCGCCGACGTGCCGATCGAGCATGCCTGGGGCGGCTTCGTCGACATCACGCTGAACCGCGCGCCCGACTTCGGCCGCCTGCCGGATGCGCCGAACGTGCTGTACCTGCAAGGCTTCTCGGGCCACGGCCTGGCGCTGACGGGCCTGGCCGGGCGCATCGCGGCGGAGGCGATCGCCGGCGACGCCGGCCGCTTCGACGTCTTCGCGCGCCTGAAGCACCGGCCCTTCCCCGGCGGGCCGCTGCTGCGCACGCCGGCGCTGGTGCTGGGCATGGCCTGGTACCGCATGCGCGACCTGCTCGGATGAGACCGTGGCCGTGAACCACGCTGCCGACACCCCGCTGGCCGATGCCGTCGGCCCTGCCGCCGCTGCGCACGAGCCGGGCGCGCGGCCGTCGCGCCCGGTCGTGCTGGTGCCGGCGTGCAACCGCGTGCTCGGCGGGCATCCGTTCCACGTCGTCGGGCGCAAGTATGTCGACGCAGTGCGGCTGGCCGGCGCGCTGCCGCTGGTCGTTCCGCGCGCCGAGCCGGCCGACCTCGACGAGCTGCTCGCGCTGGCCGACGGCGTGCTGCTGACCGGCTCGCCGTCGAATGTCCACCCACGGCATTTCGACGAGGCGGTGCGCGACCCCGCGCTGCCGCTGGACCCCGAGCGCGACGACTGGACGCTGCCGCTGGTGCCGCGCGTGCTGGCGCTGGGCATGCCGCTGCTGGCGATCTGCCGCGGCGCGCAGGAGGTCAACGTCGCGCTCGGCGGCACGCTGCACCAGGCCGTGCACGAGGAACGAGGGCCGCGGGGCCCGCACGCCGACCACCGCGCCGACGACGACGCGCCGATCGAGGACCAGTACGGGCCGGCGCACCCGGTGCAGCCGGTGCCCGGCGGGTTGCTCGCGCGCATCGTCGGCGACGCGCCGGTCGTCGTCAACTCGCTGCACGGGCAGGCGGTGGCGCGGCTCGCCGCCGGGCTGCGCGCCGAGGCGCACGCGCCGGACGGCGTGATCGAGGCCTTCAGCGTTGCCGATGCGCGAGGATTCGCGCTGTGCGTGCAATGGCACCCGGAATGGCGGGCGGCCGACAACCCGGTATCGATGCGGCTGCTGGCCGCCTTCGGCGCCGCGCTGCACGCCTGGCGCCGGCGCCGCGGCGGCGCGCGGCCGGAGGATTAGGGGCCACCGATCCGACCCCCGTCCCCTCCCCCTTCTTCGAAGAGCGCGCGATGACCGACCGACTACCGATGACCTTCAACCAGCTCGAGCAGTGGCTGGACGACAAGGGCGTGACCGAGATCGAGTGCCTGGTGCCCGACCTCACCGGCGTGGCGCGCGGCAAGATCCTGCCGCGCGAGAAATTTACCGAGGACCGTGGCATGCGGCTGCCCGAGGCCGTCGTCGCGATGGGCGTGACCGGCGTCTTCCCGTCCGAAGGGCCGTACTTCGACGTCATCAGCCCGACCGACCACGACATGCACCTGCGCCCGGACCCGAGCACGGTGCGCATCGTCCCCTGGGCCACGGACCCTACGGCGCAGGTGATTCACGACTGCTACGACCGCGCCGGCAACCTGATCCCCTACGCGCCGCGCTCGGTGCTGCGCCGCGTCTGCGAGCTGTACGCGGCCGAGGGGCTGGACCCGGTCGTCGCCCCGGAGATCGAGTTCTACCTCGTCGCGCGCAATGCCGACCCGGATGTACCGCTGAAGCCGCCGATCGGCCGCAGCGGGCGCAGCGAGACCTCGCGCCAGGCCTACTCGATCGACGCCGTCAACGAATTCGACCCGCTGTTCGAGGATGTCTACGACTGGTGCAACCGGATGGAGCTCAACGTCGACACGCTGATCCACGAGATCGGCGCCGGGCAGATGGAGATCAACTTCTTCCATGCCCACCCGCTCGGGCTGGCCGACGAGGTCTTCCTGTTCAAGCGCACGCTGCGCGAGGCGGCGCTGCGGCACGACATGTACGCCACCTTCATGGCCAAGCCGATCGCCGGCGAGCCCGGCAGCGCGATGCACGTGCACCAGAGCCTGGTGCGCAGGTCCGACGGGCGCAACCTGTTCAGCAAGGAGGACGGCTCGACCAGCCCCGAGTTCCACTGGTTCATCGGTGGGCTGCAGCGCTATATCCCGGCCTGCATGGCGCTGTTCGCCCCCTATGTCAACAGCTACCGCAGGCTGGCGCGCTACACCGCGGCGCCGATCAACATCCAGTGGGGCACCGACAACCGCACGGTGGGCATCCGCAGCCCGGTGGCGCCGCCGGCGGCACGCCGGATCGAGAACCGCGTCATCGGCGCCGATGCCAACCCCTATGTCGCGCTGGCCGCGACGCTGGCCTGCGGCTACCTGGGGCTGAAGCACCGCATCGACCCCAGCCCCGAGTGCAAGGGCGACGCCTACCTGGCCGACTACCAGCTGCCGCGCAGCCTGGGCGAGGCGCTGGCGCTGCTGCGCGGCGAGCGCGAGCTCGCCGGCGTCCTCGGCGAGAACTTCGTCACCGTCTACTCGGAGATCAAGGAAGTCGAGTACGCCGAGTTCATGAAGGTGATCTCGCCGTGGGAGCGCGAGCACCTGCTGCTGCATGTCTGAGGCGACGAGGAACGACGAACCGCTGCGCTCGCACGTCGGATGACGGGTCGCTGCGCTCGCAGCTCGGCATCCCCGATCCGTCATCCGTCATCTCGAGGAGCCCCCCCGATGAACGACCAATCGACCCGCGCACGCACCACCGCCGACTGGCAGGCGCTGGATGCCGCGCACTTCCTGCACCCCTTCACCGACTTCGACGCGCTGGCGAAGAAGGGCGCGCGCGTGATCACGCGCGCCGAGGGCATCTACCTCTGGGACAGCGACGGCCATCGCATCTTCGACGCGATGTCCGGGCTGTGGTGCGTCAACGTCGGCTACGGCCAGCGCTCGCTGATCGACGCCGCGACGCGCCAGCTGCACGAGCTGCCCTTCTACAACGCCTTCTTCCAGACCGCCACGCCGCCGGCGATCGAACTCGCCGAGCTGCTCGCCGAGGTCACGCCGCCGCAGTTCCGGCATGTCTTCTTCGCCGGCTCCGGATCGGAGGGCAACGACACCATCGTGCGCATGGTGCGCCGCTACTGGGACCTGCTCGGCGAGCCCGAGCGCCAGGTCATCGTCAGCCGGCGCAACGCCTACCACGGCTCGACGATGGCCGGCGCGTCGCTCGGCGGGATGGCGGCGATGCACGCGCAGGGCGGGCTGCCGATCCCGGGCATCGTCCACATCGAGCAGCCGTTCTGGCGCGAGCATGGCCAGGGCATGACGCGCGACGAGTTCGGTCTCGTCGCGGCGGGCTGGCTGGAGGACATGATCCAGCGCGTCGGCCCGGACAAGGTCGCCGCCTTCATCGGCGAGCCGGTGCAGGGCGCCGGTGGCGTCATCGTGCCGCCGGCGACCTACTGGCCCGAGATCCAGCGCATCTGCGATAAGTACGGCATCCTGCTCGTCAGCGACGAGGTCATCACCGGCTTCGGGCGCACCGGCCACTGGTTCGGCTGCGAGGCCATGGGCGCGCGGCCGGACCTGATGACCTTCGCCAAGGGTGTCACCAGCGGCTACATCCCGCTCGGCGGCGTGATGGTCGGCGAGCGCGTGGCGCGCGTGCTGATCGAGCGCGGCGGCGAGTTCAACCACGGCTATACCTACTCCGGTCACCCGGTCGCGTGCGCCGTCGGGCTGGCCAACATCCGGCTCGTGCAGCAGCTCGGGCTGGTCGAGCATGTGCGCGATGTCGTCGGCCCGCAGCTCGCGCGCGCCTATGCGGAGCTGGCGCAGCACCCGCTGGTCGGCGAGGCGGAGACCTGCGGCATGATGGGTGCGCTGCAGCTCGTCAAGGACAAGGCGCGAGGCACCGCGTTCCCGTCCGAGCTCGAGGTCGGCATGGTCTGCCGCGGGCATTGCTTCCGCGAGGGGCTGATCATGCGCGCGGTCGGCGACCGCATGATCGTCGCCCCGCCGCTCGTGACCACCCCGGCACAGCTCGACGAGATGGTCGCGCTGATCCGGCGCTGCCTGGACCTGACGCTGCACGACGTCGGAAGCCGCGGCTGGCTGGCTTAGACTCGCGCGCTCAGCCAGCTCGGCGCTGTCCGCGCCCGCAGCACGCTCGCCCAAGACGCCCTCCCCACCCTCGCTGGAGAACTTGCCGAATGAAGCCGATCACCGCCATCGTCGCCTTCGCCGCCGGGTTGGCGCTCCTGCTGCCCCCCGCGCAGGCGCAGCAGGAGGAGAAGATCCTCAACATCTACAACTGGTCCGACTACATCGCCGAGGACACGATCGCCAACTTCGAGAAGGAGACGGGGATCAAGGTCCGCTACGACAACTTCGACAACAACGAGATCGTGCACGCCAAGCTGGTCGCCGGCAAGACCGGCTACGACCTCGTCGTGCCGTCGTCCAACTGGGCCAAGCTGCAGATCGACGGCGGGCTGCTGCGCAAGCTCGACAAGGACCAGATCCCGAACCTGAAGAACCTCGACCCGTCGCTGCAGGCGCAGCTGGGCAAGATGGACCCGGGCAACCAGTACATGGTCAACTGGCTGTGGGGCTTCACGACGGTCGGCATCAATGTGGACAAGGTCAAGGCCGCGCTGGGCAGCACGCCGATGCCCGACAACGCCTGGGACCTGGTCTTCAAGCCGGAGTACGTCAGCAAGCTCAAGAGTTGCGGCGTGTCCTTCCTCGACTCCGCCACCGAGATCATCCCGGCGGCGCTGCACTACCTGGGCAAGCCCGCCTACAGCCGCAACCAGTCAGACTACGCCGCGGCGGCGCAACTGCTGAAGTCGGTGCGGCCGCACGTCACGCTGTTCAGCTCCTCGGGCTATATCAACGACATGGCCGGCGGGTCGATCTGCGCGGCCGTCGGCTGGTCCGGCGATATCAATATCGCGCGCCAGCGCGCCATCGACGGCAAGACCGGGCAGAAGATCGAGGCCCTGATCCCGAAGACCGGCGGCCTGCTGTTCTTCGACGTCATGGTGATCCCGGCCGACGCCCCGCGGCCCGGCAACGCGCAGAAGTTCATCGACTTCATCCTGCGCCCCGAGGTCCACGCCAGCCTGACGAACAAGGTCTTCTACGCCAACCCCAACCCGGCGTCCAAGTCCTTCGTCAAGCCCGAGGTCGCGAACAACCCGACGGTCTTCCTGGCGCCCGCCGACATGGCCAGGATGATCGCCCCGGACGCGATCAACAACGACCTGCGCCGGCTGATGACGCGCACCTTCACCTCGTTCAAGACGGGCCTGTGATGGCGGTCGGGCCGGGCGCCGGCTCGGGGTTGCTGCAGATCCGCGAGCTCGTCAAGGAGTTCGACGGCTTCCGCGCCGTCGACGAGGTCAGCCTGGACGTCGCGCGCGGCGAGATCTTCGCCCTGCTCGGCTCGTCGGGCTGCGGCAAGAGCACGCTGCTGCGCATGCTGGCGGGGTTCGAGACGCCGACCGCCGGGCGCATCGTGCTCGACGGGCGCGACCTCGCGGACCTGCCGCCGCACCAGCGACCGATCAACATGATGTTCCAGAGCTATGCGCTGTTCCCGCACCTGACGGTGTGGGACAACATCGCATTCGGCCTGCGGCGCGAGGGCCTGCCCAGGGAACGCGTCGCCGAGCGCGTCGAGGCGATGCTCAAGCTGGTGCAGCTCGAGCGCTTCGCCCGGCGCAAGCCACACCAGCTCTCCGGCGGCCAGCAGCAGCGCGTCGCGCTGGCGCGCAGCCTGGCCAAGCAGCCGCTGCTGCTGCTGCTCGACGAGCCGCTCGGCGCGCTGGACAAGAAGCTGCGCGAGCAGACCCAGATCGAGCTCGTCAACATCATCGAGAGCGTCGGCGTGACCTGCGTGATGGTCACGCACGACCAGGAAGAGGCGATGACGATGGCCTCGCGCATCGCGATCATGAGCGAGGGCCGCTTCCTGCAGGTCGGGCCACCGGCCGAGATCTACGAGACGCCGACGAGCCGCTTCGTCGCCGATTTCATCGGCAACGTCAACCTGATGGACGGCACGCTCGCCGTCGACGAGCCGGCGCATGTCGTGATCGACTGCGCCGACTGCCGGCACTGGGTCGGGCACGGCATCAGCGGCTCGCAGGGCATGGCGCTGACGGTCGCGTTGCGGCCGGAGAAGATCCACGTCTCGCGCCAGCCGCCGGCCGAGACCGAGTACAACGCGGTCCAGGGCACGGTCAAGGAGATGTCCTACTTCGGCAGCTTCACCGTCTACCACCTGCAGCTGCCCAGCGGCGCGCTGCTCAAGGTCAGCCAGGCCAACACGATGCGCCACCGCGACGACGCCGTGACCTGGGGCGACAGCGTCTGGGCGCACTGGTCGCGCACGGCGCATATCGTGCTGACGCAGTGAGGCGGTGACGACGTGACGGCCCTGTTCGAACGCGTCAAGGCGCTGCTCGCCAGCCGGGTGCCGGTCATCGGCGCGCCCTACCTGTACCTGCTGGTCTTCTTCCTGCTGCCGTTCCTGATCGTCTTCAAGATCAGCGTCTCCGAGATGGAGATGGTGAGCTTCAAGGACATCCTGACCTACCAGGACGGGATGCTGCAGCTCAGCCTGAAGCTGGGCAACTACCTCTTCATCCTCGACGACCCGCTGTACTTCGGCACCTACCTGTCGAGCCTGCAGTACGCCGCCGCCACCACGCTGCTGTGCCTGGCGATCGGCTATCCCTTCGCCTACTTCATGGCGCGCGCGCGGCCCGCGCTGCAGCCGGCGCTGCTGATGGGCGTGATGCTGCCGTTCTGGACCTCGTTCCTGCTGCGCGTCTACGCCTGGAAGGGCCTGCTGTCCGAGGGGGGCTGGGTCGCCGGGCTGCTGGTCGACAGCGGGCTGGACCAGGTGCTGGCCGCATTCGGGATGATCCCGGCGCCGGGCAAGTTCATGCACACGCCGTTCTCGCTCGTGCTCGGCATGACCTACACCTACCTGCCCTTCATGGTGCTGCCGCTGTACGGCAACCTGGCCAAGCTCGACCTGCGGCTGCTCGAGGCCGCGGCCGACCTCGGCGCGTCGCCGTGGACCGCATTCTGGAAGGTCACGGTGCCCTTGTCCAAGGCCGGCATCATCGCCGGCTCGATGCTGGTGTTCATCCCCTGCGTCGGCGAGTACGTGATCCCGGAGATGCTCGGCGGCCCCGAGACGCTGATGATCGGGCGCGTGATGTGGGACGAGTTCTTCGCCAACAACGACTGGCCGATGGCCTCCAGTGTGGCGGTCGTGATGGTGCTGCTGATCATCGTGCCGCTGGCGATCTTCAACAAGTACCAGGCCGAGGCGCAGGAGGGCCAGCGGTGAGGGCCTCGCGCTTCAACGCCGGTTTCGCGCGCGCCTGGCTGGCCGCAGGGTTCGTCTTCCTGTACCTGCCGATCGTCGCGCTGATCGTCTTCTCGTTCAACGACTCGCCGGTGCCCAACGTCTGGCGCGGCTTCACGCTGCGCTGGTACGCGCAGCTCGCGGGCGACGAGGAGATCATCCGCGGCCTGTGGCTGAGCCTGCAGATCGCCTTCCTGACCGCGTCCGGCGCCGTCGTGCTCGGCACGCTGGCCGCCTTCGCGCTCGTCAAGTACCGCCGCTTCGGCGGCCGCACGCTGTTCACGGCGATGGTCAACGCGCCGCTGGTGATGCCCGAGGTCGTCGTCGGCCTGTCGCTGCTGCTGATGCTGGTGAGCGTGCAGCGCGCGCTCGGCTACCCCGAGCGCGGCCTGATGACGATCTGGTTCGGCCACCTGCTGCTGGGCGTGGCGTATGCGACGGTCGTCATCCAGTCGCGCCTGAAGGACCTCAACCCGCAGCTCGAGGAGGCGGCGATGGACCTGGGTGCGCGGCCGGCGCAGGTCTTCTGGCTCGTCACGCTGCCGATGATCGCGCAGTCGCTGATCTCGGCCTGGCTGCTGACCTTCACGATCTCGCTCGACGACGTGGTCATCTCGGCCTTCCTGTCCGGGCCGGGGGCGACGACCATGCCGCTGGTGATTTTCTCGCGCGCCCGCCTGGGGCTGAACCCGAGCGTCAATGCGGTGGCGACGATCATCGTCGTCGTCGTCGCCACGGGCGTCGTGCTCGCGAGCTGGCTGATCGCGCGCGCCGAGCGGCGGCGCGAGCTGGAAATGGCGGCCGCCACGCGCGGCTGAGGCGACCCTGCAAGACCCGACCGACCTTCGAGGAGAGCAACGATGACGCTGATCCAACCCACCCTTCTGGCCGTCGCGCTGGCCGCCGCGTTTCCGGCGCTGGCGCAGTCCAACGCGCAGATCCTCGACGAGCTGCGCGCGCTGCGCGAGCGGGTGACCGAGCTGGAGGCCAAGCTCAAGGCCGCCGAGGCGAAACCGGCCCAGGCCCAGTGGGGCATGACGCCCGAGCAGGCGGCCGACTTCAACCGCATCGCGATCAAGACCGAGTCGCTGCAGGACAGCTTCGCCGACCAGGGCTTCAAGGGACTGGTCATCAACGGCATGCTCGACCCGACCTACATCTGGACCAAGACCGGCGGCGGCAGCTTCGCCTTCCTGAACGGCTTCGCCGGCAACGGCGGCGACTTCTCCTACCCGGGCGACGTCTACGCCTACGACAACTCCTACTTCGGGCAGGCGATGCTCGACATCCAGAAGGAGACCGAGGACGGCACGCGCTGGCGGCTGACGCTGGCGCCGCAGAAGAACGCCTCGTCGGGCTACAACGTCGGCTCGATCGTGCAGGAGGCCAGCGTGTCGGTCGAGCTGAGCGACAACCAGACCCGGCTGTGGGTCGGGCAGATCCCCGACTGGTCGGGCTACGAGTATGTCTGGTCGCACCAGCAACCGCTGATCACGCACAACCTGCTGTTCGACTTCACGCTGCCGAGCTTCTACACCGGCGCCGCGATCGACATCACGCGCGGCAAGTGGTGGACGCGCGTCTTCCTCGGCAACATGAACGCCAGCCGCTACGACCGCGACAACGAGGCACCGGTGCTCGCCTACCGGGTCGACTACTCGAAGGGCGAGTTCGACGGCTTCGGCTTCGCCGGCGTGCACGGCAAGACCTTCGACTCGCGCATCGACACCTTCGAGCTCGACGGCTACTACATCCGCGGCGACTGGACGCTGCAGGGTCAGATCGGCATCGGCCGCATCCGCGACTGGGCCGCCGACGGTGACGCCGAGTGGGCCGGCGTGTCGGGTCTCGTGGCCTACAACTTCACGCCGCGCCTGAAGGCCATCGCGCGCGCCGACGTCATCAAGAACGACAAGAACGGCGGCGGCATCTTCGGCTCCTACGCCGCCTGCGGCGACGACGACTGCACGGTGCTGATCGCCGACGGCCGCAACGGCTTCGGCCCCGAGATGGCGTACGACGCGTTGGCCGACAGCTGGGGGCCGGACGCGTCGGGCAAGGGCCTGAACCGCTACGCGCTGTCGCTCGGGCTGTCCTACCTGTACGGGCTGAATACGACCTTCAAGGTCGAATACCGGCTCGACGGCGCCAGCGGCCCGGCCTTCCTGGAGCGCGACGGCAGCTACCGCAAGACCAACCACCTGCTCGGCACCTCGGTCGTCGTGAACTTCTGATGAACGCCCCCGACTGGCCCGCGCGCGCCGCCGCGCTGCGCCCCGACGGCCGCGCGCTGATCGACGGCGAGCGCCGCCGATCAGCCGGCGGCGCGGTCTTCGCCAAGCACTCGCCGATCGACGGCCGGCTGCTGGCCGAAGTCGCGCGCGGCGGTGTCGCGGACATCGACGCCGCGGTCGCCGCCGCGCGCGCGGCGTTCGAGGACCGGCGCTGGGCCGGCAAGCCGCCGGCAGCGCGCAAGAAGGTGCTGCAGCGCTTCGCCGACAAGATCCTGGCTGCGCGCGACGAGCTCGCGCTGCTGGAAACCCTGGACATGGGCAAGCCGATCCAGTACGCGCTCGCGGTCGACGTGCCGGCCACCGCGCGCACCATCGCCTGGTATGCCGAGGCGGTGGACAAGATCTACGACGAGATCGCACCGACCGCCGACACCGCGCTGGCGCTGATCGCGCGCGAGCCGGTCGGTGTCGTCGGCGTCATCGTGCCGTGGAACTACCCGATGATCATGGCGGCGTGGAAGCTCGGCCCGGCGCTGGCGGCGGGCAACTCGGTCGTCCTCAAGCCGAGCGAGAAGAGCCCGCTGACCGCGATGCGGCTGGCCGAGATCGCGCTCGACGCCGGGCTGCCGCCGGGGGTCTTCAACGTCGTGCCCGGCTACGGGCACGAGGCCGGCGAGGCGCTGGCGCTGCACATGGATGTCGACGCGATCGGCTTCACCGGCTCCACCCGCACCGGCCGGCGCATGCTCGAGTACGCCAGCCGCAGCAACCTCAAGCGCGTCTTCAACGAGCTCGGCGGCAAGTCGGCGTTCGTCGTCTTCGACGATTTCGCCGAACTCGAACGTGCAGCGAAGACCGCGGCCGGCAGCATGTTCTTCAACCAGGGCGAGAGCTGCAACGCGCCGTCGCGCGTGCTGGTGCACGAGGCGATCGCCGACCGCTTCGTCGAGATCGTCGCCGCCGAGGCGCCGAACTATGCGCCGGCGGACCCGCTGCAGCCTTCCACCGTGCTCGGCGCGCTGGTCGACGATGCGCAGCTCGCGACCGTGCTCGGCTATATCGAGGCCGGGCGCGGCGACGGCGCGCGGCTGGTCTGCGGCGGCCGGCGCGTGCGCGAGGATAGCGGTGGCTTCTACGTCGAGCCGACCGTCTTCGACGGTGTCGCCAACGAGATGAAGATCGCGCGCGAGGAGATCTTCGGCCCGGTGATGAGCGTGATCCGCTTCCGCGACGAGGCCGAGGCGGTGGCGATCGCCAACGCCAGCAATTACGGCTTGCAGGCCAGCGTCTGGAGCGACCACCTGAGCCGCGCGCACCGCGTGGCGCGCCGGCTGCGCGCCGGCACCGTGCACGTCAACAGCTACGACGAGGACGACATCACGGTGCCGTTCGGCGGCGTCAAGCAAAGCGGCAACGGGCGCGACAAGTCGCTGCACGCCTTCGACAAGGTCACCGAGCTGAAGACGACCTGGCTGCGCATCGACGCCGCCTGAGTCCCAACCCCGAGCGCGCCGCATGCGCCGCCCGACCCCGCGATGAACCCGGCCGCGCTCGGCGAATCGCTGCATGCCGCCGGCGTGCACACGCTGCTGGTGCAGTTCACCGACCTGCGCGGCGTCGCCAAGGGCAAGCTCGTCCCGCTGCACCAGCTCGGCGCCGTGCTGCGCGACGGCGCCGGCTTCGCCGGGCCGTCGATCGAGGGCAGCGGGCTGCCGCGCAGCGGGCCGCGCAGCGAGTTCTGGGCCCGCGGCGACGCCTCGACCGTACAGCCGCTGCCGTGGTGGCCGGGGGTCGCGCGCATCGTCGGCGACGGCTTCGTCGACGGCCGGCCGTTCGACGCCTGCCCGCGCCAGGTGCTGCGCCGCGCGCGCGCGCGGCTGGCCGAGCGCGGCTGGCGGCTGGAGTGCGGGATCGAGCCCGAATTCTTCCTGCTGCGCCGCGACGGCGATCGCTGGCTGCCGGCCGACGACGCCGACCGGCTCGACAAGCCGAGCTACGACCTGAAGTCGCTGCCGCGCCAGGCCGGCTTCCTGCACGCGCTGCGCGAGGTGCTGGAAGCCTGCGGCACGACGGTGCTGCAGACCGACCACGAGGATGCCTGGGGCCAGTACGAGATCAACTTCGCGCATGCCGAGGCGCTGGCCAGCGCGGACCGGCTGATGCTGTTCAAGCTCGCCGCGCACGCCCTGGCCGAAGCGCGCGGCATGGTCCTGTCGATGATGCCGAAGCCCTTCGCCGACCAGCCCGGCAGCGGCATGCACTGGCATGTCTCGCTGTGGGACGGCGCGCACAACCTGTTCGCCGGCAGCGACGGCGCGCTGTCGGCGCTGGGGCGCGCCTTCGTCGCCGGCGTGCTCGCGCATGCGCCGGCGCTGGCTGCGATCGGCGCACCGACCGTCAACTCGTACAAGCGGTTGCGCGTCGGCCGGTCGCGCTCGGGGACGAGCTGGGCGCCGGTATTCGTCGCCCACGGGGCGAACAATCGCACGGCGCTCGTTCGTACCCTGCCCGACCGCTTCGAGTGGCGGCTGCCCGACGCCGCGGCCAACCCCTACCTCGTCAGCGCGACGCTGATCGCCGCCGGGCTGGACGGCATCGACCGCGGCCTGGACCCGGGCCCCGGCATCGACGACGACCTGTTCGCGATGGCCGACACCGAGCGTGCGGCGCGCGGCCTGGCGCGGCTGCCGCGTTCGCTGGAGGACGCGGCCGATGCGCTGCAGGCCGACGCCGCGATCACGCAGGCGCTGGGCGACGAGCTCGGCGCCGAGCTGCTGCGGCTGCACCGCGCCGAGTCCGAGGACTGGGCCGGCCATGTCAGCGGCTGGGAACGCGCGCGCTACGCGGCGGCGTTCTGATCGCCCGCCGCCGGCGTCCGCGGCCCGATCCCACGCAGCGATGGATACGGCAGCCGCTCGCGCGCTGGCCTACCTCTCGCTGGCAGCCAGCATGGCGCTGGTCGGCAGCTATGTCGGCTTGTCCAAGCTGCTGGTGGCGGTCTTCCCGGTGTTCCTGCTCGCCTGGCTGCGCTTCGGCATCGCCGCGGTCGCGATGCTGCCGTGGCTGCGGCCGGCGCCGGGCGAGCCACGGCTGAGCCCGCGCGACCGCCGGCTGCTGTTCTGGGAGAGCTTCCTCGGCAACTTCGGCTTCTCGGTCTTCATGCTGTTCGGTGTCGCGGCGACCTCGGCGCTGGCCGCCGGCGTCGTGATGGCGGCGCTGCCGGCAGCGGTCGCGCTGCTGGCGCGCCTCGGGCTGGGCGAGCCGATCCGGCCGCGCGTGGCGGTCGCGATCGCGCTGTCCGCCGCCGGCATCGCGCTGCTCGCCTGGCAGCGAGATGCCGGCGCTGCGTCCGACGGCGCGTGGTGGGGTTACGCGCTGCTCGTCGGCGCCGTCTTGTGCGAGGCGAGCTATGTCGTCATCGGCAAGCGGCTGGCGGCGCAGGTGTCGCCGCGCCGCATCTCGGCGCTGATCAACCTCTGGGGACTGGCGCTGGTGACGCCGATGGCGCTGTGGCAGGCGGCGCGCTTCGACTTCGGCGGCGTCGGCACGGGGCTGTGGGGGCTGCTTGTCTACTATGCGCTGGCCGCCAGCATGGTGTCGGTGTGGCTGTGGATGAAGGGGCTGGCGCGCGTGCCGGCGGCGCGCGCCGGGGTCTTCACGGTGCTGCTGCCGCTGACCGCGGCGGCGATCGGCATCGGCTGGCTGGGCGAGCCCTTCACCGGCGGACACGCGCTGGCGCTGGCGCTGGCGCTGGCCGGGCTGCTGCTCGCTGCCTGGCCGGACACGCGCGCCGGCGCGCACGTCGCGGTGGCCGCCGAAATACCCCACTGAGCGACCTTGTCATGCGCGGCGTGCTGAGCACGGAAATCCCCGGACGCGTATCATGCGCGGCATGACCCATCCCGCGCTCCAAACCTCGCTCCATCTCACCCTCGAATCCCTCGCCAAGACCGCAGCCGGGTTTTCCGCGAGTGAAGTCACAGGCTATTCGCCGGAACAGGTGCGGCGCGCCGCCGAAGCGCTGGTCGCTGCCGGCCGGCTGGTGCGCGCCAACGTCAGCGCGCGCCGCGTGCGCTATTTCGTGCAGGGCGCGCAGGCCGAGGACTACGTGCGTGAACGCCCGCGCGCCAACCCGCAGCCGATGGTCGCCGGCTCGCGCGCCAAGGCCACTTGGTCGCCCGACGAGCCGGGCCTGATCACGCCGCAGACGCGCATCGTCAAGGCGCCGTCGCCGCCGCGCGACGTATTTCGCACCAATACCTACCAGCAGTTCTGAGGCGCGTGCCGGCCGCGCAGCATGCCCGCCGCGGCGGCCGAATATCCAGCGGCGCGGTGCTGATTATCACCCCAGCTTTTTCCGGCCGTAGTCGCCGAAGCGCCGCACGACGCGCGCCATTTCCTCGCCGTCGAGTATCGCCGGGGTCCCTGCCGCCAGCGCGAGCAAATAGGTCCGGCACAGGCTCTCGACCTCGATCATGATCGCCAGCGCCTGCGCCATCGTCGTGCCCGCGCTGACCATCCCGTGCTGCGCGAGCAGGCAGGCGCGGCGCGACCGCAGTGCCTGCGCCACGCCCTGCGCCAGCGCGTCGCTGCCGAAGCTCGCATAGGGCACGAGCGGGACATCGTCGCCGCCGGCGACGGCGACCATATAGTGGAAGGCCGGCAACGCACGACCGGTGCAGCCCAGCGCTGTCGCGTGCTCGGCGTGCGTGTGCAGCACGGCATTCGCGTCCGGCCGCGCGCGCAAAGCCGCCTGGTGCAGCGGCGACTCCGACGACGGCGCCCACGGCCCCTGGCGCGCACCGTCGTCGCCGACCCAGCACAGGTCGGCGGCCTGCAGTGACGTCGCGTCGGCGCCGGTCGGCGTGATCAGCATCCCGGGTCGACCCTCGCGCGCGAAGCGCAGGCTGGCATTGCCGGTGCTGCCGCGGTTCAGGCCCAGCGCATCGAGCCGACGCATCGCGGCGACGACGGACTCGCGCGCGGTGGCCTCGTCGTCCGCCGGGCGGCGCCGGCCGCTCACGAACTGCCCTCCCCGGCCGTCCCGGCGTTGCCGTGGCGCGCCGCCAGTTCGCGTAGCGCGCCCTCTTCGGCCGCGACCAGCCCATGCTCGGTGATCAGCCCGCTGACCAGCCTTGCCGGCGTGATGTCGAACGCCGGGTTGGCGGCCGGGCTGCCGTCCGGCACCAGCTGCACCTCGACCCGGGTGCCGTCGGCGGCGCGCCCGGCCAGGTGCGTCTGCTCTCGCGCGTCGCGCTCCTCGATCGGGATCTCGGCCAGCGCATCGCCGATCGACAGGTCCAGCGTCGACATCGGCATCGCGACGTGGAACGGGACGCCGTTGTCGCGCGCTGCCAGCGCCTTCAGGTAGGTGCCGATCTTGTTGCAGACGTCGCCGCGCGCGCCGACGCGGTCGGTGCCGACGATGACGAGGTCGACGCGGCCATGCTGCATCAGGTGGCCACCGGCGTTGTCGGCGATCACGGTGTGCGCCACCCCCTGCTGCGCCAGCTCCCACGCCGTCAGGCTCGCACCCTGGTTGCGCGGGCGCGTCTCATCGACCCAGACATGGACCTCGATGCCCGCGGCCTGCGCCGCGTAGACGGGTGCCAGCGCGGTGCCCCAGTCGACGGTGGCCAGCCAGCCGGCGTTGCAGTGCGTCAGCAGGTCGACGCGCCCGCCGCGGCGCGCCGCCACCGCCTGCAGCAGCGGCAGGCCGTGGCGGCCGATCGCGCGGTTGACGGCGACATCCTCGTCGGCCATCGATCCGGCCAGCGCCCACGCGGCCGCGGCGCGGCCGGCCGGCGGCAGCGGCGCGAGCGTGCGCAGCGCGCGGCCGACTGCCCAGGCCAGGTTGACCGCGGTCGGGCGCGAGGCGATCAGCGCCCGTGCGGCGCGACGCAGCGCGGCGTCGCCGGCGTCGGCGCGCGCCTGCAACGCCATGCCATAGGCGGCGGTGACGCCGATCAGCGGCGCGCCGCGGACGACCATGTCGCGGATCGCGACCACCGCGTCGCCCGCGCTGCGCAGCAGCAGCGTGCGCCAGTCGTGCGGCAGCACGCGCTGGTCGATGACCTCGACCGCCGCGCCGTCGGCAGCGGGCCAGATCGTCCGCCGGTCGATGCCCATCGCCCTCATGTCCCAAGCTCCTGGGGCTGCGGCGCCGCGTCCGCCTTGGCACCCCGGGCCGCTGCGCCCAACCGCGCCGCCGTTGCGATCGCGGCCACGCGCGCCACCGGCTCGTCGCGCAGCCGGTGGTCGGACCACAGCTGGCGCCAGCGGCGCGCACCGGGCGTGCCGTGCCAGAGCCCGAGCATGTGGCGCGCAATCGCCGGCCACCGCACGCCTGCCGCGGCCTGGCGTGCCATGTAGGCGACCATCGCCTCCTCGACCTCCTCGCGCGCCAGCGCCGGCGCAGTGTCGCCGAAGAATCGCCGGTCCCAGCCGGCGAGCTGCCAAGGGTCGTGGTAGGCGGCGCGGCCGACCATGACGCCGTCGACCTGGTCGAGCTGCGCCGCGATCGCCGCGTCGCCGGCGAGGCCGCCGTTGACGACGATGGTCAGCGCCGGGAAGTCGCGCGCGAGCTGGTGCGCGACCTCGTAGCGCAGCGGCGGGATCTCGCGGTTGTCCTTCGGGCTCAGCCCCTGCAGCCAGGCGCTGCGCGCGTGGACGATGAAGACCTCGCAGCCGGCCTCGGCCACCGTGCCGACGAAGTCGCGCACGAAGCCGTAGCTCTCCTCGTCGTCGACGCCGATGCGGTGCTTGACCGTGACCGGGATCGCGACCGCATCGCGCATCGCCTTCACGCCGTCGGCGACCGTGCGCGGCTCGCGCATCAGGCAGGCGCCGAAGGCGCCGCGCTGCACGCGCTCGCTCGGGCAGCCGCAGTTGAGGTCGATCTCGTCGTAGCCCCAGCGCTCGGCCAGCCGCGCCGCGTGTGCGAGCTCGTCCGCCTCGCTGCCGCCGACCTGCAGCGCGACCGGATGCTCGGCCGGATCGAAGTCCAGGTGCCGCGCGGCGTCACCGTGGCGCAGCGCGCCGCTCGTGATCATCACCGTATACAGCCGCGCCCGTCGCGTGATTTGGCGGTGGAACCAGCGGCAATGCCGGTCCGTCCACTCCATCATCGGCGCGACGCTGAGGCGCCAGGGGCTGGGCGGGTGGTGCATGGGCACGAGTCGGGCGCTGGGTGGCGCGGGCTTTCGGTAGGCGGATCGGAAGGGCTTCCCGTTCGGCCACACGCGGATTATTCATGGTCGTCGATGGCATGCGCCCGGTGGTCAGGCGGCGGTGCCGGCGACGTTCGTGGCGGCGCCCGCACTTGGCTGTGCCGGTACTGACGTCGAAGGGCGACTTGCGACCCGGAGGAGACAGCCGCCGTACCGGTCTCGTTGCCGCAAAGCGGCCATCCGGATTTGCACAGGCTAGATGCCCGACAACACCGCGTCCAAGGCCGACACCAGCGCGCTGGCTTGCGAAGCCACGTTGTCCACCGGTCGCCTCAGGGCCTTTGCGGGCAAAGGTGCGGCGTAGTGCGCCAGCGCATGCAGGCGCTGGCCCTTAACTATGATGACCGGACACAGCGCGGTCGGCACCTTGGTCGCGACATCTAGCACAGCCAGGGGCATGGTCAGCCGCGTCGCCAGGGCATCCAGCAGATCGCTCAGGATCACAACCACGATGGGGATGCCCTCGGCCGCGCTGCCGCTGGGGTTGGTGAAGACGTCGTACTGAGCCATCGGCGGCTCACCACGGGCGCAGGTCGGCGCCAGGAATGCCGTGCGTCTCGAAGCGAGCGTTCTGGGCGGCGATCCAATCACCGTACTCGGCTTCGAACGCCTTCTTGCGCGCGGCACGGCTCGCCTTGTCGTGGTGGGCCCGCAGGGCCTGGTACTGCTCGGCCGAGAGAATCACGGTGTCGAGTTGACCGGCTCTTTCCACGAACACAGGTTCGCGCTTGGCCTGGGCGCAGAGGCTCCCAAAACGGTTCTTGGCTTCGGTGGCGGTGACGCGCATGGTGGTCTCCCAGGAGGATTGGCCGTTTTAGCCATTGAGGGCCGCGAGCGCAAAGATGCGCGGTGTGGGCTTCGGCCAGTGCTGTAGCGGCCATTCATCGAGGACGGCTCCTGGCACTCAGGAGTCGCTCGCGAACACTGCTGCTGAGCCAATCCGCCCACGAGTCCGTGCGGGATGCCGAGCGGCGTGCGAGCGCACGCCCCGCGCGCATCGTCCCCGGCCGTCCGTTCCGACACTACGGCCCGACCAAGGCGCCCGCTCAGTGCCGGCCGAACAGACGAGCATCCCAGACCACCGGTTCCGGGCTCCCGGCACTGATCTGCTGGAAGTCGGAGTGCTGCGGATTCAGCAGCACGTTGTCCTCCCGGCGCGCGACGACCGAAGGAAGCACCAGCACTGCCGTTCGCCGCGTACGAATCCAGGCGTCGCCGAAGGCCCGCGCCACGCTCAAGTCCGCATCGTCCCAGCCGGCGGGCAAGCTGCCCGCGTCGTGCCGCTCGACCCGCACGCCGGCCGCGACGATGATCTCGACGGCGACCAGCGTTCTGGGCATCCGCCCGATGCCCGCGTGCGCCAGGCACTCGAGCATCGCGCCTGCATAGGAGCGGCTCGCGTAGACGACGCCGAGCCCAGGCGAGTTCCACCGGCCGCCCAGCAGCGACGCGCCGATGGGGCTGAACGCGTCGAATCGCCCGTCGGCGATGCGCCAAGCCCGCCAGGCTTGCGAGCGCGTCTGCCGAGTGGGCGCAGCCTTGCCTCGCGCCTCAGGCGGCAACGCCATGGAACAGCGACCACAGCAGGTTCTCGACCCGGCGCGCTCCCAACTCGGTCAGGGCCACGTCGATCGGCCGCTTGCCCCCCAGCATCGCGTGACCGGTGGTCAGGAACGCGCGAGCGTCGTCGGCGCTGTCCCACACATGCTCCGCGGTCGCGATCACCCGCGCCAGGCGTTCGACGCGCTCACCCTCCTGCGGCTTGAGCGCCTCGCTCCTGCGATGGAAGGTGGCCGCCGGGATGACCCGCTGCATCAGGGCCCCCGCCTCCGGCGAGCTGCCGTAGACGTGGCGTGCCACGGCGCCGAGCGAGGCCTTGGGCAGCCCGGCCTCGACTTGCTGCTCGAGTTGTTCGACCGACGTGACCCTCGAACGAAGACCCAGAACCTGGGCGATCTTGATGGGTTCGATCACCGCTGCGAACATGCGAACCTCTCTCGAATGATTAAGCGAAGTCTATCATTTGAGAGGCTACCGTGTCGCCGGCGGACCGGGCATCGTCGGTCCGGCCGGCCTCGGTGTCGCGGCGCACGGCAGCTTCGATCCTTGCACTGCGGAATGCCACGGACCGCGCCGCAGCCCGCATGGATGTCGAACTACCGGCCATCGCCCATCGACGCAACGCAAACCCACCCGCGCGTCACGCCGCACCCGCCCGCCGCGCGACCCCGGCGATCGTGTCGGCGAAGCGCGGCAGCAGCTCGATCGGCAGGTCGTGCCCCATGCCGGGAACGAGGTCGATCGTCGCCCCGGCGATATGGTGCGCCAGGTCCTCGCCGCAGGCCGGCGGCACCAGCGGGTCGGCGCGGCCGTGGATGATCGCCGTCGGGGCATGGATCTGGCGCAGCATCGGCGTGCGGTCGCCGTCGGCGACGATCGCCATCAGATGGCGAGCCGTCCCCGCCGGCCGCCAGGCGCGGGCGACGAAGGCCTGCAGCCGCTCGCGCTGGCGCTGCGGGTCGGGCCGGTAGCCGGGGCTGCCGATGACGTGCAGCAGCCGCTCGAGGTAGGCGACGATCTCGTCCGGATCGGCGCTGCGCGGCCGCCCGAGAAGCGCCCGGCGCACGTGCATCGCCGGCTGCGGCAGGCGGCGCGAGCCGCTGGTCGTCATCATCAGCGTCAGGCTGGCGACGCGGTCGGGGTGGCGCGCGGCCAGGTGCTGCGCGATCATCCCTCCCATCGACGCCCCGCACAGGTGCGCGCGCCGGATCCCGAGCGCGTCGAGCACGCCCAGCGCGTCGGCCGCCATGTCCGCCAGCGAATACGGCGCGCGCACCGGCAGCCGCAGCATCCAGCGCAGCATCGCCGCCGGCAGGTTCGGCACGCCGAGCTGGTCGAAGCCCTGGCTCAACCCGGTATCGCGGTTGTCGAAGCGGATCGGGCGGAAGCCGCGCGCGGCCAGCGCATCGACCAGTTCGTCCGGCCAGCCGAGCAACTGCATGCCCAGCCCCATGACGAGCAGCAGCGGCTCGCCCGCGGCCGGGCCGCGGTCGTCGACCTCGATCGCCAGGCCGTTCGCAGCGACTCGCATGCCGCGCGTGGTCAGTAGGCGTCGACCAGCGCCGCCGGCTGATGCGCGACCTTGAAGAACCAGCGCCGCGCCCCCGCGACGTCGAAGCGCCGCCATTGCGCCGGGTCCTGCCGCAGCCGGTCGGCGATCGCGTACAGCGCCAGCGGGTTCATGCCCATGCCGAGGTGGCTGGCATGGACCTCGATATTCTCCGTCTGCGGGTGGCCCGGCGGGTTGATGCTGCACTCCCAGGCGACGATGCCGTCGCTGCGGCTGTAGATCGAGGTCGTCGGCACCGGCGGCGGCCGGCGCACCTCAGCCAGCAGCTCGGCATCGTGCGTCTGCTGGCCGCTGACCAGTTCGTAGAAGCGCCAGGCATTGGTCGAGCGCGGGTGGCCGGAAAACGGCGTGCCCAGCGTGACGACGCAGCGAACCTGGCCGGGTGCTTCCTTGGCGAGCTCGCGCGCGTAGATTCCGCCCAGGCTCCAGCCGACCAGGCTGAGCTTCTCGCGGTGACGGCGCTGCAGCACGTCCAGCCGCGCGCGGCAGCGCTCGAGCACGCCGGGACGCGGGCCGAGGTTGAACCCCTGCTCCCACGCATACGGCGTGTAGCCCTGACGCTGCAAGAACTGGCGCACTGCGAGCGTGCTGGCATCCGACGCGCCCAGCCCCGGGAAGACCAGCACCGGGTGGCCGTCGCCAGCCGGCATCCGGTGCAGCCAGGGGGAGACCGCGAGCAGCGCCGCCAGCTCCCACGGCGCGCGCGCCTCCATCATCAGCAGCCAGGCGCCGGGCGGCGCCGGCCAGGTCTCGTCGGCGGCCGTGCCGGCCACGTCGGCATGCGGCAGGCCCGCGTCGGCGCGCCGGATCGCCGGCCGCGGGGCAAACGGGGAACGGATGGATCGGGGCATCGGCAGGGTACCGGTCGGGGTGTCCGGTACCGATCTTAGCCCCGGCGGCGCGGCCTGCCGCCGCCCTTGTCGGTGCCGTCGCGTGGCGCCTTCAACGCCGCGCCGGCCCCGCGCACCACGCTGCCGACCGCGGTGCGCACGGCGGTGTCGACGACGCCACGCGCAGTGCGGGTGGCGACGTCGGTGGCGGTGCCGACGACCCCGCGCGCGGTGCGCGTGGCGACATCGGTGGCGGCATCGACCGCCTGCCCGATCCCGCGCCGCGCCAGCCCGATCAGCGACGGCGGTGGCGGCTGCAGCTCGGGCACCAGCTCGAACAGGTCGTCGAAGGCCACGCGCAGGTCGTCGGCGAGCCGCTGCACGTCGGGCATCGCCGCGCCGTCGGCCATGAGGCCGAAGTCCAGCATGCCGGACTGGCTCTGCACGGTGATGTTCAGCCCCAGGCCGTGCACCGCGATCGAGGTCGGATGGCTGCTGAGGATGCGCGCGCCGGCCAGGTACAGCGACACCGGCACCCCGGGGACGTTGGAGATCACGAGGTTGGCGACCTGCGGGATGCGGTCGGCGACGCGCGCCCGCCCGTACAGCGAGGCCGCGGCCTCCAGCAGCCAGGGCACGCCGAGCGACGGGAAATCGGTCGGCAGCAGGCTCTCGACCGAGCCCATCGCCGCCTTCATCCCCTCGGTGGCGGCCAGCAGGTGCGCCAGCCGCTTGCGCGGGTCGGCCAGCTGCGTGCCCAGGCTGACCAGGCTCATCGAGGCCTGGTTGTCGGCGCGCGCGTCGCCCGGCGCGCGCAGCGAGATCGGCACCGCGGCGATCATGCTCTTGCGCGGCAGCAGCTGGCGGCGCGCGTGGTAGCGCCGCAGCGCGCCGCTGCACAGCAGCAGCACCATGTCGTTGACGGTCGCCCCCAGCGCCTTGCCCAGCACCTTGACCTCGGCCAGCGGCAGCGACGCGGTGCCGAAGGCGCGCGTGCGCCCGACGGTGGCGTTGATCGGCAGCCGCGGCGCGAGCGCGATATTGGACGCGCGCGCACGGCCGCCGAGGAGGGCGCTGCGCGACAGCGCCGCCAGCGCCGCCTCGGTCAGCGTGCCGACGCTGGACGGCAGCCCGCGCACGATCTGCGCGACCTGGCTGGCCTGGTTCGCCAGCGCCCCGCGCAGCATCTCACCGATCCCCAGCCGCGCGACGCCGCCGCGGCGCGCGGCGCGCGATGCCGGCGCACGTGGCTCGGGAGTGGTGTCGTACAGCACCTGCCCGAGCGCGACCGCGGCTTGGCCGTCGACGGCGGCGTGATGCAGCTGCGTATAGACGCCGACCCGCGCCCGCCCGTCCGGGCCCGGGGCCAGGCCCTCGAAGACGTGCATGCGCCATAGCGGCCGCTCGCGGTCGAGCAGCTCCATGTGCAGCTCGGCCACACGCGCGCGCAGCTCGGCCATGCCGGCCCCGGCCGGCAGCCGGTGGCCGACGATATGCCAGCGCAGGTCGGGGCGGGCGTCGACCCAGGCCGGGTTGGCCAGGTTCAGCGGCATCCACCACAGGCGCCGGCACAGCACCGGCGCGGCGGCCAGCCGTGCCCCGACATGGGCGCGCAGCGCCGCCAGGAAGCGCCCGCGCTGCCCGGGCGGCAGCTCGAGCAGCTGCAGCGCGCCGACATGCATCGGCATCTCGGGCGTCTCGAGGTAGAGGAAGGTCGCATCCAGTCCCGAGAGCTGCTGCATGCGCGGGGCGGCGTGGTTCGGCATGGCGCCGATGCTAGACCAGCGGGCCGCTCCCCGCGACCGGGGGAAGCTCGGCCGCGCCCCGCGGCCTAGGCACCCGGGCGTGCGCCGCGTCGCTGCCGCCGCCCTCCCCCGCGGTGCCGCCTTCCTCCGCGGTGTCGGCCGCGCCGCCCGTGGCGGCCGAGTGTTCCGGCGGCGCCGGCCGGCGCCGCAGCGCCAGCAGCTCGTGCCCGGCCAGCGCGGCGATCACGAGCAGCCCGCCGCCGAGCACCGCCGACGACGGCGTCTCGCCGGCACCGAGCCAGGCCCAGGCGACGCCGAAGATCACCTCCAGCAGCGCGAGCAGCGCGACCTCGGGTGCGCTGAGCACGCGCGCCACGCGCACCGCGAGCAGGCAGGGGATCGCGAGCTGCGCGACCCCGAGCAGCGCGAGCCAGGCGATGTCGCGCCCGGATGCGCCCAGCGGCCAGGCCAGGGGCAAGGTCAGCAGCGTCGACAGCAAGGCCCCGATCAGCACCGCCGGCATGAAGTCGCTGCCGGCGCTGCCGCGCGCGCGCTGCAGCAGCGTCCAGTTGACCGCCCCCGCCAGCGGTACCGTCAGCGCCACGCCGGTGCCCAGCCATTGCGCGGCATCGGCGCGGCCGATCTGGCTGCCGTACATCCAGGCGATGCCGGCCCCGGCGAGCGCGATCGCGACCCAGGTGCGCGGCGCCAGCTGGTGTCCCAGCGTCGCGCGCGCCACGAGCGCGGTGGCCAGCGGCCCGATCGCCAGCGTGACCAGCACGTTGGCCACCGTCGTCAGCGTCAGCGCCAGCATGAAGCCGGTGAACATCACGCCCCAGCAGGCGCCGGACAGCCACAGCCTGGAATCCGCCGCGCGCAGCTGCGCCGCCAGCCGCGCCGGCCCGCGCAGCCAGGCCAGCAGCAGCACGAGCGCCAGCGCATTGAAGCCGCTGCGCCAGACGTTCAGCTCCAGCCCCTGCGCATGCTCGACCTGGCGCGCGACGACGCCGGCGATGCTCCACAGCAGCGCCACCAGCACCATCGTCCAGACCGCCTGCCGATGTGTCACGTCGCCTCGCCACCGACGGGCTCGCGCAGCGAGCCCTGCAAAAAGATCGGCTCGCGAAGCGAGCCCTGCAAAAAGATCGGCTCGCGCAGCGAGCCCTGCAAAAAGATCGGCTCGCGCAGCGAGCCCTGCAACAATGTCGGCCCGCGCAGCGAGCCCTTTCGCAAGATCGGCTCGCTGCGCGAGCCCGTCGAGACCCTGTCGGGAGCCCCACCCGGGAGCGGCCCGCCGGTGCCCACCATGCCCATCCCGCCGGGCAGGCCGGGCCGCGAGCTGCCTAAGCCGCCTCGCGGCTCGCCCGCTTGCGCTCGTGCTCCCGGAGGAAGCGCTTGCGCAGCCGGATGCTCGCCGGCGTGATCTCGACCAGCTCGTCGTCGTCGATGAACTCGACCGCCAGCTCCAGCGTCAGCTCGATCGGCGGCGTGAGCCGGATCGCATCCTCCTTGCCGGCGGCGCGGAAGTTGGTCAGCTGCTTGGTGCGCGTGGCGTTGACGACGAGGTCGTTGTCGCGGCTGTGCACGCCGACGATCATGCCCTCGTAGACCGGGTCTCCGGGCTTGACGAACATGCGCCCGCGGTCGTCGAGCTTGCCCAGCGCGTAGGTGATCGCCTGCCCGTCGTCCATGCTGATCAGCACGCCGTTGCGCCGCCCGGCGATCTCGCCGCGCCAGGGCTCGTAGCCGTCGAAGACGTTGCTCGCCAGCCCGGTGCCGCGCGTCAGGTTGAGAAACTCGCCCGAGAATCCGATCAGCCCGCGCGCCGGGATGCGCCAGTCCAGCCGCACCCGGCCGCGGCCGTCGGGCTCCATGTGGACGAGCTCGGCGCGACGCTCACCCAGCGCCTGCATGACCGCGCCCTGGTGCTGCTCCTCGACGTCGACCGTCAGCAGCTCGATCGGCTCGCAGCGCTCGCCGTCGATCGTGCGGTAGACGACGCGCGGCTTGCTGACCGCCAGCTCGTAGCCCTCGCGGCGCATATTCTCCAGCAGGATCGTCAGGTGCAGCTCGCCGCGGCCGGCGACCTCGAACACGCCGTCCTCGGCGGTCTCGCGCACGCGCAGCGCGACGTTGCTCTGCAGCTCGCGCTGCAGCCGGTCCCAGATCTGGCGGCTGGTGACGAAGCGGCCCTCGCGCCCGGCCAGCGGGCTGGTGTTGACGCAGAAGTTCATCGTCAGCGTCGGCTCGTCGATCTGCAGCATCGGCAGCGGCTGCGGGTCGGCGGGGTCGGTCAGCGTGACGCCGATGCCGATCTCGTCGATGCCGCTGACGAGCACGATGTCGCCCGGGCCGGCGGATTCGGCCGGCGTGCGCTCCAGCCCCTCGAAGGTCAGCAGCTGCCCGATGCGCCCGCGCGTCGCCGCGCCGTCCGGGCCCTGCATCACGAGCACGTCCATCCCGGGGCGCACGATGCCGGCGTTGACGCGCCCGACCCCGATCCGGCCGACATAGGTCGAGTAGTCGAGCGACGAGATCTGCAGCTGCAGCGGCGCGTCCGGGTCGCCGCGGTGCGCCGGGACATGCGCGAGGATGGTCTCGAACAGCGGCTCCAGATCCTTGCCCCAGGGCTGCTGCGGCGCGCCCTGCGCACGCGAGGCCCAGCCGTTCAGCCCGGAGGCGTAGACGACCGGGAAGTCGAGCTGCTCCTCGGTCGCGCCGAGCTTGTCGAAGAGGTCGAACGCGGCGTTGACGACATGGTCGCAGCGCGCCCCGGGCTTGTCGACCTTGTTGACGACGACGATCGGCTTGAGCCCGAGCGCCAGCGCCTTCCTCGTCACGAAGCGCGTCTGCGGCATCGGCCCCTCCTGGGCGTCGATCAGCAGCAGCACGCCGTCGACCATCGACAGCGCGCGCTCGACCTCGCCGCCGAAGTCGGCGTGGCCGGGGGTGTCGACGATATTGATGTGCGTGCCGCGCCAGGCGACGGCGCAGTTCTTGGCCAGGATCGTGATGCCGCGCTCGCGCTCCAGGTCGTTGCTGTCCATCACGCGCTCGGCGATCTTCTCGTGCGACGCGAAGGTGCCGCTTTGCCGCAGCAGCTGGTCGACGAGCGTCGTCTTGCCGTGGTCGACGTGGGCGATGATGGCGATATTTCGGATCGGTCGGGTCATTCGTGTCACGCCGCCAGGGCGTCCACTTCGAGGGGTGAGAGCAGCCGCTCGGCGATCAGCTCGCCGCAGGCGATGCGCGCGCTGCCGAGAAAGACTTCGGCCGCGCGCGCGCCAGCGCGCGGTGGCGGGCCGTAGACGCGCACCCGCGGTGCATCGGGATGCTCGATGCGGCGCCGCAGGCCGGAGAGAAAGCGGCCGGCGTCGTCGGCCTGCAAGTGCAGCGCCGGCGCCTCGGCGAGCAGCGCGTCGGGCGCCAGCAGCAGCGCGTCGCGTGCGGCCTCGTCGAGCGCCTCCAGCGCCGGCAGCGTGACCGCCTGCGCGAGGTCGAAGCCGCCGCTGGCGCTGCGCCGCAGCGCCGCCAGCCAGGCGCCGCAGCCGAGCCGCTCGCCGAGGTCGGCCGCCAGCGTGCGGATGTAGGTGCCCTTGCTGCAGCGCACGTCGAGCACCAGCGCATCGCCCTGCCAGTCGACGAGGTCGATCGAATGGATGCTCACCCGGCGCGGCATGCGCTCCACCGTCTGGCCGGCGCGCGCGTACTCGTACAGCGCACGGCCGTCCTTCTTCAGCGCCGAGTGCATCGGCGGCAGTTGCTCGATGGCGCCGGTCAGCGCCGCGCAGGCGGCGTCGAGTGCCGCGCGGTCGAAGCCCGGCGCCCGGCCGGGCGTGATCGTGCCCTCGCCGTCGAAGGTCGTGCTGCGCTCGCCGAGCCGCAGCGTCGCGCGGTAGGCCTTGTCGGCATCGAGGTTGGCCTGCGCGAACTTGGTCGCGGCGCCGAAGCAAAGCGGCAGCAAGCCGCTGGCCAGCGGGTCCAGCGTCCCGGTGTGGCCGGCCTTGTCGGCGCGCAGCAGCCGGCGCGCGCGCTGCAGCGCGGCGTTGCTCGTCATGCCGGCGGGCTTGTCCAGCAGCAGCACGCCGTGCAGCGCGCGCCGCGCGACGCGCGCGGCAGGCGCTGGCGCGGCGCGACGCCCGGCGCGGGCGGTCCGCGCCGCATCGGCGATGCCGATCGCCGTGTTCATTCGTCGGTGTCCGCGGCGCGCGTCGCATTGGCGCGCGCGATCAGCGCCGACAGGTCGGCGGCACGCTCGGTCGTGCGGTCGTAGACGAAGTGCAGTGTCGGCACGGTGTGGATCGCCAGGCGCTTGAACAGCCCGTTGCGCAGCCATCCGGCGGCCTCGTTGAGCGCCGTCGTGCAGGCCTCGTTGTCGCCGATCAGCTGCGAGAAGTAGATCTTGGCGTGCGCGTAGTCGGGCGAGACCTCGACCGCATTGAGCGTGACCAGGCCGACGCGCGGATCCTTCAGCTCGCGGATCAGCTCCGCGAGGTCGCGCTGGATCTGGTCCGCCACGCGCAGGCTGCGGTTGGCGGGGGACTTCTTGTGTCGCATGCGATGCTCCTGCGCCGATGCGAGGCCTGCCGCGGGCGCTGCCGGGCGGGGCTCGCGGCCTCGTGCCCTGGGTCGGGCCTGGCCGTGCCGGGGCCGGGCAAGCCCCGGGGCCGGCCCGGCGCTCACCCGGCGGGGTCGATCCGCAGGCCTACAGCGTGCGGGCGACTTCCTTGACCTCGAAGAACTCGAGCTGGTCGCCTTCCCGGATGTCGTTGTAGTTCTTCAGCTTGATGCCGCACTCGAAGCCTTCCTTGACCTCGCGCACGTCGTCCTTGAAGCGCTTGAGCGAGTCGAGCTCGCCGGTGTAGATCACCACGTTGTCGCGCAGCAGCCTGAAGCGCGCGTCGCGCCGCGCGACACCGGCGGTGATCATGCAGCCGGCGACGGTGCCGATCTTGCTGGCGACGAAGACGGTGCGGATCTCGGCCGTGCCGATGGTCTCCTCGCGCTGCTCGGGCGCGAGCATCCCGCTCATCGCCGCCTTCACCTCGTCGACCGCGTCGTAGATGATGTTGTAGTAGCGGATGTCGACGTCGTTGTTCTCGGCCAGCTTGCGCGCGCCGGCATCGGCGCGCGTATTGAAGCCGATGATGACGGCCTTGGAGGCGATCGCCAGGTTGACGTCGCTCTCGCTGATGCCGCCGACCGCGGCGTGCACGACCTGCACCTTGACCTCGGGTGTCGACAGCTTGACGAGCGAGGTCGCCAGCGCCTCCTGCGAGCCCTGGACATCGGCCTTGATGATCAGCGGCAGCACCTGCGCCTGCCCCTCGCCCATGCCCTCGAACATCGTCTCGAGCTTGGCCGCCTGCTGGCGCGCGAGCTTGACATCGCGGTACTTGCCCTGGCGGAAGGTCGCGATCTCGCGCGCGCGGCGCTCGTCGCCGAGCACCATGAAGTCGTCGCCGGCCTGCGGCACCTCGGTCAGGCCCTGGATCTCGACCGGGATCGACGGGCCGGCCTCGTCGGTCGACTTGCCGTCCTCGTCGAGCATCGCGCGCACGCGGCCGTAGCTGCTGCCAGCGAGCACGACGTCGCCCTTCTTCAAGGTGCCGCTTTGCACCAGCACGCTGGCCACCGGGCCGCGCCCCTTGTCCAGTCGCGCCTCGATCACGACGCCCTTGGCCGCGGCGTCGACCGGCGCCGTCAGCTCGAGCACCTCGGCCTGCAGCAGCACCTGCTCGAGCAGTTCGTCGATGCCGACGCCGGTGCGCGCCGAGACCGGCACGAACGGCGCATCGCCGCCGAAGTCCTCCGGCACGACGCCCTCGGCGACGAGCTCGCCCTTGACACGCTCGATGTTGGCCTCGGGCTTGTCGATCTTGTTCATCGCCACGACGATCGGCACCTCGGCCGCCTTGGCGTGGTGGATCGCCTCCTTGGTCTGCGGCATCACGCCGTCGTCGGCGGCCACCACCAGGATCACGATGTCGGTCGCCTTGGCGCCGCGCGCGCGCATCGCGGTGAAGGCCTCGTGGCCCGGCGTGTCGAGGAAGGTGACGACGCCGCGCGGCGTCTCGACGTGGTAGGCGCCGATATGCTGCGTGATGCCGCCGGCCTCGCCCTCGGCGACACGCGAGGTGCGGATGCGGTCCAGCAGCGAGGTCTTGCCGTGGTCGACGTGGCCCATCACGGTGACCACCGGTGCGCGCGGCAGCGCCTCGGTCGCCTCGTGCAGCGCGGTCTCCTCCTCGGTGAAGGCCTCCGGGTCGTCGAGCCTGGCCGCCAGCGCCTTGTGGCCCATCTCCTCGACCACGATCATCGCCGTCTCCTGGTCGAGCTGCTGGTTGATCGTGACCATCTGCCCGAGCTTCATCATCTGCTTGATGACCTCGCTGGCCTTGATGCTCATCTTGTGCGCCAGCTCGGCGACGCTGATCGTCTCGGGGACATGCACCTCCTGGACGACGAAATCCGGCTGCGCGGCGTAGCTCGCGGCGGCGTCGCGACCGTCGCCGCCCCGCCGCCCGCCGCGCGGCGCGCGCCAGCCGGCGCGGCCCGCGCTATCGCCGCGGGTCTTGAGCGTGCGCTTCTTGGCGGCATCGTCGGCCCAGCTCGACGACAGCTTCTCCGAGCGCAGCTGCTTGCGCTCGCCCGGCTTGGCCGCCGTGGCCGGTGCGGCGGCGCCGGGCGCGGCCTTCGGCTTGTGGATCGTGCCCTTGATCGCTTCCTTGGCCTCGGGCTTGGGCTCCTCGGGCTTCTTGGCCACGAGCACCTTGCGCGGCGCCGACATCATCGCGCGGATCGCCGCCGCCTCGGCCTCGGCGGCCTTGCGCCGCTTCTCGAGCTCGCCCTGGCGCTGCGCGTCCTCGCCGCCCTCGGCGCCCTTGACGATGCGCCGCAGCGTCGGCTTGGCCGGCGCGGCCGCCGCGGCGGCCTCGGCGGCCTTGGCCTCCTCGGCGGCTTGCGCGGCCGGGGCGCCCGCCGCCGGCTTGGCCGCTGCGCCTGGCG
>JACPVA010000067.1 GCA_016191995.1 Burkholderiales bacterium | reverse complement strand
TGCGTGATGAGGCGTGCGCCGCTGTCCTCGGCGACCGGCGCCAGCACGACCGGGGTGGTGGTCGGCGCGTCGTTGACGCTCGTTATGTCGAGTGTCGCCGCGCTTGCGACGCTGCCGGTGCCGTCGCTGATCGTGTAGCCGAAGCTGACCGACGTATCGTCGTCGGCGGCCGGCGTGAAGGTCCACGTCCCGTCGCCATTGTCGACCAGGTTGCCGTTGCCGGCGGTGATGGTCAGTCCGTTGGCGGTCAGCGCATCGCCGTCGATGTCGGCCGAATTGGCCAGCAGCTCGGCCTGCGTGATGAGGCGTGGGCCGCTGTCCTCGGCGATCGGCGCCAGCACGACTGGAGTCGTGGTCGGCGCGTCGTTGACCGGCGTGATGGCCAGCGTTGCCGCGCCGGCGACGCTGGCGGCGCCATCGCTGATCGTGTAGCCGAAGCTGACCGACGTATCGTCGTCGGCGGCCGGGGTGTAGGTCCACGTACCGTCGCCGTTGTCGACCAGGCTGCCGTTGCCGGCTGCAATGGTCAGGCCTGAGGCGGTCAGCGCATCGCCATCGACGTCCGCCGCGTTGGCCAGCAGCTCGGCCTGCGTGATGACGCGCACACCGCTGTCCTCGGCGATCGGCGCCAGCACGACCGGGCTGGCGGTCGGCGCATCGTTGACGGGTGTGATGTTCAGCGTGGCTGTGCCGGCGACCGTACCGCCCTGGCCGTCGCTGATGGTGTAGCCGAAGCTCACCGATGAGTCGTCGTCGGCCGCCGGCGTGTAGGTCCAGGTCCCGTCGCCGTTGTCGGTCAGGCTCCCGTTGCCGGCGGCGATGGCAAGGCCCGTGGCGGTCAGCGCATCGCCGTCGACGTCGGCCGCATTGGCGAGCAACTCCGCCTGGGTGATAAGCCGCGCGCCGCTGTCCTCGGCAATCGGCGCCAGCACGACCGGCGTCGTGGACGGTGCATCGTTGACGGGCGTGATGTCGAGTGTCACGCTGCCAGCGACGCTGGCGGTGCCATCGCTGATCGTGTAGCCGAAGCTGACCGACGTATCGTCGTCGGCCGCCGGCGTGTAGGTCCAGGTCCCGCCGCCGTTGTCGACCAGGCTGCCGTTTCCGGCGGAAATGGTCAGTCCGGTGGCGACAAGCGCGTCTCCGTCGACGTCGCCCGCATTGGCCAGCAGCTCGGCCTGGGTGATGACGCGCGGGCCGCTGTCCTCGTCGATCGGCGCCAGCACGACCGGGCTCGTGGTCGGAGCGTCGTTGACCGCGACGACACCGACATCGCGCGACGCGGTATTGCTTACGATCGCCCCATCGTCGACCGCGAACTGCACGACGCGGGTCGCCGTGCTGGGCGCATCGCTGGTGTTGACATAGGTGACCGAGCGCAGCGCCGTTTCGTACTGCGCGACGGTCGCGCTGCCGCTCAGGCTCAAGGTGCCGGTCGCGGCATCCCAGTTGCCGGTGATGCCGTTCTGGTCGCTGAAGCCAAGTACATCCTGCCCATCGACGTAGTTGCTGCCGATCCAGACCTGGGCCTCGCTCAGGTTGCCACTGTCGACGTCGGACAAGGTCAGCCCCGGGTCGACCGCGGTGGCCGCGTCGTTCTCGGTGTAGACCAGGGTACCGCCGCTGCCGGTGATCACGGGCGCATCGTTGACCGGATCCACCGTGATGCTCACCGTATCCGAATCGCTCGACGCGCCGCCCGTTCCCGAGTTGCCCATGTCCCCGGTCACGATCTGCAGGCTCGCGGGCCCCGCGTAGTCCGCGGTCGGCGCGAAGCTCAGGCCCTCGAGCGCCGCGTTGATGTCGGCGACCGTCCCGGTGAATTGCAGCAGCGCATCGTCGCTGCCATCGCCCGTGATGAAGCTGAGCCCGGCGGTGCCGCCGAGCGTGAGGCTTCCCTGGGTCGCAGTCAGCACCACCTCGACCAGGCCGCCACCCGCATCGGCATCGGCGATCGCGATCGCGTTGCCGTTCGCCGACGAGAACACCAGCGTCGTGTCCTCGCTCAGCGACTGCGGGCCGGGAACCGAGTTGATCGGCGCGACGTTGGGGATCTCCAGATTCGTGACGACGAGGTCGGCCACGTCCAATCCGTCGAAGTTCGGATCGGCACTCGTCGCCGGCCCGACGACGATCTGGTAGCGCTGGTCGCCGTCGTTGACGTAGTCCTGGACTCCGGTGACGGTGACGGTCTGGGCGATATTCCAGTTGGCGGTGGTGAAGATCAGCGAACCGACCGCGATCGTGCCCTCGCTGGCGTCGGCGACGCTGACCGGGATCTCGACATCCGCACTGGGCGCCGCTTCGAGCACCACGCTGAAGCTGGCAACGCCCCCGCCTTCGGTCGTCGTCAGGCCGTAGCGCTGCAGGAAGACGCCGCTGGCGTCGCCGTCGCCGTTGCCGCCCCAGGCCACGAGCAGGCCGCCGCCCGGTTGCGAGACCACCTCGGGATAGAGCTGGTCGCCGGCCGTCGTCGTGTTGACCTGGAATTCGGCGCCCAGCGGCGTGCCGGACCAGTCCAGCCGCCGCGCGACGACCGCGGTCCCCGACCCATCGGCCGCGCTGTTCCAGACCACCGTGAGGTTGCCGCTGGAATCTGCGGTGAGCGACGGGATGGGCTGCTGCGCGGCCGAGACCGTGCTGGTGTTGACCCGGATCTCGCCGCCGACCGCCGAACCGTCCGCGGCGTAGCGCTGCAAGTCGACTTCGAACGTGCCATCGGCATTGCGGCTCTGGAACGCGACCGCGAATCGACCGTCGGGCAGCATCACGACGTCGTGGTAGAGCTGGCTGTCGGCCGTCGTGGTGTTGACGCGGAACTCGGCGCCCTGCGCCGCGCCCGTCGCGTCGAAGCGCTGCCCGTAGACGCCGTAGTTGTCGCCGTCCTGGCCCAGGCTGGCCCAGGTGACGACGAAGTTGCCGGCGGCGTCCATCGCTGCGGAGGCCAGCTGCTGGGTGCCGAGGGTGTAGCTGTTGACGCGGAACTCGCCCCCCTGCGCCACGCCGCTGGCGTCGTAGCGCTGTGCGTAGATGCCGGAGCTGGCATCCGGGTCCTGGCCGCTGCCGGTCCAGGTGATGACGAAGTCGCCGCTGGGCGCGACGGCGATCGCCGGGCCGCTCTGGCCGCCCGCCGTCGTGGTATTGACCAGGAACTCCACGCCCTGCGCCGTGCCGGCGGCGTCGAAGCGCTGGGCGTACACGCCGTAGCCGCTGCCGTCCTGCAGGTTGCTGGCCCAGGCGACGACGAAGTTGCCCGCGGCATCCATCGCCACCGCCGGATTGATCTGGTTGTCGGCGGTGGCGGTGTTGACCAGGAACTCGCTGCCCTGGGCGCTGCCGTCGGCCGCATGGCGCTGGGCATAGATGCCGTAGGCCGAGCCGTCCTGCAGGTTGCTCGCCCATACGACGACGAAGTTGCCGTCGGCGTCGGTGGCGATCGCCTGCGCCACGTTCGGATTGATCGCCTGGGTGTCGGCCGTCGTCGTGTTGACGCGGGTCTCGCCGCCGAGTGCCGCCAGCGAGACCGGGGTCACGCGGATGCCATCGGCGACATCGGTCACGGTGACGCTGATGGCCTGGGTGTCGCTGCCGCCGGCGCCGTCGCCGACCTGCACGGTCAGCTCGTAGACGTTGTCGCCATCGATGTCGGCCGGGTTCTCGAAGTCCGGCGCGGCGAGGAAGCCGAGGACGCCGGTCGCCGCGTCGATCGTGAACTTCGCACCGTCGCCGCCGGCGACGATGCTGTAGGTCGCGGCGCCGCCATCGATATCGCTGGACGTGACGGTGCCGACGGCGCTGGTGTTTTCCTGCACGCCGAGGGCCGCGCTGGCGCCGCCGCCATGGCTGGTGATGAGCGGTGCATCGTTGACCGCCGTGATGCTCGTGCCCAGCACGACCGCGTTGGCGGCGTCGCTGTAACGGCTGCTGCCGCCCCCCGCGCCGACGTTCACCGTCGCACCGTCGGTGACGGCGCCGCCCGAGTCGTCCACCAGCCGCACGGTCAGGGCACCGGGGCTGCCGTTGTAGTCGGCATTGGGCAGGAAGCGGACCAGCGTGGCCGGTGACAGCGTCAAGGCGCTGGCGGTGTTCAGCGACGTGCCGATGTCGGCCCAGCCGCTGCCGTCGTGCCACTGCCAGGTGCCTTCGGTCGCTGCATCGGCCGCGTTGCCGACGATCGCGATGCCGGCGAAGGCATTGGCCGACGAGCCGCCCGTGACCTCGTCCCTGGCATCGCTGAAGGCGGCGGCGAACAGCGCGGACACCGTCGCGCCGGCCGGGCCGGCGCTGTCCTCCGGCACGGCCGCCAGGCTGACGCTGGCCGCCAGGGCGGTCGGGGCATCGTTGACCGCGGTGACCTGGAGGACCGAACCCGAGGTGCCGGAAAACGCCGTGCTGCCGCCGCTGACGCTGGCGTCCGCATAGCTGCCCGCCGTCCCGCTGGTCTGGTCCCAGGCCTTGTACTGCAGCATGCCGGTGCTGCCGTTCCAGTCGGCATCGGGAACGAAGCGGAAGGCCGACGTGGCATCGGCGGCCAGCAGGAGCGCGTTGTTCGCCGCCACCGCGCCGATGTCGAGCCAGTTGCTGCCGTCCAGGGTGTACTGCCAGGTCCCATGGCTGTCGTCGACGCCGACGATGGCGAGCCCCTTCAGCGCGCCGGCGTCCACATCCCAGGAGAAGCTGGCGAAGTCGGCGACCTGCCAGGTCTTGCTGCTGTCCTCGCTGGTCGAGCCTAGCGCCACCCCCGGCATGCCGGGCGCATCGTTGACCGCCGCCACGCTCAAAGCGGCCGTATCCGTGGCCACGCTGAACGCCGTCGTGCCCCCGTTGACGGTCGCATCGGCCTGCGCCCCATTGGCGCCGCTGGTCTGGTCCCAGGCGCGGAACGCGATCGCCGGGTCGAGCGTGCCGCTCCAGTCGGCATCGGGCTCGAAATACAGGCGCGTGACCGCGTCGGCCGCCAGCAGCCGCGCGCTGGCGTCGCTCGGCGCGCCCAGCGCCGCCCAGTTCGCGCCGTCGTCGACGCTGAACCACCAGCTGCCGTGGCTCGCGTCGGCGCCGACTACGGCGATCCCGGACAGCGCCCCGGAATCGTTGTCGGTCACGTTGTCCAGTCCGCCGGCGGGGCCGCTGAGGTCGACCAGCGCCGACACCAGCGTGCCCACGGCGCCGACCGGGGCGCCGGCGTCTTCGGCGACGGCATCGAGGACCGGGGTCTTGCTCGAGTCGAGCACGGGCGCCGTGTTCGACGAAGGCCTGAGCGACACCGCAACCGCCGCCCACTCGCCGGCGCCTGCGCCCACCGTCGACCACGACATCGTGACCGAGGCGGCGCCTTGCTCGCTGCTGCTGCCGCCCCAGGCATCGGACGACGCGGTCCCGTTCTTCAGGACCCACTGCGCCGTCTGGCCAGCGCCGACGGTCTCGCTGTCGACATCGCGATCGGCGACGATATCGACGACGAGCTCGCCCGCGGCCGACGCGACGGTGAATGTGGGATCGGAGCTGCCGTTGCCCGTCGCCACCGTGCTGTACGGCGTCGACTGATCCACCCCGCTGTAGGCGGTCGCTCCAGCGACGACGTTGACCGCCTTGGTCAGGCTGACGACGATATCGGCCGTGCCCTCGACCGGCGCCGTCAGCATCCACATCTCGGCGTGGGTCTTGCTCGAGCTGTCCTGCCCGATCCGCGTCAGCGCCTGCCCGCCATAGGTGACCGAGCTGACGATGTTGCTTCCCGAGTCGAACATCGACACGCCGACGATCAGCACACGATCGTTGCCACTGCCCACGGTATGCGACCAGGTCAGCGACGAAACCTTGACGCCTGTCCCGCTGCCAGCGGTCGAGCTGCTGCCGGCGCTGATCGCGAGCAGGCCCGAGAAGCCCTCCTGCGCGTCGGTGCCGGGCCCGGCCGAGGCCTCGAGTGCGCCGGTGGCATATTCCAGCTCCCAGTTGCCGCCCAGCGCCGCGCTTCCGGTGGCGTCCTGCGACGCCGTCACGTCGGTGCCGGTCAGCTCGGCCCACAGGGCGACGAAGGCGCGCCCGTCGGCACTAGCGGCCAGGTCGCAGCCATAGATCAGCAGGTCGGCATCGTCGCCGAGCGCCGCCTGCCAGGCGCGAACTTCGTCCGCGCGTGCCTGCAGCGCGCCCTGGTCCAGCACCTGCGCGCCGAGCTGCAACTGCCCGGGTGAGCCGTGGCTGACGAGGTGCACGGCATCGACCGTGCCCGCGCCGGCCGCGGCCAGCTCGGCCCCGATCTGCCGCAACGCGTCGGCGCGCGGGTCGAGCACGACGATGCGGCGCTGCACGCCCTCGGGCGGATCGCCGGCCCATGAAGCCGCCAGCGCGTCGGCGCCGCCCAGGCCGCCGTCGATGAAGACGATCTCGAGCCGCTGCGGCTGCGACGTCGCGAGGCCCGCGGCACCCGCATCGCCGATCGCGTCGGCGGCGGCGCCGCCGAGGTCGGCCGCCGGCGCCCAGGCCTGCACCTGCGCCGGCTCGGCCGCCACCCCGAGCAGCGCCAGCGGGTGGTCGGCGGCATACAGCAGCCGCGGCTCGAGCTCCTCGAGGATCGGCCTCGGCGCGGGCCGCGCCCCGCGCGGCGCCGGCGGCGCACGGCGGCGCCGCCCCAGGGCACGGAGCATGGCGGCGATCGGTCGCAGCAGCAGCGGGGTTGTCATCGGTCAGGCGGCAGCGCGCGGATGCGGTGCCACTCGATCGGATATCTCGGCCGCGGCGGCGGCGGCTGCAGGCCGGACGCTGCCGAGGCGGTGCAATCGTTCACGCCGGCGGCCATTCGCGTGCGCCCTGACCGCGGCAGCGGGTGCGCCACTCGACCCGTTCACGCGACAGCAGAGCGCGCCGGCTCAAGCCGGCAGATCGGCCCGGCAGCGCATGCCCGACGGCAGCGACTGGTCCGGGTTCGGCAGATCGAGCCGCACGCGGAAGGTGTTGCTCGCCGGGTCGATCACGCGGTCGACGATGGCGACCGTCGCGAGGCGCGGCAGCATGCCCGGCAGCTCGGGCTGGATCGCCAGCTCGGCGCCGCGCGCCATGCGGCCGAACAGCGCCGCCGGCAGCACCAGCTCGACGCGCAGCGGGTCGATCTGCGCGATCCTGAATACCGGCCGGTTTTCGATGCGCTCGCCGACCGAGGCGTGGCGCTCGACGACGACGCCGTCGATCGGGCTCGTCACGCTGCGCTGCGCGACCTGGGCGCGTGCCAGCTGCAGCTCCTTCTCGGCCAGCCCCTGCTGCTCGCGCGCGTGGTCCAGCCGCATGCGCGCCTGCGACAGCTCGGTGTCGGTCTGCTCGCGCGCCTGGCTCGAGACGAACCGCATGTCGGTCAGCGTCGCGGTGCGCTCGGCCTTCTTCTGCGCGAAGTCGACCTGCGCGCTCGCGGCGCGCAGCTCGGCCTCGGCCGCCACGCGCGCCTGCGCGAGCTGCAACGCCGCCACCTCGACGCGCGCGTCCATGCGCGCCAGCAGCTGGCCGCGCCGGACGAGGTCGCCACGCTCGACCAGCATCTGGCCGATGACGCCGATCACCGGCGTGCCGACGTCGACTACCGCCGAGGCCTCGATCAGACAGCCCAGTGCCGCCGAGGGCGCTTTCGCTGCCGCCGGCGATGCCGATGCGCGCGCGGGCATCGGCGCGCCGGTCGCCGCCGGCGCTCCCGTGGTGATCGAGGCGCCGCCCGCGCCG
>JACPVA010000066.1 GCA_016191995.1 Burkholderiales bacterium | reverse complement strand
GCCGCGCGACCGCGGCGGCGGCAGGGCCCCAGCGCGCCAGCAGCGCGGCGCCAGCGACGGTCGGTGCGGCGGCCCATTGCAACTGGTGGCCTAGCGGTGCCAGCGCGTCGTGCAGCCGCGCGCGCAGCCGCGCTGCGCCGCCGAACAGGCGCAGGCAGGGCTGCACCTCGAGCAGCACGGTGGCGTGCGGGGCGTCGAGGCAGGCCATCGGGGTGAAGGCCAGCGCCGTGTGCAGCGCCGCCTGCAGCGCCTGCGCGTCGCGCGCCGGGTCCGCCTGGCCCAGGCGCAGCGCGGGCGCCAGCGCGAGCGCGGTGGCGCGCTTGAGCCCCGGGCGCACGCCGCAGGCCGCCGCGGCGGCATCGACGGCCGTGATGCGGTGCTGCGCCAGCAGCGCCAGCGGCATGCCGGCGGCGTCGGCCGGCAGCGTGGCGGCCAGCGCCTCCAGCGATAGCCGCGGCAGGTGCAGCGCGAGCCAGAGCATCGGGGCACGTCGGTGGTTCGGGCTGGGGCGCTGCCGCGCGGTGACGGGCGGTCGTGCTCAAGCCGCCGCCGGCGCCGGCTGCGCACCTGGCGCGGCGCGCAGCCCTGCCGGTGCCTGGGCCAGCGCCCGCGCGCGCGCCGGCGCCGACAGCACCGGCGGCAAGGCCAGCGCCAGCGGGGTGTCCAGCGGCGGGCCGCGGCGCTTGACGATGCGCAGCAGCAGCTCGTCCGGCGCACCGGGGGCCAGTTGCAGGCGCAGCGGCGCGGCGCTGGGCCTGCTGCGGGCCTCGACCTCGCGAAACAGGAAGACCGGCCCCGGGTGCGACTGCGCCGCCAGCTGCAGCCGGCGCAGCGCGTCGGCCGGCAGCCGCGGCGGCAGCCAGGCCAGCGCGGCGCCGACCTGGCCGCTGGCCAGCGCCTGCTCCAGCGCCCACAGCAGGTCCTGCGCCGCCAACGGCAGCGCGACCCGCGCACCGCGGCCGCGTGGCTGGCCGCGCCCCTGGACGATGACGAGCCGCCCCAGGTCGAGCCCGAGCGCGGGCAGCGTCCAGGCGCAGGGGCGGCCGGGCGGGCCGAACAGCATCACCGGGCGCGCGACGCCGTCGCCGGTGGATGCCGCGCCCGATGTTGCGCCCGATGCCGCACCCACGCCGCGGCCCGCTGCACGGTGTGCCGCACGACCCGCTGCGCGGCGTGCCGCGCCACCCGCGGGACCCTCCGTGTCGCGCCCCGAACCGCCGCGCTGCACCGCCGCCAATACGGGGGCGAGCAGCCGCCATTCGCCGACGCCGGGGTGCGGCAGCAGCAGCTCGGTCAGCGCGCCGGCGGGCCAGCCGCCGCCGGGCAGCACGCCGTCCAGCGCGGCGAAGCCGGTGGCCCAGGCGATCTCGCGGCCGGGGCGGCCGAGCTGGCTCGCGCGCCACAGCGCGGGGTGCAGCGCGACGGGGTCGGCCTCGAAGGGCGGCAGGGCCGGCGCCGCCGGGCGCGCCGAAGCCTCGACGGATGCAGGGGAAATGTCCACCTGGCTACTGTACGTCTATACAGTATCCCAGGCAAGTCGATCGCGTCACGGATCTGGGCGGAGATCTGCGCCGGGGCGGTAGGCGAGACCCCGCGCGTCAAAGCGCGCGCCGCTCAGTGCCGCCCAGCCACCCCGAAAGCACTGAGCGCCCCCTCGCGGGGCAACGAACGCGGTGAGCGTGGGGACTCGATCTCAGCCGCCCGCCGGCGTCCCGAGCGCCCGCCGCAGCGCCGTCGCGCAGAGATCCAGCGCGGTATTCGCCTCGTCGATCACGCGCCCCATGGTGACGAAGCCGTGGATCTGGCGCTCGAAGCAGATGTACTGGCACGCCACGCCGGCGCCCGACAGCGCATCGGCATACTGCCGCCCCTCGTCGCGCAGTGGATCGAAGCCGGCGGTCAGCACCAGCGCCGGCGGCAGGTGCGCGTGGTCGGCCGCCAGCAGCGGCGACGCGCGCCAGTCGGCCCACTCGGCGGCGTCCGGCATGTAGTGGCCGCGGTAGTAGGCGATCGAGTCGGCGGTCAGCATGTAGCCCTGGCCATTGGCGGTGTGCGACGGCGCCACGGCGCGCATGTCGGTGGCCGGGTAGATCAGCAACTGGAACGCCGGCAGCGCCTCGCCGGCGTCGCGCAGCGCCAGGCAGGCGACGGCGGCGAGGTTGCCGCCGGCGCTGTCGCCGCCGACCGCGATGCGCGCCGCATCCGCACCCAGCGCTGCGGCCTCGGCACGCGCGAAGCGCACCGCCGCGATGCAGTCGTCGACCGCGGCCGGGAAGCGGTGCTCGGGGGCGAGCCGGTAGTCGACCGCGAGCACCGCGATGCCGGCGCCGGCGGCCAGCGTGCGGCAGGCGACATCGTGCGTATCCAGGTCGCCGATCACCCAGCCGCCGCCGTGCAAGTAGACCAGCAGCGGCAGCGCGACGGCATCGGCCACGCCGGCCGGGCGGTACAGCCGCAGCGGGATCGTGCCGTGCGGCCCGGGCGCGGCCAGGTCGCGCACGCTGCCGACGGGCGGCGGCACGGGCTGCGTGAAGCCGCGCCGGTCGCGATACATGCGCCGCCCCTCGTCGGGCGACAATGTGTGGATCGGCGGGACACCGCGCTCGGTCATCAGGTCGAGCAGGGCACGGGATTGCGGGTCGAGCATGGGGTGGCCTCGGTCGTGGTTGTCGAGGGCAGTGTATCGATGCGATACCGGGCTGGCGCGCCGCGCCCGGGCTGCCGCGGCGTCAGGCATCATGCGCGGCCATGCCCCGGCCCGCGCCGACCGCCGACCCCTGCCCCTGCGGCAGCGCCCTGCCCTACGCTGGCTGCTGTGAGCGCTGGCACGCGGGCCCGCAGCCCGCGCCCGACGCCGAGGCGCTGATGCGGTCGCGCTACAGCGCCTACGTGCGCGGGCTGCACGGCTACCTGCTCGCGTCCTGGGCGCCCGAGACCCGCCCGGCCGCGATCGACCCCGACCCGCCGGGGCTGAAGTGGCTGGGGCTCGAGGTCCGCCGCCGGCGCACGATCGACGCCGAGCACGCCGAGGTCGAGTTCGTCGCCCGCAGCAAACTCGGCGGGCGCGCGCAGCGGCTGCACGAGACGAGCCGCTTCGAGCGCCGCGACGGGCGCTGGGTGTACGTGGACGGCGCACTGCATCGAGCCTGACCGGCTGCAGTGCAGCGCCGCCTCCGCCGGCGGCGAGAATCGCCGCATGAGCGAACGACTCGTCTGCCTCGTCCCGGGGTTCTTCGGTTTTACGTCGGTGGGCGCGGTGAGCTACTTCGAGCGTGTCGAGCGCACGCTCGCGCAGGCGCTGCGCCGGCGCGGCGTGGCCGCGCGCGTGCTGCGCCTGCGCACGCAGCCCACGGCATCGATCCGGCGCCGCGCCGAGATGCTGCGGCGCGAGGTGATGCGCCGCGGCGGCGCGGCGGCGCGCGAGCTGCACTTCGTCGGCCACTCCGCCGGCGGGCTGGACGTGCGCGTGCTGCTGGCGCCGGGCGCGCGGCTGTCGCGCGACGGCGCCGCAGAGCGCATCGGCCAGCGCACGCGCAGCGCTGTGCTGGTCGCCACGCCGCACCACGGCACGCCGCTGGCCAAGCACCTGCTGACGCTGCAGGGGCAGACCCTGCTGCTGGTGCTCAGCGCGCTCGCGACCTCGGTGCCCGGGCGTGGCAGCATCGTCGCCGCGGCCCGGGCGATCGCGCTCGTGGCGCGGCTCGACGACTGGCTGGGACGCGAGCAAGGCCCGCTGGACCGGCTCGCCGACTCGCTGCTGCGGCGCATCCAGCGCGACCGGCGCGACCCGCTGTGGCAATACCTGGCCGAGATCGAGCGCGACCAGGGCGCGCTGTTGCAGCTCACCCCCGAGGGCGCCGACCTGCTCGATGCCGCGGTCGCCGACCGCCCGGGTGTGGACTACGGCTGCGTCGTCGTCGGCGTGCCACCGCCCCAGGAGACCTCGCAGCTCGCGACGCTGCGCGACCCGGACCAGGCGGCGCTGCGCGCGCTGTTCAGGCTGCTGCACGCGCTGACCGCGACCACACCCCCACGTTACCCCTGCCCGCTGCCGGCTGCGGCGCTGCGGCGGCAGTTGGACCGCGGGCTCGGTTTCGCATCGTCGGCGGCGACCAACGATGGCATCGTGCCGACCTGGAGCCAGCTGCACGGGCGGCTGCTGCACGTCGCGTGCGCCGACCACCTCGACATCGTCGGCCACTACACGATCTCCGGAGGCCGGACCGCCGACTGGCTGCCCTCGGGCGCCGGCTTCACGTCCGAGGCCTTCGAGGCCGCCTGGGACAAGGTGGCCGAGGCGATCGCGCGCAACGCAGGTTGATCGCAAGCCGTCCGACCCACCCGTGCCCCGGCGCCCACCGACCGACCCACCCCATGCCCACCGGCCCCCTCGCCGCCGCCGCCGCCTACGTACTGTGGGGCGTCTTCCCGCTCTACATCAAGCAGGTCGCGCATGTGCCGGCACTGCAGGTCGTCGCGCACCGGTCGTGGTGGTCGGTGATCTTCGTCTTCGCGCTGCTGGCGGTGCTCGGCCGGCTGGGCTGGCTGCGCGCGGCACTCGCCGACTGGCGCACGCTGCGCGTCTTCGCCGCCAGCGCGCTGCTGCTGAGCGCCAACTGGCTGATCTACGTGTGGGCGGTGAGCGCCGGCCGCATCGTCGACACCAGCCTGGGCTACTTCATCAACCCGCTGGTCAACGTGCTGTTGGGCGTGTGGCTGCTCGGCGAGCGGCCGCGGCCGCTGCAGTGGGTCGCGGTGGGCATCGCCGCGTCCGGGGTGGCGTGGCTCGTGCTCGGTGCCGGCGAGTGGCCCTGGATCGCGCTCGCGCTGGCCGGGACCTTCGGCCTGTACGGCCTGCTGCGCAAGACGGCGCCGCTGGGCGCGGCCGAGGGGCTGGCGCTCGAGACGCTGATGCAGGCGCCGATCGCGCTGGCGCTGATCGCGTGGTGGGCCTGGGCCGGCACCAGCGCGATGCGCACCGACGACCCGGTGACGATGGCCTGGCTGCTGGCCGCCGGGCCTTTCACCGCGATCCCGCTGCTGCTGTTCGCCGCCGGGGCGCGCCGCGTCACGCTCGCCACGCTCGGGCTGCTGCAATACCTGGGGCCGACGCTGCAGTTCCTGATCGGCGTCTTCGTCTACGGCGAGCCTTTCAGCGCCGGGCGGGCGGTGGGTTTCGTGCTGATCTGGGCCGCGCTGGCGCTGTATACGGGCGAGTCGATCTGGGTCTGGCGCAGGGCCGCACAGGCCGGCAGCGGCGCCGCGCGCTGAGCAGTGCTGTGACCGCGGCGCCGTAGGATGGTCGAACGCGCCCGTCCCGGACGCGCGAGGAGACCGCCGCATGACGAAGCCGCACCCGCCCCTCGAGACCGCCCTGTCGGGCTCGGCCAGCACCATGCGCACGAGCCGCCGCATGGCGTGGCGCGCATCCGCGATCGCCTGGGCCGCCGCGGCGTTGCTGGCGTCCGCGCCGCCCGCGGGCGCCGCCGACGCCCCGCCGCTGCAGCGCGGCAGCGTGCGCGCGCCCGCGGGCCACGAGGTGCCGATCGAGATCGCGCGCCCGGCGGCGCCCGGGCCGTTCCCGCCGCTGCTGTATATCCACGCCCGGCGTGGCTTCGAGGACGAGGACCGCGCGCACCTGCGCGAGCTCGCCGCGCAGGGCTTCCTGGTGCTGGCGCCGGACTGGCAGGCCGGCCACATGATCGAGCGTTGGCCCAAGGCGCACGACCCGGCGACCGAGGCCGACGTCGCCGCGGCGCTGGACGCGCTGCGCGCGCACCCCGACGCCTGCCGCATCCCGGTGGGCATCGTCGGCGTGTCGCGCGGGCCGTACTACGCGATCCGGCTGGCCGCGGCGCGGCCGCAGGATGTCGGCGCGATCGTCGCCTACTACGGCCACTTCCAGGACCCGAACGAGCCCGAGCCGCAGCAGCTGTTCGCCGTCGCGCCCGAGGTGCAGCGGCTGCGTGCGCCGGTGCTGATGCTGATCGGCGACGCCGACTTCGAGCTGCGCCGGATCGTCAACGGGCGCGCCTTCTACGCGCTGTGGGAGCGCGGCGTCCCGGTGGCGCTGCAGATGTACCCGATGGCGCGGCGCGCGTTCGACTTCCGGCGCGACGCGACGCCGGAGGAGAAGGTCGCCACGCGCCACGCGCGCCAGACGGCACGCTCGTGGCTCGTGCAGCACCTGGGGCTTGACGCGCAAGCGCGCTGCCCGGGCGCGCGCTGATCGTTCCTTCAGCTGCGGCCGACCGCGCCGGGCGCTCAGCGCCCAAGCAGCGTGCGCAGCTCGCCGCTGTCGATCAGCCGCTGCAAGTCCGCGGCGCCGCCGACAAGCTGGCCCCTGACGAAGACCATCGGGAAGGTCGGCCAGCCGGTCCACATCTTCAGCGCGTTTCGGCGCCGCCACGAGCCGAAATAGTTGCCGTAGTCGAGATCGTGGTGCGCGACGCCGGCGCCGTCCAGCGCCTTGCGCGCGCGGCGCACGAAGGGGTTGTGCGCCATGCCGACGACGACCACCGGGTGCGCGTCGACGGCGGCCTGCACCTCCCGGACGATGTCGGCGTGCAGCCGCTCGATGGTTGCGCGGATCGCGGGATGCAGTCGGGACTCGTCCAGGATCGGACGTGGCATGGGGTTCTCCGGTTTAGGAAACGTCAATCACGGCGATTTGCGCAATTCAACCACGCAATGCTGCGATGCACTCACAATGGATTCCGTCGAGTTCATAGTTTCCTTCTTCACCCCAACCAGGAGCCCGCGATGTCCATCATCAACACCCAAGTCCAGCCCTTCAAGGCCCAGGCCTTCCACAACGGCAAGTTCATCGAGATCACCGAGCACGACCTGAAGAACAAGTGGTCGGTCGTGATCTTCATGCCGGCCGCGTTCACCTTCAACTGCCCGACCGAGGTCGAGGATGCGGCCGACCACTACGAGGCCTTCCGCAAGCTCGAGTCCGAGGTCTACATCGTCACCACCGATACGCATTTCTCGCACAAGGTCTGGCACGAGACCTCGCAGGCGGTCGGCAAGGCGCGCTTCCCGCTGGTCGGCGACCCGACGCACACGCTGACGCGCATGTTCGGCGTGCACATCGAGGAGGAAGGTCTGGCGCTGCGCGGCACCTTCATCATCGACCCGCAGGGTGTGGTCAAGACCGCCGAGGTGCACGACAACAGCATCGCGCGCGATGTCAAGGAGACGCTGCGCAAGCTCAAGGCGGCGCAGTATGTCGCCAAGCACCCGGGCGAGGTCTGCCCGGCGAAGTGGAACGAAGGCGCCAAGACGCTGACGCCGTCGCTGGATCTGGTCGGCAAGATCTGATCCTGCACCCGCGAGCCCGCGGCCGCTGCGACGGCTGCGGGCGCGCCGGGCCGCACCGCCGGCCCCCGATGACCCCGCAGGGCGCACGCCGCCCTGCCGGCCGCGCCCTTCAGGACCCGGCCGCCAGCGCCGCACCGCACGGAAGCGAGACAAGCACACGCCGTGGCTTGCGACGCTGGCGACCGGGCCCCGAGCCCACCGCTCTATTCACCCTCCAGGAGCCCCGACTATGTTGGACGCGAATATCCAGTCCCAGCTCGCCGCCTACCTCGGCCGCATCACGCAGCCGGTCGAGCTGATCGCCTCGCTCGACGACGCCGGCCAGGCCGAGACCTCGGCGCAGATGCGCGAGCTGCTGTCGCAGATCGCCGCGCTGAGCGACAAGGTCAGCGCGCGCTTCGACGGCGCCGCCGCGCGCCGGCCGTCGTTCCAGATCACGCGTGCCGGTGCCGACATGGGCGTCGAGTTCGCCGCCATCCCGATGGGGCACGAGTTCACGTCGCTCGCGCTCGCGCTGCTGCAGGCCGGCGGCCACCCGCCCAAGGTCGAGGCCGACGTCATCGAGCAGATCCGCTCGCTGCAGGCCGACGGCGGCGGCGACCTGGTCTTCGAGACCTGGATGAGCCTGAGCTGCCACAACTGCCCGGACGTCGTGCAGGCGCTCAACCTGATGGCAGTGCTCAACCCGCGCGTTCGCCATGTCGCGATCGACGGCGGGCTGTTCCAGGCCGAGGTCGAGCAGCGCGGCATCATGGCGGTGCCGGCGGTCTTCCTGAACGGCCAGCCGTTCGGCTCCGGCCGCATGGAGCTGGCCGAGATCCTGGCCAAGGTGGACACCGGCGCCGCGGCGCGCGACGCCGCGCGGCTGGCGACGAAGGAGCGCTTCGACGTCCTCGTCGTCGGCGGCGGCCCGGCCGGCGCCGCGGCGGCGGTCTACGCTGCGCGCAAGGGGATCCGCACCGGGGTCGTCGCCGAGCGCTTCGGCGGCCAGACGCTGGATACGCTGGGGATCGAGAACTACATCTCGGTGCTGCACACCGAGGGGCCGAAGTTCGCCGCCGCGCTGGAAGCGCAGGTGCGCGCCAACGAGGTCGACATCATGAACGGCCAGCGCATCGCCGCGATCGAGCCCGCGGCCAGGCCCGGCGCGCCGATCACGCTGCGGCTGGAAAACGGCGCCGAGCTCAGCGCGCGCAGCGTCGTGCTCGCCACCGGCGCGCGCTGGCGCAAGGTCGGCGTGCCCGGCGAAGCCGAGTATGCGAACAAGGGGGTCGCCTACTGCCCGCACTGCGACGGGCCGTTGTTCAAGGGCAAGAAGGTCGCGGTGATCGGCGGCGGCAACTCCGGCGTCGAGGCGGCGATCGACCTGGCCGGCGTGGTGCAGCATGTGACACTGGTCGAGTTCGCCGACCAGCTCAAGGCCGACGCGGTGCTCGTGAAGAAGCTGCAAAGCCTGCCGAACGTGACGATTCACGTCAACGCGCAGACGACCGAGATCCGCGGCGACGGCAGCAAGGTCACGGGGCTGACGTTCAAGGATCGCGCCAGCGGCGCCGAGCACCAGGTCGAGCTCGCCGGCGTCTTCGTGCAGATCGGCCTCGTGCCGAACACCGACTTCCTGAAGGGCAGGCTCGAGCTGAGCCGCTACGGCGAGGTCATCGTCGACGAACGCTGCGCGACCAGCGTGCCGGGCATCTTCGCCGCCGGCGACGCGACGACCGTGCCCTACAAGCAGATCGTCATCGCCGCCGGCGAAGGGGCGAAGGCGGCGCTGAGCGCGTTCGACTACCTGATCCGGCACGCGGCGGGCTGACGGCCTGCGCGGCGGCCGGCGCGCCGGCCGCGCGGGCGGTGGCGCCCTGCCGGCGTGTCGCCGACGACGCGCTCGGTGGAGGCCGGAGTCGCCGGGTTCGCCAGGTTCGCCCGCGTCGCCGGCGTCGCCCGCTGCATCGCTTGCGCGCGGCGCGCGCGCAAGCGTCGTCAGCCCGACTGGGCCCCGACCGCATCGACCAGCCAGCCCGCGCAGCGCAGCAGCCGCGCGTCGTCGCCGTGGCGGCCGACCAGTTGCACGCCGATCGGCAATCCGCCCGCGCCGCGCAGCAAGGGCAGGCTCAGCGCCGGCAGGCCGAGGAAGCTCCACAGCGTGCACATGATCGGGTCGCCGGTGCTCGCCAGGCCGGCCGGCGCGGTGCCGAGCGTGGCTGGCGTCAGCAAGGCGTCGAAGCGGTCGAAGCCCGCATCCAGCGCGGCGCGCAGCAGCGGCACCTGCGCCAGCGCGGCGCGGTGCGCGACCGCGCTCACCGTGCGCCCGCGCTCGATCTGGCCGCGCAGCGACTCGCTGAGCTGCTCGCGCCCGCGCTCGTATTCGCGGGCGAACGAGCCGGCGATCTCGGCTTCCATCACGAGCCGATGCCAGCCGACGGCTTGGCCGGCCTCGGGCGGCAGCTCGAGCGGCTCGACATGACGCGCCAGCCGGCCGACCAGCGCCGCGAATGCGGCCTGCGCATCGGGCGCGACGCGGTCCCACCACGGCGTCGGCACCCAGGCCAGCGTCGGCGGCCACGGCGGCCGGGCGGCGGCGAAGGCGCGCAGCGGCGGCGTCGCGCGCGGCCGCGTCGCCGGGTCCGGCGGGTCGTGGCCGATCAGCGGCTCCGCGAGCAGCGCGAGGTCGGCGAGGCTGCGGCCGAAGACGCCGATGCAGTCGAACGACGGCGACTGCGTCAGCACGCCGCTGCGTGGGATCCAGCCGGCGCTGGGCTTGTAGCCGAAGACACCGCAGAACGATGCCGGCCTGATCATCGAGCCGTTGGTCTGGGTGCCTACGGCCAGTGGCACCATGCGCGCCGCCACCGCCGCCGCCGAGCCGCTGCTGGACCCGCCCGGCGTGTGCGCGAGGTCGTGCGGGTTGCGCGTCGGCCCCGGCGCGTAGGTGGCGAGTTCGGTCGTCACCGTCTTGCCCATCACGATCGCGCCGGCCGCCCGCAGCGCACGCACCAGCCACGCATCGCTGGCCGGCTGGCGGCCGGCGTGCAGCGCGCAGCCGTTCTCGGTCGGCAGGTCCGCGGTATCGATGATGTCCTTCAGCCCGACCGGCAGCCCGAATAGCGGGCCCATCGCCTCGCCGGCGGCGCGCGCATGGTCGGCGGCCTCGGCCTGGCGCAGCAGGTACGCGCGGTCCAGATGCGCCCAGGCCCGGACCTGCGGCTCGACGGCATCGACTCGTTCCAACAGCGCGCGCGCATAGTCGGCGGCACTGAAGTCGCCAGCGCGCAGCCGCTCGGCGGCCTCGGACGCGTCGAGGCCGGCCATTTCGGCAGCGCGCAGCGACATCGCCTCCCGGGTGGCGGCCGGTTCGGCCGATGAACGCGCGGGCGCGCCCCCTCAGCGCAAGTCGCCCGCCAGGCTCGCCAGCGTCTCCGGCGAGATCGCCACATGCGCCGGGTAGTTGCGGTGGTCGCAGCCGAGCTTGACCGCGGCGCCGGCGCGGATCGCGGCCTTCATCGGTGTCGTGAACTCGAAGCGCAGGAAGTGCACCGACGAGGTCTTCTCGTCGGTCTCGCGCTCCAGGTCCTCGTCGGCGATCGCATAGACGCGCGCGTGGCCCTCGACCTCGACGAACATGCGGTCCTCGACCCCGATCAGCCGCGCCAGCTCGCGCCGGCGCTCGTGGACCTCGGGGTACTCGATCAGCATCGTCGCCTTCCAGTTGCTGCCGTCGGGCACCAGCGGCGCGTAGGCCTCGATCTCCGAGCACACGCCCTCGTCGTCGAAGATCTTCTCGATATGCAGCATCTCCTGGATCTGGCGCCGGATCGTCCGCTCGTCCTCGAACTGCAGCGTCACATGCTCGCCCAGCACGACGCTGCGCAGCCGGCGGTGCGCGATCGCCTCGGCGCGGCTCGCCTTGCGGATGCGGGAGTAGGCCTCCAGCGTCAGGAGGCTGTCGCGGGTGATCGTCATCTCGGGGGTCTCCTGAGGGGAAATCCATCCTGCCGCGCCAGCTGGGCGCAGCGTGCACAGCGCTGGCGACCGGTGCGGTTCACGCCAGCCCGTAGGCCATGCGCACCAGGCTCAGCGGATGCTGCAGCGCCTTGGCCGGCGTGCCGGCCTGCGCCATGCCCTGCGCGATGTGATGCCCGGCCAGCGCGCAATCGCTGGCGATGACGTCGGGCTCGTTCTTCGCCATCGCCTTGAACACCGCGCGGCCGATCTTCATCGCCACCGGGTGCGTCGGCGTCTTGACGCCGTAGGTGCCGGCATGGCCCGAGCAGCGCTCGACCGTATTGAGCTGCAGCTCGACCTTGCTGCCGACGAGCTTGAACATCTCCTCGGTCTTGCGGCCGATGTTCTGGACACGGCCGTGGCAGGGGATGTGGTAGCTGACCCGGCCGAGCGCGGTCTTGAAATCGGTCTTCAACAGCCCGTCCCTGTGGCGCGCGACGAGGTACTCGAAGGGGTCGAACATCGCCTCCTTGACGATCTGCGTTTCGGCGCAGTCCGGGAACATCAGCGGCAGCTCCTGCTTGAACATCAGCGTGCAGCTCGGGATCGCGCTGAGGATCGCGTAACCCTCACGCGCATAGCGTGCCAGCACCGGGATGTTGGCCTGCTTGTGGCGCTCGACCGCGTCCAGGTCGCCGAGCTCGAGCTTGGGCATGCCGCAGCATTTCTCCTTGTCGACGACGACATAGGGGATCTCGTTGTGCTCGAGGATCTTCAGCAGGTCGTGGCCGATGCCAGGCTCGTTGTAGTTGACGTAGCAGGTCGAGAAGATCGCGACCTTGCCCGGCGTGCGCTCGCCGTTCGTGACCACGGTCGCCCGCGCCTTGGCCGCGCTCCAGCGGAAGCGCTTGGCCGCCAGCTCCGGCATCCAGGCGTCCGGGTGCACGCCGAGCAGGCCGTCCATCTGCTTGCGCGCGAACCTGGTGCGGTTGACCGCATTGACCGCCTGCACGACGACCGGGATGCCGGCGAAGCTGCCGTGCACGTCGGTCGACGCGAGAAACCTCTCGCCCGCCTTGACGCCGCCCTTGCGGAACTTGATCGCCTTGGCGCGCAGCATCAGGTGCGGGAAGTCCAGGTTCCACTCGTGCGGCGGCACGTAGGGGCACTTGGTCATGTAGCACAGGTCGCACAGGTAGCACTGGTCGACGACCTTCCAGTAGTCGTCCTTGGCCACCCCATGCAGCTCGCCGTCGGCGGTCGCGTCGACGAGGTCGAACAGGTTCGGGAAGCTCTGGCACAGGCTGACGCAGCGGCGGCAGCCGTGGCAGATGTCGAAGACACGCTCCATCTCGGCGAAGCACTTGGCCTCGTCGTAGAAGTCCGGGTCCTTCCAGGCGATCGGGTGCCGGGTCGGGGCCTCGAGGTTGCCTTCGCGCATCGTGCGTGCCTCGTCGTCGTGGGGTTCGGGTGGGCGATGGTGCGTGAAGGACGAGGGGCGCGTGGCCCCTCGTCTGGTCGCAGCAGCGCGCCGGCGCCGCACCGCGGCGCCGGGCGTGGTCGCCGCTTCAGTCGACCAGCTGGTCCAGCGCCTTCTGGTAGCGGTTGGCGTGCGAGCGCTCGGCCTTGGCCAGCGTCTCGAACCAGTCGGCGATCTCGTCGAAGCCCTCGTCGCGCGCCGTCTTGGCCATGCCCGGGTACATGTCGGTGTACTCGTGCGTCTCGCCGGCGACGGCGGCCTTGAGGTTGTCGCGCGTGGCGCCGATCGGCAGCCCGGTGGCCGGGTCGCCGACCTCCTCGAGGAACTCCAGGTGGCCGTGCGCATGGCCCGTCTCGCCCTCGGCGGTCGAGCGGAAAAGCGCCGCGACGTCGTTTTGGCCCTCGACGTCGGCCTTGTTCGCGAAGTACAGGTAGCGCCGGTTGGCCTGCGACTCGCCCGCAAAGGCGTCCTTCAGGTTTTGCTCGGTCTTGGAACCCTTGAGACCCATGGCTTGCTCCTTTGTCCGTCGGTGGTGGCTCGGCGGCGCCGCGTGCGCCGACCGTAGCGCAAGGTATCAAACCCCGGGGGCGCTGCCAATTCAATGATTCAATGCGCGGGATAGGCTGAGGCAATGGCGAGGCTCACGCAAAAGGTCTGGAGATGGGCTGGGCAGCCGGTCGCGATGGCTGCAAGGCGCCGCGCCTGGCGCGCCGGCGACGCCTCGGCCGGTGCGGCCCGGCGGGCTTTCGAACAGCGCCGTGCTGCTATACTTCCCGGCTCTGTGGGGGGGTAGCTCAGCTGGGAGAGCGCCGCGTTCGCAATGCGGAGGTCGGGAGTTCGATCCTCCTCCTCTCCACCACCCACACAAGGGCTCGGATGACCTCCGGGCCCTTTTCTTTTCCCGAAGTTCCCGCGCCACGCGGGGTTTCGGCCATCCGTGCTGCGGGTGGCCACCTGCCGAAACGCTCGAAATCGGCCACTTTCTCTGCCAGAGCCGTCTCTGTTCTCCGTTTGGCCTGCGGATGGGCGCAGATAGTAGTCTATAAAAATCAACAACTTACGTGCGCCGGTTCGTTGTCAACCAAGGCCACTGGTTGCCAGTGCAACTAGACGATGTGCGTCACTTGTACTAACATTGCGGCAGTTGATCTAACAAAATGGGTGCCGCCATGACTGCCGTTGCATCATCGCCTTCCGCCCGCTCTGCCCGACTTGGGCTGCGCGCCACCCCCGAACAAGAGGCGGTGCTGCGTCGTGCCGCCGAGGTGGCCCGCAAGTCGCTGACCGACTTCATCCTTGACAGCGCATGCCTGGCCGCCGAGCAGACCCTGCTCGATCAACGATTGTTCATGGTCTCGGGCAGCCAGTACCAGGCCCTGATGGATCTGCTGGATCGACCCGAACAGGCCAACGAGGGTTTGCGTGACCTGTTTGCCCGCAAGGCCCCTTGGGACGCGAAGTGACGTTGCGCGCACCGGAGCCCCTGGCCGCGCAGCATCGGTTGGAAGGTTTTGATTGCGGCAAGCCCGCGCTGAACGACTGGCTATTGCGGCACGCCCGCCAGGCACAAAGCAGTGGCTCGGCCAAGACCTTTGTCGTTGCCGAGGATGATGGCCGCGTGGCGGGCTACTTCAGCCTGACCGTGGGTCAAGTCGATACGCTGGAAGCACCGGAGCGCATTCGCAAGGGGATGGGGCAGTACCCGTTGCCAGTGATGATTCTGGCGCGGCTTGCGGTCTCGGCGCAGGATCAGGGGCGGGGCATAGGCTTTGGCCTGCTGCGGGATGCGATTCGCCGCACGATGCTGATCGCCGAGCGGGCCGGCATCCGGGCCATGCTGACCCACCCCATCGATCAAGAAGCGGCGCGGTTCTACACCCGGTTCGGGTTCATCGCATCACCCCTGCGGGAGCAGCAACTTCTCCTGCTGCTCGAGGACGCAAAGAAGGTCGTCCCATGACGCAATCGACAAGCGGCAAAGGCGACTGGCTGTACTTCCACTGGAAGGCGATCCTGCTGGCTGTACCTGGCTATCGTGCTGGACCTGTTCAACCGCGAGATCGTCGGCTGGTCGCCCTCTCGAGCACGATCCCTACGCATGACGCCTGACCCACCGTCGCCGACCCCGCTGGCGCTCTCGCTCACCCCCGCCGGCCATCTGATTTGCCTGCCCGACCCCGGGGCGCCTGCGCTGCCGCCGGCGCAGCACGACCCGATCGCCGCCGCCTTCGCGGCCGATGCCGGCCAGGGCCTGCTGCACCTCGGCGCGGCACTCGCCGGCGCGGCGCTGCCGCCGGTGTGGGCGTGGTGGCGCGATTTCGCGGCGCGCTACGTCACCGCGCGCTGCACCACGCTGGAGGGCGAGCCGGTGCCGCCGCCCGACGATCTGGCGCTCGCGCTGCTGATCGCCGATGCGCCGCCGATGCCCGGTGCCGAGTACCTCGCGCCGGAGCGGCTCGTCGCGCTGTGGTCGGCCGTCGACGCCGCGCTCGCGCGCGCGCTGAAGGCTTCGGGCGAGTCGCTGCAGGACTTCCTCAAGGCGCGCCATCCGGCCTGGAACCTCGTCGGCCGGGTTCACTTCAACCTGGCCGAGAACCGCAAGGATCCCGACGCACCCTTCGCCTTCATGGCCACCTACACCACGCAGCTGTCGGCGCACGGCAAGGCGCAGCACCTGCCGCTGTCGCAGGCGCTGTCCGAATTCTCCGGCGGCCGCAAGAAGGCGCAGCTGCTGTCGCTGCTGATGCCGGTGCAGCGTGCGGCCGAGCAATGCGCGTGGATCGCTGCGATGGTCGACTCCGGCGAGCTCTACCACCCCTTGCGCTGGCAGGTGGGCGACGCGCTGCAATTCCTCGCCGACCTGCCCAGGATCGAGTCCGCCGGCATCGTCGTTCGCATGCCGGCGCAATGGCAGTCCGGCCGCCCGGCGCGGCCGAAGGTGAAGGCCACCGTCGGCACGGCGATGCCGTCGAAGCTGGGGCTGGAGGCCCTGGTCGATTTCGACATGGAGGTCTCGCTCGACGGCGAGCCGCTGACCGCGAAGGAGATCCGCGCGCTACTGGCCGGCAGCGATGGCCTGCAGTGGATGCGCGGCCGCTGGATCGAGGTCGACCGCGCGCGCCTGTCGCGCCTGCTCGACCGCTTCCGCGCCATCGAGGCGGCCGCGCGCGACGGGCTGCCGCTGGCGCAGGCGATGCGCCTGCTCGCCGGCGCCACGCTGGACGACGCCGCGCCCGACGCCGACTGGTCCGAGATCGGCGCCGGCCCATGGTTGGCCGAGACCCTGCGCGGCCTGCGCGCGCCCGATCGGCTGGCCGCCATCGACCCCGGCCCCCGGCTCGCCGCCACCCTGCGCCCTTACCAGCAGGACGGGCTGCGCTGGCTGTCGCTGCTCACCCGCCTCGGCCTGGGGGCATGCTTGGCCGACGACATGGGGCTGGGCAAGACGATCCAGGTGCTGGCGCTGCTGCTGTCGTTGCAGCAGCAGGACGAGGGCCGCGAAAGTCGCCCCAGCCTGCTCGTCGCCCCGGCCTCGCTGCTGGCCAACTGGATGCAGGAGGCGGCCCGCTTCGCGCCCGGGCTGAAGTGCCTGCTCGCCCATCCATCCGGGATGCCGCGCGAGGACCTGCAGGCGCTCGACGCGGCGCGGCTGGCCGGGGTCGACCTCGTCGTCACCAGCTACGGCACCCTGCCGCGCCTGCCCAGGCTGGCCGAGGTGCGGTGGCGGCTGGCGATCGTCGACGAGGCGCAGGCGATCAAGAACCCGGGCGCCCGGCAGACCCGGCAGGTGAAGCAGCTGAAGGCCGACGCGCGCATCGCGCTGACCGGCACCCCGGTCGAAAACCGCCTGTCCGACCTGTGGTCGATCTTCGACTTCACCCATCCGGGCCTGCTGGGATCGGAGCGCGTCTTCGCCGGCTTCGCCAGGCGCCTTGCCGAGTCGGGCCACTACGGCCCGCTGCGGTCGCTCGTGGCGCCCTACATCCTGCGGCGGCTGAAGTCCGACAAGCGCATCATCGCCGACCTTCCGGACAAGACCGAACTGACCGCCTGGTGCGCGCTGGCCGCCAGCCAGGCGGCGCATTACCAGAAGGCCGTCACGGCACTGACCGAGGCGCTGGACGGTGCCGAGGGCATCGAGCGCAGGGGCCTGGTGCTGGCCTACCTGATGCGGTTCAAGCAGATCTGCAACCACCCCTCGCAATGGCTGGGCGATGGCGGCTGGCAGCCGCAGGACAGCGGCAAGTTCGCGCGCCTGCGCGAGATCGCCGACACCGTCGCCGCGCGGCAGGAGAAGATGCTGGTCTTCACGCAGTTCCAGCAGGCCACGGCGCCGCTGGCCGCCTTCCTCGGCGGCATCTTCGGCCGCGAGGGGCTGGTGCTGCACGGCGGCACGCCGGTGGCCAGGCGGCGCGAGCTGGTGCAGCGCTTCCAGGACGACGAGCGAACGCCCTTCTTCGTCCTGTCGATCAAGGCCGGCGGGTCGGGGCTCAACCTCACCGCGGCCTCGCATGTCGTGCACTTCGACCGCTGGTGGAACCCGGCGGTGGAGAATCAGGCGACGGATCGCGCCTACCGCATCGGCCAGCACCGCAACGTGCTGGTGCACAAGTTCGTCTGCCGCGGCACGGTCGAGGAACGCATCGACGCGCTGATCCGCGACAAGCAGGCGCTGGTGACCGACGTCGTCGAAGGCGGCAGCGAAATCAACCTCACCGAGTTGAGCGACCGCGAGCTGCTCGATCTGGTGAAGCTGGACATCCATGCCGTGGAGGAGTCTTGATGTACGGGGGATGGAAGCCGTATGTGCCGGTCGCCCGGCGACAAGCCGCGGCCAGGCAGGCGCTGGAGAAGGCGAAGAAGGCCGGGAGCGCCTTCGAGCCGGTCGCGCTGGCCTCGGGCAAGATCGCGCGGACTTTCTGGGGCAAGGCCTGGTGCGACAACCTCGAGGCCTACAGCGACTTCGCCAACCGCCTGCCGCGCGGCCGCGGCTATGTCCGCAACGGCTCGGTCATCGACCTGAAGATCGAGCCTGGCAAGGTGATCGCGCAGGTGATGGGGTCGAGCCTGTACCGGATCGAGATCGCGATCGCCCCGGTACCCGCGGCGCAATGGAGCCGGCTGGTCGACGAATGCACCGGGTCGATCGCCTCGCTGGTCGAGCTGCTGCAGGGGCGCCTGTCGAAGCCGGTCATGGAGCGCATCTGCGCGCCGGGAACCGGGCTCTTCCCGGCGCCGAAGGAGATCCGCCTCGGCTGCTCATGCCCGGACTGGGCGAGCATGTGCAAGCATGTCGCCGCCGCGCTGTACGGCGTCGGCGCGCGGCTGGACGAGAAGCCCGAGCTGCTGTTCGTCCTGCGCCAGGTCGATGCCGGCGATCTGCTCGCGACCCAGGCCGCGGCCTTGCCGGCCAAGGCGAAGAAGGCGGCGACGAGCCGGGTGCTCGACGATGCCGCACTGGCCGATGTGTTCGGCATCGAGATGGCCAGCGCGATGGTGCCTGCCGACGGCGCAGCCGGGAAGAAGGTCACCGGCCGACCCGCGAAGGCCGAGAAGGCCGCGAAGGTCGCAAACGCCGCAAAGGTCGCGAAAGCCGCGAAAGCGGAGAAAGCCGCAGGACCCGCAAGAGCCGCGGACAAGCCGACCGCGCCCCGCGCCGAGGCGAAGCCGGCGAAGACGGCCGCCGCGAAGGCGGCGCGGGCGACCGCGGCGAAGAAGAAGCCTGTCGCGACGAAGGCCGCTGCGTCCAAGACCTCGGCTCGACGCGGTCCGAAGGCGTAGCGGCCGACGCGCGTGCTACAGGGGCAATCGGGGCGCGGGATCGAGAACCCGTGTGGAGATTGACTGTATCGCATGCGAGATACATAATTCGTTCAAACACCCAACCTGACCATGGCCCAATCGACGATGCTGCACGTCCGCGTGGACGAGGAAGTCAAGACCCAGGCCAGCGAGGCTCTGGCGGCCATGGGCCTGTCGGTGTCCGACGCGGTGCGCATCCTGCTCAAGCGCGTCGTCGACGACCAGGCCTTTCCGCTGGAGCTGAAGGTGCCCAACGCCCGGACCCGTGCGGCCGCGCAGGAGGCACGCTCGATGGCGAAGTCGCGTGCCGTCCGTTTCGGCTCCGCGCGTGCCTTGATCGATGAGCTCGAAAAGGCCGGCCAGCAGTAAGCGGGCCGCGCCGCCCCGAGCGTGTGACTACACCAGGGCCTTCCTCGCGGACTGGGAGCGCCTGTCCCGCTCCGGCCGCTACGACCTGAAGCGCCTGAAAGAGGCGATGCTGCTGCTGGTCGCCAACGACGCGCCGCTCGGCCCCGAGTGGCGGGATCACTCCTTGCGGGGCGAATGGGCCGATCATCGCGAGTGCCATCTCGGTGGCGACTTCCTGCTGATCTATCGCGTCGACGGCAACTCGATCGTGTTCGTTCGCACCGGAACGCACTCCGACCTGTTCGAGGAATGACTCGGTGATGCACTGCGCCGCACGCGCGGCGCACCCGAACGACCCGCATGGACCACCCCACCCTCGCCACCCTGCGCGACAAGCATCCCGCCTGGCGGCTGCTCGCGTCGCCGCACGCGCCGCTGGTGGCCGCCTTCCTGCACCGCGTCTTCGTCGCGCCGAACGTGCGCACGATGAGCGAGGCCGACCTGGTCGAGGCGCTGGACGACGAGCTGTTCGCGCTGCACGAGCAGCTCGGCGCCAGCGCCTACCCGAAGCGCGCGCAGGAGTATCTCGACGACTGGGCCGCGCCCGACAAGGGCTGGCTGCGCAAGTTCTACAAGCCCGGCACCGACGAGGCGCAGTTCGACCTCACCCCGGCGACCGAGAAGGCCGTCGCCTGGCTGGCGTCGCTGACCGAGCGCCCCTTCGTCGGCACCGAGTCGCGCCTGCTGACGCTGTTCGCGCTGCTGGAGCAGATCAGCGCCGGCACCGAGGCCGACCCCGCGCTGCGCCTGGCCGAGCTGCAGCGCCGGCGCGACGAGATCGACGCCGAGATCGCGCGCGTGCTCGCCGGCGACCTGCCGCTGCTCGACGACACCGCGGTCAAGGAGCGCTTCCTGCAGTTCCAGCAGCTCGCGCGCGAGCTGCTGGCCGACTTCCGCGAGGTCGAGCACAACTTCCGCAGCCTCGACCGCAAGGTGCGCGAGACGATCGCGCTGTGGGAGGGCTCCAAGGGCGCGCTGCTCGACCAGATCATGGGCGAGCGCGATGCGATCGCCGACTCCGACCAGGGCCGCAGCTTCCGCGCCTTCTGGGACTTCCTGATGTCGAGCCGCCGGCAGGAGGCGCTGACGGCGCACCTGGAGCGGGCGCTGGCGCTGCCCGCGGTCGCGGCGCTGGACCCCGAGCCGCGGACGCGCCGCGTGCACCACGACTGGCTGGAGGCCGGCGAGCACACCCAGCGCACGGTGGCACGGCTGTCGCAGCAGCTGCGCCGCTTCCTCGACGACCGGGCCTTCCTGGAAAACCGCCGCATCCTCGACCTGCTGCGCGGCATCGAGGCCAAGGCGCTGGCGCTGCGCACCGCGCCGCCTGCCGGCACCGCGGCCGCGATCGACGCGATGGGGGCGTCGGTCGAGCTGCCGCTCGAGCGCCCGCTATTCACGCCGACCGCGCGGCCCTGTCTGGCCGACCTCGTGCTCGACGCCGGCGAGGCGGATATCGATACCGCGCGCCTCTTTGACCAGATCGTGATCGACAAGGCGCGGCTGCGCGCCAACGTCCAGCAGGCGCTGCGCCGCAGCGCGCAGGTCACGCTGCGCGAGCTGCTCGAAGACGCCCCCTTGCAGCAAGGCCTGGCCGAGCTGGTCGCCTACCTCGAGCTGGCGCATGCCGGCCACGGCGCGGCGGCTGCGGACGGCCTGCGCGCCGTCGTCGACGAGACGGTCGACGACCCGGTCCACTGGCAGTCCTGCGACGCCGCGGGCGACCCGGTCGAGCGCCGCGCGCAGCTGCCCAGGGTGATCTTCACGCGCTAGCTGGGACATTGCAGCGCCTCGAACCGCACGATGACGAAAGACGGGTCTTCAGGATGTCGTGTGGGTGAAATCCAGTGTCTGATGGGCCTGTAACCCGCATGGCATCGAAGTTTGGCGGCAGTCGCGGCATAAGGGGTTTTGCGATCATGCGCGGATGCCTACCTCGACGAAGAAGAAGCGTC